>CANBNK010000068.1 GCA_947371015.1 Acetobacteraceae bacterium | reverse complement strand
CAAGATGCGGGAGAGTCGGTCGCCGCCGGGCCACCAGGCCGGATGCTCGCTCGATATCCTGTAACCGTTACCACCGCGGGGTGGAGCAGCCCGGTAGCTCGTCAGGCTCATAACCTGAAGGTCACAGGTTCAAATCCTGTCCCCGCATCCCAAAAAACCCGTCAACTCAAAAGGTTGGCGGGTTTCGTGCTTCCAAGGCCCGGAAGCGAAACGAATCCCGGAAGCACTGTGGAAGCAAGAGGGCGCGAAACCCTGCGTATCCTCGGAGGCCGCGGAAGCGCGCCCCACGCCGCCTCTCAACGCCGGAAGCGCCCCTCCTCACCGAGACGGCGCGCGCGAGATTGGCTATCCTGGTCTTCAACGATCACCTGGTGTGGCCCCGCGATGGAAGACGACCCAAACATCATCCACTCCGACCTTTGCCGCGAAATCACACGTGACGGCGTGACTATCCGTGTCTCGATCTTTCGCCTCGAGCACGAGAGTCACTGGTGGCTCGAAGTCATTAATGAGGCCGACGGCTCCACGACCTGGGACAAGCCGTTCGCTACCGAAGAGGATGCCCTGGCAGAAGTCGTCGCCACGGTCGCAAAGGACGGCATCGAATGCTTCGTGTTCGAGAAGCCGCCAACTATCCATTGATTGGCGCCAAACGAGCGCATTATCCGCGGGTTGCCTGACGGCGGCGAGCCGCACGGACGGCAGATCTCACGGCCCGATCCGCTTTCTCCAGGTCGAACACCTCGCGCCCGAAGCTTCTTCCCGCCCATTGACGTAGCGAGCGATGGTCTGGATGCGCCTTGTCATGAAAGGCCTCGAGAAACTCTCGGTAGCCAGTAACGCCGCCGACATCCTCGGGCGGGCCCGAGCGATCTCCGGCGATACAGGCAGGGTATTTCCGGCCAGCCTCCGCTAGGGAGCGCTCCTCGATCTCAACCTGATGCTGCCAGTTATCACCGAAGTCGTAGACGTAGAGGAAGGGCTCAGCACCGGGCCCGAAGTCACGGAGACGAACGTCTGCGGCGGACAGGATCCTGGGGTCGTCCTCGAAGGCGTCCTCCATCAGGTCTGGATCGCCGAAACGGAGGCCCCCGATGACAAACTCATGGAGGTGGCTGTCCGTCCAGCCGAACCCGGCCTGGATGACATGATGCAGATCGGCGAGCGTCGTACTCTGCGGCACGAGCAAGCGTCGCCGGATTGCCGGCTCGATTTCGAGCAGCGTCACCCTGAGCTGCACAATCGTTTGGACGTCAGGCATGGCCATCCATCATGCCGTGAAACCACAGCGTTGCAACGAAGAGGGACGAAGCGCCCCTGACGGCCCTGTGCTCGCTGTACTCCGCTGAGCCATCATCGATCCTCCGAAGGGCGAACGAACTGATCATAGCTGTCCCAGGGTTCCTCGTCCTCCTCCAGCCGATAGCCACTGTACTGCTCGAACTGCAGGATGGTGAGCGAGACACCAAGCCGCTCGGCGATGAAGGTCAGTTCCTTCACCGGTTCGGAGCCCCGCGCAAAGGTCCACACCCCCGAAGGCAGCGAGGTCGGCCGACTGGTCGTCGCCAGCGATCCACCCTTACCCATGCCGGCCAGCGACTTCTCCGGGATCTCCAGGCCAGAGTTGATGAAAATGCCGCTTCGGTATGCCGCCTTGCTGGCGCGCCCCCACAGCGCAAAGCCATCGCGCGCCACGACCATTGCGGCGCGTTTGTCGGTGAACTCGATCCAGCGCCGCACCGCCGCGGTCAGCGAGACGCCATAGCGATCGGTGATGTGCGCCAGAAGGGCGCCAGAGATCTCCGCATCACCCAACTGGGCGCGGTAGTCGTCGAACGGCATCAGCAGATGGCAGGCAAACGTGTCGGCCTCTTCTTCGCGGCGCGCCTCCTGCTCCTTCCACCGATCGTTGTGGAGCGGCAGGCATCGGTATTCGGCTTCCTCGCCGGGGGCGGCATCCGCGCGACCTCCAGACTGAAGATCCTGTCGATGCAGCAGGTAGTGTCCAAATTCGTGCGCCAGGGTGAACCGCTCCCGACCTGGGTATCGCGGCTGCTCGGCATAAAGAATCTGCCACGCCCGACGTTTGGGATGGGGACGCAGCATGCCGTCGAACCCGTCGATGGCGACTTTTTGGATCGTCTCAATCGGGTCGGGCTGCTGACGCGACACCTCCACAGCCCAGGCTTCGACGTCGATCGGGAAGCGTGCCTCACCAAGCACGGAGGCAATTACGCGCGAGAGGTCGGTCGCCGCCCTGGTTGCAGATTTCGTAGTGCGCCCGGTCATGAGGACTTATCGTCCAGGATCTTGAGCATCTCGCGAAGCTTCTCTTTAGCCTTCGGTTCCATGTCCTGATATCGCCGGAAGAACGCTACGTCGGTCGCGTCGGCCTGCGTCACCGCTTCCGTGCCCAGTAGGTAATCCGTCGTAGTTTCCAGCGCCGCAGCAATCAGGCTGAGCTTCTCTGCCGAGGGGCGCGCAACGTCCTTGTTCTCGATCTCCCAAACGTAGCTCTTGCTAGATTCGATTTTCGTTGCGAGGCCTTCCAGCGTCAGACCCTGCTTGCGCCGCAACTCGCGAATACGGTCCCCTAGGGGCGTCGGCAAAGCATCTCTCCCTCGATCGGTCGGGTTCGGTTTTCCGAACTGATTATGCTTGACACGCGGTATGCGCAATCCCTACCTCTTGCGCAGAAGTTCGTGATAACGAACTTCGATTCTCGCAAGCCCGAAAGGAGCGAAGTTCATGGCTGCCGTCGCCACCTTTATCCGTCACACTCCCAAGGCTGCTCTCCAGTCGTATTTTGAGCGGGAGGCCTTCCAACTCGACCCACCGGTGAACTGGGCCGCGCCGGAGGCCGAGGTCATCAAGCCGCTGCTGCGTGCCGTCGACCAGATGAGCGACCTGGAGCACGACAGGCTTATCACCGTCGTCGACCGGGTCGGGGCCATGTCCGACGAGGTGGGCGAGGCGGCCATCTACAATGTCACCGGGAATCGCGCCTGGCTCGACGCCATGGCCAACGCCCATGAACGCGCGCTGCAGACCTTCCTCAACTATCCTGAGCGCTTTCGCCATGCCGAGGAGGGCCGCTTTAGCGATGAGCGCCGGCGTAGCCGCATGTGGGACGGCTTCATGGGGCCGGTCGGCCAGGCCCTGAAGCGCGACCAGGTCTCCGTCGACGCCTTTAAGGCGGAGGTCCAGGCTCATTTCCGCTCCCCCCATGTGCATGTTGACATCTTTGACCGGTATCGACCGAGCTTCGAGGGGGAGGATCGGCACCTGATCCAGGCCACCGTCTATCGCGAGGGACGCCCCGACGACTTCCTGGAATTCGTCGCGGGGACGCTGGATCGCCGCCCGCGCCGCCCGGTCTTCGAGGCAGCAATGACTTATGAGCCCGCGTCGGGCATCATCGAGGTGGTCGCCCAGGATCGCCACAGCCGCGTCGACCTGGTCCGGCTGTTCGCTCGTAACCTGCTGGCGAAGGAGTTCAAGCAGGACCGCGTGCCGGTGCGGCACTTCAATCTCGACGTGCTAGCGCAGCCGTTCAGCTTCCCCACCGATCTGGCCGACAACATCGATAGCGTGCGCGTGAACCTCCTCCGTTTGAAGCCGATCGATGGCGCGGGCGAGCGCGTCACGCTGGAGGCAATGCGCGAATTGAAGATGACCATCTGGGAGATGGCCGCGCAGCGCTTCGGGGACAACAACCCGCTCCTTGGCGGGTGGACCATCACCCAGGTGCGGTTCACCATCTGCTTCAAGCCAGAGGCGGGGGCCAGCCGTGGCAAGACCTTGCCGCTGACGATCACCAAGCCGCATGGCTGCGATCTCAAGGATTGCATCGAGCGCGAGCGGAAGATCGGCGAGAAGTACCTGCGTCGCTGGGGCCTGCAGCAGGACATCTAAGGTGGGCAAGGCACTCACCCGTGCCGCGGCCGACCTCGTGTTGGCCATCGCGGCCACGCCGACGGCGCGGATATCCAGCGCCGTCCTTCGCGACGAGTTCGAAGCCGCGGCGGCCGAGTTCGACGGCTCAGCCCTGCTGCAGAAGGACGGCCAAGACTTCGCCGCTGTCTCGCTCGCAGATCATGACGACGCACCGGTGTCCGTCACTTGGTCACCGCAGGACCAGAACTGGGGCTATTTCAGCCCCAATGTCGGCTGGGTTGCGGTGCCTGAGGACCGGCTCATCAGCTACCGCCTGAACTTCGATGCACTTCTGCCGCGCGTCGTCGCCGGGCTCTACGCCGCCAAGACCATCCCCTGCACGCCGATCATCCCGGAGCACCTATGGGAAATGGGTGATGTGAGACTTCCGGGTCAGAGCCGGCGGGTCCCGCTGTGGATTACCCGTCGCCTGACCGACCGCGCAGTTTGGGCTTCCTTTACTGAGGCTATCCGCAGGCGGCCAGCGCCGGGGCTGCGCATCGTGCTCAGCCTGACGCCGACGCATCGTCTGGAGAAGGAGATCCATCTCGGGCACAGCATCGTCGCGCTGCGCGATGTCGCCCTGGCCGCCGATCCGCTCGTCGTCGATCCGGCTATTCTCGCCGCCCGTGTCAGCGGCGGCGCACCACGCGGCGATCAGTTGATCTCCATCGCGGGAGAAGGCGGCGTGGTCTACGTTGGAAAGAAGACCTATCACTTCCCCGGCGTGAAGCAGCGCGCGGTCATCCGCACCCTTTATGCTGCCTTTGAAATAGGTGACCCGGCCTGCGTGACGGCCCAGGTCTTAGAATCGGCGGAATACAGTGCGAGCGTCAACACGCTGGAGAAGGCGTTCTCGGGCCGCGAGGACTGGCGCGAGTTCATCGCAGAGAAGGGCGGGCGCTGCTGGATGTTCTACTGACCAGCGTACGCGCCTCTTCGCCGAAAGCCGCCCTCTGGGCGGCTTTTTGCTGTCTGCCACCTAATTCTTCGATTCCTACCTTCGCTCCTACCTGGCTCCTACCCGGCCCCTACCTGCCCCTCCCGCATCTTCCCCGCAGTCGTTCGACACGACGCGGAGAAGATAGCGATGACCAAAACCCACGTCACCCAGACCGAACTGGCACGCCGCTGGAGCATCAGTCCGCGCACGCTTGAGCGTTGGCGCTGGATCGGCGAGGGCCCGCGCTTCCTCAAGATCGGCGGCCGCGTGCTCTACCGGCTCGACGAGATCGAGGCTTTTGAATCCCGCCAGACGCGCAGCAGCACGGCGAACCGCCCCCAGGCGCACGCCACTGCCTGATCAGACCCGGCCTTCCTGCCGGGTCTTCCTGGGAATGCAACACCGCCGCGAGGCGGAAATACCAGGACGGTCAGCTCCGCCGCGTCGGGGCCCGGCAGCACCATCACCGACGGAACGCGAGCGCGACGACACAGGAGTCACGCTTCATGTTCAAGACCACCACGCCGCTGCAGCGGCTCCGCGAGTCCTCTTATTCGATGGCCGATTTGCCGGATAGCTTCCGCACCGGCGAGCTCGGGGAATATGGCCAGCCGCTGAGCAAGGCGATCACCGACGCGACGGTGGATGATGTCGCGTTTGCTATCCAGGTGCTTGGCGACGAAGCGGACGCGATCTTCCGCCGCGTCAGCGCCATGAAGCAGCTGCACGACCGCGCGCGCCGTAGCGCTGCCCGCGGCGCAGATCTGGCGGTCGAAGCCGCGGTGCGCTTCGAGGAGCGCCGCAAGTGAGCGCGCCCTTCGACAGCCGGCCGCCCGGCGGCTTCCGCATCATCACCGCTGATCAGCGCATGGCCGAGCAGCGGGGCATCAAGGGCGTGCTGCTCAACAAGCAACTCGACGACTTCAATCGGCCGTACTTCTCGCTGCAGGTCGAGGGCAGCAAGACCGGTCTCGAACTGCCCGGCATCGTCGACGAGGTCATCACCCTCGCTGAACTGCCGCGCGAGAACGAGACGCCGATCCGCGGCTTCGTGTGCACTACGCTCAACGCCTTCGGCTAGGCCAGGGGATCGTGCGCCTTCATGTCCTCGGCCTCGAAGGTAAGCTGGTACACGCCGTCCACTTTTCGGATGTGCTGGCCCAGGCGCATGGCGGACAGAGACCTCACCCTTGGCGCCAGGGTGACCAGGATGCCGAGCACCGCGGCGTCACGGAGCGCTGCGTACCCTTTCGCATAGGCATTCCCGGCCAGGCCGGCCTCATGCAGCGCCAGCACATGCTGGAACAGCACCTGGTTGGGGACGGTATCAACCCGGCGCGGCCGATGCGGCAGCGCCCGCGATACCGGCACCCCGCCGGGCCGCAGGATGAAGGAGAAATCCCGCCCCGGAGCCAACAGCTTCAGCGCGGCGTGCAGGCTGCCGAGCCGCTTCGCCAGGGTGCTGTTGTTGTTGCCGCGGCTGCGCTGGTCGGCGACGAAGCTGTCAAGCCTCTCCGGGCTGACCAGTCCCATACCGCTGGTGTCGAGGGAGCCTTGCCGATGCAGGTAATCGAGCCAGAGCCCATACACCTCCAGCAGGATCTGTAGGCTACGCGGCCTTAGCCGGGAGGCCGCGTAGCCGGCATCAAAGAGGCTGTCCGGCGGAGTGGTGGCCCGCGCCCAAGCCTGGCGATCGGCCTCTGGCCACAGAGCCAGCGGCAGTGACAGGCGGGGCTTCATGCGCGCCTCCGGGGCGGGAGACGCAGTCCTTGCCTGGCAAAGGCGGCCGCGGCCAGGCTGCGGGTTTCCACTCGCTTGCGGGTGGTCAGTGCGTTCAGCCGCTGTGCCGCCGCCTTCGGCTGGAAGGTCGCGTAGTAATTTAACGCCGTCTCCAGGCCACGATGGCCGAGCACCAGGCGCAGATCCTCGAGTGCCCCTGGGTTCTCTGCCAGGATCTGCGCGCCGGCAAAGGCGCGGAATAGATGCAAATTCATCTCGACGCCGATGTACTTGTGGATCGCCGCGCTGATACTGGCGGAAAGCCCACCCGGTGCCCGTGGCCGGTCGGCGTAATCACGGTTGGGGAATAGCCAGCTGGTGCCGGCGTGCTTCAGCAAGGGCCGGAACTTGCGGCAGTACTCGTCCAGCAGCGCAGAGGTGTCGGCGGCGATGGGCCAGGTGATCGGTGTCTCGTTCTTCACCTCGTCGCCGCCGATCAGGAAGTGCGAGAAGCGCTGGCTGCCAGAAAATTGCACGACCTGCTCGCCGAGACGAAGATGGGTCAGGTTTTCGCAGCGCATCGGGCAGCGCAACTCTATCTCGATCGCCGCGGCGATGCCGGCCAACCATGCGGCCTCCTGCTTATCGCCGGCCTCAAGGAGCGCATTGGCTTCCGCCATCACCACGGCGGGCAAGTGCAGCAGGCAGGCAAAGACCCGGGGGTCTTCCAGCGTGGCCAGCCGGCGCTCGTTCTTAGGCGTCATGCGGCTGCGCTTGGGCGGCTTGGCCGCCCGGCAGAGGCGCGTGATTTCGTCCAGCCGCTGCCCGCTGATGCCAAGGTGGTACTTGGCGACGATGCGCAGCGTCTCGCCGATCTGGCCGGTGTGGTCGGTTACATTGCGACCGGCCCGGCGCCAGAACCAATCGAGAATCGCCTTCAGCGTGGCAGGCTCGACCAGCAGCTTGAGGGATGTCAGCTCATCCTTCGGGAGTCCACAATGCACCGCGGCGCCGAGGATCAGGCGTAGCGAGGTCATGCGGGTCTCGACGGTCCGCGGCTTGAGCGGGCGGATCGGCCCCGCCGCCGTGTATAGGCTGTCGCTGGCCGCCGGCGACATGCGCTGACGCGCCTGCTCGATCTCCTGCTGCAGCGGCGTGGGATAGGCAGAGAATGGCAAGGCGTATTGCCGGGTCTCGGCCGAGGGAGCCTGCAGTGGGGTCTGCGGCCAGCCAGCCACGTTGCGCGCGGCCAAGTTCCAGGCGGCGGCGACCCTTCGCACTGAGTCAAAGGGATTGCGGATGAGGCGCTCCGCCTTCGTCGCTTCCAGGAAGGCGGCCACGGTCGCGTTGTTTACCTGCTGCGGCTCGATCCCGTGCGCGGTGCAATAGGCCATGAACCGCCGCAACCGCATGCCCTGATACCTGTCTGGGCAGGCTTCCAGCAGCGCCGCCCAGATTGGTGACAGGACCAAGCCTTTGGCGGTGGGGTGCGCCAGGATCCCGAGGCGCCGCAGCACGGCACGGACCAGCGACCGGTACCCTCAACACCAGATGGGCGAGAGCCTCCGTTAACCAAACGCCTCCGCTGCCTCAAAGCTTTCGACGACGGACATTGGGGTATCGACAGGTTGCGTTACATATGGCAATAATTTTGGCTAAAGAGAACCGCCGGGCTCGAAACTCATGCTGGACACATCCCCCCGTTCCGAATTCCGCCTGCTGCTGCTGGCGGGGGCCTCAGGCCTGGCCATGCTGGTCGGCGGCATCCAGCGGGCCGAGGCGTTATCGTCATGTACGCCCACGGCGCAGAACATCAGCAGCAACACGGCATCGGCTGTCACCAATGGCGGCTCGGTCTCGATCGGCGCCGGGGTCACCCTGGGAGGCGGCACCGTCACCGGCCTCAGCGCCGCCCTCTGCAACGCCACAAGCATCATCAATAGCGGCACCGTCATCGGCACCTCGGGCATCGAGGTCAGTGGCCACACCATCGGCAGCATCAACAACGCCGGCTCGATCCAAGGCAATGGCACGGCCGGTGTCGTCAACTCCATCGGCATCGGGGGCGTCTTCGGCAGCATCGGCGCCATCGTCAACACCGGCACCATCAGCGGCGCCGCCGGCATCTTCAACGTCGGCGACACGGTCGGCGCCAGCCTGGCCCCGTCGCTCGGCGCGTTCATCGGCAGCATCAACAACAGCGGGCTGATCGGCGGCGGCGTCTACAATGCGGTCGGCTCCATCGGCAGCCTGGTGAATACCGGCACCATCGTCGGCGATGGCACCGGTGGTGGTTTCAGCAACGGCGGTGCCATCGCCAATGCGCTCGGCACCATCAGTCTGCTCGACAATTCTGGCCTCGTTACCGTCGTCGGCAGCGTAGCGGTGATCGGCAACTATGCCGGCCTCATCGGCACGCTGACCAATACCGGCACCATCGCAGGCGGCGGCACCGTCTCGGTGATCAACGCGGCGATCGGATCCGGCACCAGCGCCGGCGGGGCCACCATCACCGCGCTGAACAATGCCGGCCTGATCGATGGCGGCATCGGCCTGCTGAACGTCGCGGTCGGGTCCACCATCGGCGGCAGCATCGCTGGCGGCGCCACGATCGGCGCGCTGACCAATACCGGCACCATCAACGGCGCCTTCCTCGGCGTCGGCAACATGGACCTGAGCGGGACCGTCAGCGGCAGCGTTGGCAGCGTCGGCAGCGGCGCCACCATCACTGCGCTTACCAATGGCGGCCTGATCTCCGGCAGCGCGATGGGCGTGTTGAACGTCGGCTTCGGCAACACCGTTACCGGCTCGGCCGTCATCGGCACCCTGACCAACACCGGCACCATCACCGGTGGCACCGCCGGCGTCGGCAACTTCGGTATCAACGGCAACCTGACGCAGACCAACCCGGCCGCCAGCATCGGCACCATCATCAACAGCGGCCTGATCTCGGATGGCGGCGCCGGCGGCTGGGGCATCGGCAACTTCGGCACCATCCTGCCAGGTGTCCTGGCCCCCGGCGCCAGCATCGGCGCCATCATCAACACCGGCACCATCAGCGGCTCCATCGGCATCTACAACTCCTCCCCCACAAACCTGGGCTCGCTGTTCGGTGCCAGCATCGGCAGCATCGTCAACAGCGGCACCATCACCGGCACCGACGTCGGCATCGGTAACCAGGGCGGCTTCATCGGCGCCATCAGCAACAGCGGCACCATCACCGGCGGCAACTTCGCCATCTCAAGCACCGATGGCGGGTCGATCGGGCCGATCACCAACACCGGCACCATCCTCGGCAACGTCATGGTGGAGGGCCAGAGCCTCACCATCATCGGCGGCAGCGGCACCAGCTTCGGCGCGTTGACCGGCGGCACCATCAACGTCCTCAACGGCGACCTGGTGCTGGCCAGCGGCAACCAGCAACTGGTCAGCTCGGTGACGGTGAATGGCGGCAGCGGCAACCTGGTCAATAGCGGCAACCTGCTGCTGGCCAGCCCTGTCGCACTGACCGGCAACTACGTGCAGACCAGCGGCGGCAACCTTATCATCGCCCTGGCGGCGGAAACCACGGGCCGGCTGAACCTGACCGGCACCGCCAGCATGGCCGGCGCCGCGGTGCAGGTGCTGCCGCTCGGCGGGCCGCGCCTGGCCAACAATACCCGCATCACCGTGGTGGACAGCGCCACCCCCGCCGGCACCAACTATGCCAACGTGGTCGCCACGGCCACCGGCTATCGGGTGACCGCCAGCACCGAGACGGTGGCGGACCACTACAACCTGGTGCTGACGCTGAGCCAGGTGAGCTACACCGAGATCGGCAACGCTACCGGCGCACGGCCGGGCGCCATGGGCCGCACGCTTGACCTGCTGGCCAACGGCAATACGCCGGAAGCCCTGGCCTTCCAGCGTTCCGTGCTTTCCGCCATCGACGCTCTGCCCTCCGGCAAGGCGCAACAGGATGCGGTGCGCTCCACGGCGCCGTTCCAGGGTTCGCCCCATGGTCTCAACTTCTCCCTGCTGACCAACATCATCGGCAGCATGGTGGAAGCGCATCAGCTCGGCTTCGCCTCCGCGGGCAGCGCGCCCGGCGTGGCCGCGGGGTCCGAGGCCACCGGCCTGCGTGTCTGGGCCCAGGCGATGGGCGGCGTCGCCAGCCGCGGCACCAGCAGCACGGTGGACGGATACGGCACCAGCCATGCTGGCATGATGGTGGGCCTGGACTACGCGCCGCGGCCGAACCTGCTGCTCGGCGCCGGCATCAGCAGCGTGTTCTCCCGCACGGAGATGCACGGCGTCAGCAGCGGCGGCAAGGTGAACCAGGAAACCGTCCAGTTCGTCGGCTACGGCACCTACCAGTTCACCCCGCGGCTCTTTGCCTACGGCCAGGCCGGCGCTGGCGTGGTCGACTTCCGCCAGACCCGCGCCATCCCCTTCGCCGGCGCGGCGGCGCGCGCCAACTATGACGGGCAGGTCTATCACGCCAAGCTCGGCGTCGGGCATGAGTTCCAGCTGGACGCGGTGACGCTGACCCCGATGGTGGGCCTGCAATACGCCCGCAGCGTCAGCACCAGCTACACCGAGACCGGTGCCGGGGCGCTGAACCTGCGGGTGCTCGGCCGTTCCGTCGACGCGCTGACCCACGACATCGGCGCGCGCGTCTCCACCGAGTTCCAGACCCCGCATGGCCCGGTGACGCCAGAACTGAAGCTGGCCTGGACGCACGACTACATCAACGGCGCCATCCCCACCTCCGGCCTGCTGGCCGGCACGGGCTTCGCCACCACCACGCAGCGCATCTCGGCAAACGGCGCCCGGGTGAACCTGGCGGCGACGCTGGCGCATCTTTCCGGTGTGCAGGTGCGGCTGGCGTATGAGGGCGACCTGCGCAGCAACTTCCAGGGCCATACCGGCCTGCTGCGGGTCTCCATGCCGTTCTGAGCCAGCGGTTGCCACCGGGCCTCAGGGTCCGGCGGCGACCCGTCGGGGCCTGATCGGCCGAAGCAGAATGCGTTCAGGTGGCATCACCTGAACGCATTTTTATGCTGAATTCCATGGCTTCTGGGGCATGAGCTGCGTCCGGACGGAGGCGGCGTTCCCCAGGGCGGAATGGCCGCAACCGGCGAACCGGCCGCTCGAAAGCGGCCGGAGCATGATCGCCGCTCCAGCGGGCTGGCGATCATGCGCCAGGGCGTCAGTTCAGCTGCGCCCGCACCATGTGGCGCTGCACCTTGCCGGTTTCGGTGCGCGGCAGCCTGGCCACGTAGTGCACGCGGAAGCCGCCATAGTAGAAGCCGCGCAGCGTGTCCGGCAGGGCGTTCTGTATCGTGGCGTCCTGCGCGGGGTCGGCGCGTTCCACCACCACATGCAGCTCGCCGGCGCCGTACTGGTCCTCGAACACCAGCAGCACCGCATCCGTCACCCCCGGCAGGGCGCGGATGCGTTCCTCGATCGGCAGTGGCGGCACCTTCACCCCACCGGCGTTCAACATCTCGTCGCGACGGCCCAGCACCACCAGCTGCCCGGGGCCGACCAGCTTGCCGACGTCGCTGGTACGGAACCAGCCGCCGGGCAGGAAATGCTCGGCGGTCAGCGCCTCGTCCCATTCGTAGCGGTCGATCACCCGCGGCGACCGCAGCTCGATCACCCCGGCCTCGCCCTCGGGCAGTAGCTGCCCGTCGTCGCCGGTGATGCGAACCTCCATGTCGGCCAGCACCTCGCCGATGCCGTTGCGGTCGAAGCGCGCCACCGCCAGCGCCTCGTTGGCCTGATAGGCGTTGCGCAACTCAGTGGCGACGCGG
The DNA here is from genome assembly GCA_947371015.1 of Acetobacteraceae bacterium. Classification (GTDB taxonomy): domain Bacteria; phylum Pseudomonadota; class Alphaproteobacteria; order Acetobacterales; family Acetobacteraceae; genus CAIMOR01. Next base: position 13,575 of record CANBNK010000068.1, on the reverse strand, counting down.
CGCGACAGGCCCTGCTGCATGGCCGGCGGCATGGCACCGCCGATGACCGAGACGGAACACGGATTGCAGTGCCCCGGCAGCGCCTCGGCCGCGGCGATGATGCGCGAGGCGTCGCCGACCAGCAGATTGAGGTAGCTGAAGTGGAAGCGATTCACGTCGGCCAGCGCGGCCTCCAGGCTGGAAAAGCAGATGCAGCCGCCGAAGCGCAGCGCCAGCCAGCCGAACACATAGGTGCCCAGGAAGTTGAAGTTGTGCAGGGCAATGAAGTTCAGCACATCGTTGCGCATGTTGAGAAAGGCGGGCGCATGCCGCACCGAGTTGTCCAGCAGGCTGCGCTTCAGCAGCATGTACTTGGGCTCCCCGGTGGTACCGGAGGTCCGCGTCAGCCGTACCCCGGCGTTGAGCGGCGAGGGCGCCTCCAGCATCGCCTCCCACCCCGCCGGTAGGGGGGGCGACATGGCGGCGTCCAGGAAGCCCTGGTCCAGCCCCAGCCGCGCCTTGCCTGCCAGCGCCCCGGCGCCCAGGTTCTCGGCAATCAGCAGGTCAGCGTGGCGCACCGCCTTGTTGTCCTCCGTCAGGTCCGACAGCCAGCAGGACGAAACCACGGCGCCCAGCACTTCCAGCGCCAGTACCGCAACCAGGTGGACATAGCGGTTGTTGTTCTCCACCAGCACCAGGTTGCCCTCGGCAACCCCGGCGGCGCGCAGCGCCAGCGCCAGCTTCGCCGTGTGCTCGGCCAATTCGGCGTAGCTGTACTGCGCGCTGCCTTCCACGACGGCAACGGCGCGCGGCGCCCGCCGGGCCCAGCCCAGCACATCCCGCGCCATGGTGCTGGGGGTGGCTTCGTGCATCCTCATCTCCCTTCGGCTGCCTGCGCCAAATCTGGCAGCGCGGGCGGCGGCAGGCTAGCATGCAAGGCCATGTCCGAGACCGCTTCTTGAGCACCTCCCTCTCCTCCGTCCAGGCGCTGCAGGACGCACTGTCGCGCGCCAACCAGCACTGGAACGCCGGCCACCTGGTGCCGGCCGAACAGCTCTGCCAGCAGGTGCTGGCGGCCTGGCCCGGCCAGCCGGACGCGCTGCACCTGCTCGGGCTGATGGCGCATGGTCTCGGCAACCTGGACCTTGCCATCCAGCATGTCCGTGCCGCATGCCAGGCGCCGCGGGCGCCGGCGCTCTACTTCTCCAACCTGGCGGAGATGTGCCGCCAGCGCGGCCTGCTGGCGGAGGCGGAAACGGCCGGGCGGCGCGCGGTCTCGATGAACAACACCCTGCCGGGGGCCTGGAACAACCTGGGCATCATCCTGCAGGAACGCGGCAATTTCACCGAGAGCCGCCAGTGCCTGGAACGCAGCCTGGCGCTTCAGCCGGACAACGTGGAGGTGCTGAACAACCTGGGCAATACCTGCCTGCGCCTGGGCCTGGGGGCCGAGGCGGAGCGCCATTGGCAGCGCGCCCTGGCGCTGCGCCCGGGCTATGCCCAGCCGCACAGCAACCTGGCCTTCCTGCTCAACGCCCGCGGTGAGCACGACCGCGCCGCCGAGCACGCGCAGGAGGCGATCGACATCGAGCCGCGCCTGGCCGACGCCTATGTGAACCTGGCGGCGGCGGAAACCGCGCGTGGCCGGCATGCCCAGGCGCTGCACTGGCTGGATGGGCTGCTGGCCTTCGCGCCGGGGCATGGCATCGGGCTGGCGGCGCGGGCCATGGTCATGCAGGCGCTGGGCCAACCGGAAGCGGCGCTGGACGCCGCCCGCCGCGCGGTGGAGGCGGCGCCGCATAGCGACGAGGCGCGCAATGCCCTTGGCCTGTGCCTGCGCGACATGGGGCGCGTGGAGCCGGCCTTGGCCGCCTTCGCCGAGGCACGGGCCCCTGGTGGCCAGGCGGCGGCCAAGGCAGCGCTGAACCACGCCACGCTGCTGGCGGAAACCGGCCGCGTGGCGGAAGCGCGGCAGGGGTTGGCGGCCGCGCTGGCGGCGCATCCACGCAACGCCGCGCTGTGGCTTGCCAGCCTGGAGATGCAGCCGGCGACCGAGGCGGCCGCCGAGCAGGTCGAGCTGCTGCTGGCGGAAGCCGAGGCGCCGCAGGACCGCCTGCTGCTGCATTTCGCGCTGGGCAAGGCGTTGCTGGACCTGGGCGAGGACGACCGTGGCTTCCATCACCTGGGCGCCGGCAATGCGCTGAGGCGCGCCACCCTGCGGTATGACGCCGACGCCATGGCGGCGGGCCTGCGCGCGGCGCGGGAGGTGCCAGAGGTGGCTGGCGAGGCCGACCCACTGCCGGTCTTCATCCTGGGCCTGCCGCGCGCCGGCATGGCGCTGGTGGAACAGGTGCTGGCGGCGCATCCCTCCCTGCACGGCGCCGGCGCGCTGCCGCATGTCGCGGCGCTGGCGCCGCGGCCGGAAACGCTGGGCACCGAATACCTGGCACGGGTGCGGCCGCTGGCGGAAGGCCGCCGCCATGTGTTGGACCGGGTGCCGCTGCCGCATGCCGGGCTGCTGCACCGCGCCCTGCCGGCCGCGCGCTTCATCCATGTGGGGCGGGACGCGCGGGACCTGGCGTTTTCCTGCCATGCCCGGCTGTTCGCGGAGGACCTGCCCTTCGCCTACGCACCCGGCGAACTCGGCGCCTACCTGCGGGAAGCATCAGCGCTGGCGGACCACTGGCGCGCCACGCTGCCCGCCGCGCAATGGCTGGAGGTGCGCTACGAGGCGGTGGTGAGCGACCTGGAAGGCCAGGCGCGGCGCATGCTGGAATTCCTCGGCCTGGCCTGGCACCCCGGCTGCCTGGAATTCCATCGGCGGCGTGGCCGGGTGGCCGGCACCGGCGCCTGGCGGCTGCGCACCCCGCTGGACGCAGGCAGCATCGGCCTTGGCCAGCGCTACGCCGCGCATCTCGCGGCGCTCGGCCTGTGACGCTGGAGGAGGCCGACCAGCAGTCCCGCGCGCTGGCCGCCGCCGGGCATGTGGAACAGGCGGCGCTGGTGCTGCAGCAGGTGCTGGCCGGCGGCAACGGCCCGGCGAAGATGTGGCGCTTCCTGGCGGTGCTGCTGAAGCACCTGCACCGCATGGAGGAAGCCAAGGCGATCCAGGACATGCTGGTGCGCCACTTCCCCGGCGACCTGCCGATGCGCTTCGACCTGGCGGAGACCCTGCTGGTGACCGGGGATTTCCGTCGCGGCTGGCGGGAATATCGCTGGCGCTACAGCCTGGACCACACCAAGGCGATGGAGCGCCTGGTGCAGCGCCCGCGCTGGGAAGGCGAGCCGGCGCCCGGCCGCACCCTGCTGGTGCACGACGAACAGGGCTATGGCGACACCTTCCAGTTCCTCCGCCTGCTGCCGGAGGCCAAGCGCCGCAGCGGCGCCCGGCTGGTGCTGGAGGTGAACCACGAGACGCTGGAGATCGCCCGGCGCAGCGGCCTTGGCGTGGACGAGATGCTGCCGCGCGGCACCCTGCCGCCGCGCTTCGACCTGCATTGCGAGATGATGAGCCTGCCCCAGGCGCTGGGCCTCAGGCTGGAGGACCTGCCGGGGCCGCTGCCCTACCTGCTGCCGGACCCGGCGCGGGTGGCGAAGTGGCGCGAACGCCTGGCGCCGCTGCCGCGGCCGATCGTGGCGCTGTGCTGGGCCGGGCGGCCTACCCACCACAATGACGCCAACCGCTCCATGACGCTGGCCGACCTGGCGCCGCTGGGCATGCCCGGGGTCTCCTTCATCACGGTGCAGAAGGGCCCGGCCGCCGAACAGGCAAAGGCGCCGCCGGCGGGCATGGCGATGACGCCGACCAGCGACGAGATCGAGGATTTCGACGACACCGCCGCCATCGCCCAGGTGGTGGATGTGCTGATTTCGGTGGATTCCTCGCCGGTGCACCTGTTCGGCGCCACGGGCGGCTGCGCCTGGGTGATGCTGCCGCATCTGCCGGACTGGCGCTGGCTGTTGGGGCGCAACGACACGCCCTGGTACCCGCGCCACCGGCTGTTCCGTCAGCCCCGCCCGGGGGATTGGCCCAGCGTGGTGCAGGCCATGGCCCAGGCGCTGGCCACGCTGCGCGATGCTGCGTAGCGCGCTGCTGGCGCTGCTGCTGCTGGCGGGCTGTGCCGGGCGCGCCAGTCTGGGGCCGGAGCTGGCCGCCCAGGCCGGCTGGCGCTGGGAGGTGCTGGCCACCCCCGGCTTCGACCTGGCCAGCGCCCGCCGCCCCAGCGGCGGCGAGTTGGCGGTGATCTACCTGGAAGGCGACGGCCTGGCCTATCTCGGCCCGGCCGAGGTCTCGCCCGACCCGACGCCGACCGACCCGGTGGCGCTGCGCCTGGCGCTGGCGCATCCCGCCGGGGTGGCGCTGGGCTGGCTGGGGCGGCCCTGCCAATACGTGATGCCCGGGCGCAACTGCGCGGCCCCGGTGTGGACGGCGCAGCGCTTCTCACCCATGGCGCTGGCGGCGATGGATGCGGGCGTGAGCCAGCTGAAGGCGCGGCTGGGGGCGCGGCGGCTGGTGCTGGTGGGGTATTCCGGCGGCGGCGCGCTGGCGGCGCTGCTGGCGGCGCGGCGGGATGACGTGGCGGCGCTGGTGACGGTGGCCGCCAACCTCGATATCGCCGGCTGGCTGGCCTTCCACCGCCTGCCGCCCATGGCTGGGGCGCTGGACCCGGCGCGGGAAGCCGCGCCGGCGCTGGGCCGGCTGCCGCAATGGCACTTCTCCGGCGCCGAGGACCGGGTGACCGGTGCCACCGCGCTGCGTGGCTTCGCGCTACGGCTGCCGGCTGGCGCGCCGGCGCGCTTCTCCGACGTGCCGGCCTTCGGCCACAGCTGCTGCTGGGCGCGGGACTGGCCGCGGCTGCTGCCCGCCTTGCCCTGACTGGTGCTGCGTGCCGCGCCGGAGCTTGGGAATGCGCAGTTCCACCGTGCCGGCCCGGGTCTGTCAGTCGCGCTCGCGGTAGCCATTGTGCTGGTTGATCCGGCTTTCCCTGCGTTCGCCAGGGGCGGCGCCCGTCAGGCCGGCTACCTCCAGCGCCAGCAGCCTCTCCGCAGCAAAGCCGCTCATCTCCCGCAGCGCCTCGGCGTAGGACGACTTCTCCAAAAGCCCGCGCAGGGCCATCGTGTCATTGGTCATCGTGGTGGTTTCCTGGTCTCAGGTTGAAGGTCTCGACAACCCAAACCCTACCAAGGATCACTGCGGTGGCCGCCCGGGCCGCTCCGCCTGGGGCTTCGCTACGCGCCCGGGCTACGGTGCTCCTACACCATCACCCGGGACACGACTGGGGGGGTAGCGTCCGCGCTGGTGGTGGAAATTCGCTGATCGTTGCGGGTGGGTTTACCCCCCCGCCGGGTTTGAGGCGGTCACCGGCTCCTGCGGCTAGGGTGGTGTTGCGACACCCCACACCGAACCGAACGAGGACCCGATGACCGACGACAGACTGCCGCTGGCCGAGCTGCTGGCAAAGACCGGTGATGCCGATTTCCTGCGTTCCGCCGCCGAGGCGGTGGTGCAATTGATCATGGAGGCCGATGTAGGAAGGACGAATCGGCGCCGGGCGGCACGAACGCATCGGCGAGCGGCTGACCTACCGCAACGGCTTTCGTGACCGCACGCTCGACACCCGGCTGGGCTCGCTGGCGCTACGTATCCCCAAGCTGCGCCAGGGCAGCTACTTCCCGCCCTTCCTCGAGCCCAGGAAGACCTCCGAAAAGGCCCTGGTGGCGGTGATCCAGGAAGCCTGGAGCGGCTGAACAAGGAGGTCAAGCGCCGCGCCGATGCCGTGGGCATCTTTCCCAACGAGGCGTCCATCATTCGCCTCATCGGCGCCGTGCTGCTGGAAGCCAATGACGAGTGGCAACTCCAGCACCGCTACATGGGCATCGAAGCCATGGCCGAGTTGCTCAGTCCGCCATAGACCAACGAAACACTCGAAATCCCACCCATGGCCGCGTGAGTGGTGACCGTCTCAGAACTCGCAGCAACTTCCACCACGTTGACGGACGTGATCGGTTACGGCTGGTCTTGCTGGAAACGACGCCGCGCAAGGGGAGCCCGCGCACCGTGCCCACCGACCCGCCGGATGCCGATGTAAGCGCCGGTGCCCGGGCAACCCGTTCGCCGGCTGTGCGGACGCTGATGTCGATGGCGGTGGCCGACAGTTCCTTCACCCGGCGCCCACATTGATCCCGGTTCAGCCGAGCCGAAGCCCGATGCGGCGAATCAGCGCGCCCCAGCGCTCGCGTTCGCTGTCGATCATGGCGCTGAACTCGGGCGGCTGGTTGCCGCGCAGCACGGCACCCTGGGCCACCATTTGCTCGCCGAGCTGCGCGCCAGCCAGCGCCGCATGGGTTGCGCTGACCAGCCTGGCCGCCACCGGCGCCGGCAGCCCCGCCGGCGCGAACAGCCCATACCAGTAAGGCTGCGCCACGTCGGGGAAGCCCGCTTCGGCAAACGTCGGTACCTCGGGCAGGGCAGGGATGCGGCGTTCACCGGTGACCGCAAGGGCGCGGAGGTCGCCGTTACGGACCAGGCCGATATAGGCGGCGATCCCGTCGAAGGTCATCGCCACGTCGCCGCGCATCATCATCTGCTGCGCCGCCGGCGTGCCGCGATAGGAAACATCCAGCAGCTGGATGCCGGTCTCCTGCTTCAGCCGCTCGCCGGAGAGGTGGGAGACCAGGCCGGCATTGGCGGCATAGGGCATGGGCTGCGGCAGCGCACGGGCATGCGCCACCAGCTCCGCCACCGTCCGCACCGGCAGCTTGGGGTCGGTGTACAGCGCCAGCTGGCCGCGCATCAGCAGCGTCAGCGGCTGAAACTGCTCGGCGCGGAACGGCAGGTTGGCGAACAGATGCGGCGTAACGCAGAAGGTGGAGGAGGAGGTCAGCAGCAGCGTGTAGCCATCCGGCCGCTGCTGCGAGACATGTTCGGCCGCGACCACGGTGGAAGCGCCCACGCGATTATCCACCACCACCGGCTGGCCCAGCTGCGCCTGCATCACTGGGGCCAGCGCACGGGCCAGGATATCCGGCTCGCTGCCGGCGGTGAAGGCGACGACGATCCGGATCGGCCGTGCCGGCCAGGCTTCCTGCGCGCCGGCGCGGCCAGCCAGCGCGGCCATGGCCAGTGCGCCCAGCGCGCGGCGTCCCTGCGGATGCTGCATCTTTTCCTCCCCTTTTACCGCCGAGGCTAGGCCGCGACGCGCGGCGCCGCCACCCCCAGGGCACGCCTGATATCGGGGATGATCCGGCTGCCCCACAGCTCGATCTGCTGCATCATCGTCCGGTGGTCGAAGTCGCCGATCTGGGTCTGGATGGCGATGTGTTTCGGCTTCAGGATGCTGATCTCGTGCAGCATGCGGTCCACCACCTGGTTGACGCCGCCCACCGGCAGGTTGGCGCGCATCTGCTCGAAGCTCAGGTCGTTCGGGCTCGGCTCCTCGCGCACCAGGAAGCCGTCATCGGACTGCGCTCGGCGGAACTTCAGCGCCTCCGAGATGCGGCGCGAATAGCGGGCGCTGTCCAGGTAGCTGTCGATCTCCGCGGCGTTGTCGCTGGCAAAGGCGCAGCGCAGCAGGGCGAAGCGGCAGTCGTCGATGCTGCGACCCTCGCCGGCCGCCACGCCGGAAAGCTGGTCGCGGATTTCCTGCAGGCGCTGTTGCCCGTTCAGCAACGCGGTGACGAACAGGTTGTAGCCCTCGCGGATCGCCCGCGCCTGGGTCTGCGCATTGGCCGAGGTGATCCAGATCGGCGGCATCGGCTGTTGCACGGTACGCATGCTGATCGAGGTCAGCGGCATCTGGATGTGCTTGCCGTCGTAGCTGAAGGCGCGCTCCGTGAGGCCCAGCTTCAGCACGTCCAGGAACTCGTGGAAGATCGCCGGCGCCTCGGCGAGATCCACGCCAAAGCGGTCGAACTCGAATTTCTGGTAGCCGGAGCCGATGCCGAGGTCGAGCCGGCCACTGCTCAGCGTGTCGGCGAAGCCGATCTCGGAAAGCAGCCGTGCCGGCGAGTACATCGGCAGGATGCAGACGCCGCTGCCCAGCCGGATGCGCTTGGTCAGCGCGGCGACATGCGCGATCATCATCAGCGGCGAGGCGCCGAGGCCGTAGTTGGAGAAGTGGTGCTCGGCGTACCAGGCGTTGTCGAAACCGGCCTGGTCGGCCAGCACCGTCTGCTCCACCGCGCAGTTCAGCACCTCGGCTGAGGTCTGATGATAGCCGCGCTGCTGCATGAGGATGAAGATGCCGAATTCCATGGCGCGCATTCCCTTCCCTGATCCGCCGAGGCTGGCGCCTCTGGTTGGCACGCAGGCTACCGCCTGGGCAAGCTTCGCAACAACATGCTATGGCCGAGAGGTATCTTTGCGGTTTTCGTAAAGGCGAGGCATGGGCCGGTTGCATTCGATGGAGCTGTTCGTGGCCGCGGTGCGGGAAGGCAGCTTCTCCGCCGCGGGCCGCCGTGCCGGGCTGTCGCCGGCCTCGGTTTCCCGCCAGGTCGCGGCGCTGGAGGCCGCGCTGGGCACGCAGTTGCTCAACCGCACCAGCCGCAGCCTGGTGCTGACCGAGGCCGGGCGCGAATACCTGGCCCGGCTGGAGCCGATATTGCAGGACATCGCCGCCGCCGAGGCCGCGGCCGCCGCCTTGCAGGCCACACCGGTCGGCACCGTGCGGGTGCATTCCCGCACCATGTTCGGCCTGCGGGTGGTCACGCCGCTGGTGCCTGCCTTCCAGGCCCGCTACCCCGAATTGCGCGTGGAGCTGCGCCTGGCGGAACGCCCCGCCCGGCTGGCCGAGGACGAGATCGACATCGAGCTGCGCATCGGCGCGCCGCCGGCCGGCCCGCTGATGCAGCGCCTGTTGCTGCGCAGCGAACGCATCCTGGTCGCCAGCCCGGGCTACCTGGCGGCCAGCGCGCCGGTCCTGCAGCCGCGCGACCTGCTGGCGCAGCACTGCCTGACCTATTGGCTCGGCCCCGACGAGGTGAGTTGGCGCTTCCTGGCGGCGGGCGCGTTGCAGGAATTGCGTATCGCCGCCCGCCTCACCGCCAATAACGGCGAGGCGCTGCGCCAGTTGGCGCTGCTCGGCCACGGCGTTGCGCTGCTGGACGACTACACGGTGCGCGATGAACTCGCCGCCGGGCGCCTGGTGCGGCTGCTGCCGGGCTGGCAGGTGACCAATTCCGAATTCGACCAGGGCATCTACGCGGTGTTCCGCCAGGCGGCGCTGCTGCCGGCCAAGACCCGCGCCTTCCTGGACTTCCTGGTGGAAGCCCTGCCCGGGGTGGTCAGCGGTTCGGCCCAGCATTGCCTCGACCACGGAAATGCCGGACCCTGACCGCTCGGTCAACTTGGGGGTGCTGGATGCCGGAAGACCAGGCGCTGCCGCCGCAGGTGGAAGGCGGCGAGGCCACCGAGCGGATGCTGCAGATCCTCTCCACCTCGGCCCGGCTGTTCGCCACGGCGGGGTACGAGGGCACCTCGATGCGCGACATCGCCCAGGCCTGCGGCATCTCCAAGTCGCTGCTGTACCACCACTTCGCCGACAAGGATGAGATCTTCGCCCGCATCACGCTCGGCTCCACGCGGGAGCTGGTGCAGTTCGTCGAGGCGCGGCTGCCGGAGGGCGCCACCGCCTCGGTGCGGCTGCGCGCCTTCATGGTCGCCACCGGGGAATACTTTCAGCGCTACCGCTGGGCCTGGATCGCCTCCACCACCGCCTTCTGGAACGACCCGCAGCAGCGCCGCCATGCCGAGCGCATGCTGTGGCGCGACCGCTACGAGGGGCTGGTCCGCACGCTGATCCAGCAGGCCATCGCGGCCGGCGAAATCCGGCCGCTGGACGTGCCGCTGGCCGGGCGGCTGGTGCTGTCCTCGTTGAACTGGATGCACCGCTGGCACAAGCCGGACCAGGGCCTGGCGGCGCCGGAGGTGGCGGCGGAATACTTCGACATGATCTTCAGCGGCCTGCGCGCGCCGGACCAGGGCTTGCCGCCCGGCCAGCCCGAGGGATAGGCTGGCCCTGACCGAACGGTCAGCCGAAGGAGGAAGCGCCATGGTGAGCACGCAACGGCCCGCGCCAGGGGCCGGGCTGGACGCCATCCTGCGGCCGCGCTCCATCGCCATCGTCGGGGCCTCGCAGGACCCGACGAAGATCGGCGGCCGCCCGGTGCAGTTGCTGCAACGCTTCGGCTTCCCCGGCGCGATCTACCCGGTGAATCCGCGCGCCACGGAAGTGCAGGGCCTGCCCGCCTATGCCTCCCTGGCCGCGCTGCCGGAGGCGCCGGACCTGGCGATCATCGCAGTCGCGGCCGAGCACGCCCACCAGGCGCTGGAGGATTGCGCCGCCCGCGGTACCCGCGCCTGCGTGGTGTTCTCCTCCGGCTTCGCCGAACTGGGCGCCGAGGGTGAGGCGGCGCAGGCGGCGCTCGGCGCCATCGCCGCGCGGACGGGCATGCGTATCCTCGGCCCCAACTGCCTCGGCGCGGTCAGCGTGGCGGAACGCAGCATCGCCACCTTCTCGATCGTGCTGGAAGGCGCGCTGCCGCCGGTGGGTTCGCTCGGCATCGCCTCGCAGAGCGGCAACCTCGGCAGCTACACCATGCTGCTGGCGCGGGAGCGCGGCATCGGCGTCAGCCGCTTCCTGACCACCGGCAATGAATGCGACGTGGACATCGCCGACGCCATTGGCTTCCTGGCCCAGGATGACGCGACCAAGGTGGTGCTGGCGGTGCTGGAGACCTGCCGCGACGCGCCCCGCCTGGTGCGCGCGCTGGAAATGGCGCGCGAGGCCGGCAAGCCGGTGGTGGTGCTGAAGATCGGCTCCACCGCAGCCGGCCAGGCCGCCGCCGCCAGCCATACCGGCGCGCTGGCCGGCAGCGACGCGGTGTTCGACGCCGTCTTCGCCCGCACCGGCGCGGTGCGCGTGCGCAGCGTGGAGGCGCTGCTGGACCTGGGCCACGCCGCCGCCGTGTGCGGCGAGGCGCTGCCGCGCGGCCGGCGCACCATGCTGCTGACCGCCTCGGGTGGCTTCGGCGTGATGCTGGCCGATGCCGCAACCCAGGTTGGCCTGGCCTTGCCCACGCCCGAGCCGGCGACGCAGCAACGCATTCTGGCGCAGGTGCCCTTCGCCTCCGCCCGCAACCCGGTGGACGCCACCGCGACCATGGGCGCCCGGCCGGAAGTGCTGGTGGAGATCCTGGCGGCGATCCTGGACGACCCGAACTGCGACACGCTGCTGCTGCAACTGGCGTCCTCGCTGTACGTGCCCCGGCTGCGCGGCGTGTTCATGCCGGCGCTGGCGGCGATGCGGGTTAAGCACCCGGACAAGCTGCTGATGCTTTCGGTCCACGGCCCGGCCGAGGCGGTGGCGGAACTGACCGCGCAGGGCATGCCGGTGGTGGATGGCGTGGACGCCAGCACCGCGACACTGGCCGGGTTGTGCACCTTGGCGGAAGCCCGCCGCGCCCCGCTGCGCCCGCCGGTGCCACTGCCGCCCGCCGCGCCGCTGGATGCCGCCACCCTGCGCACCGAAGCCGCGGCCAAGCGGGCGCTGGCCGCTGCCGGCGTGCCGGTGCTGCCGGAACACGTGGTGCAAAGCGCCGCCGAGGCAGCCCAGGCTGCCGCTACGCTGGGCTTCCCGGTGGTGCTGAAGATCGTCTCGCCGGACTTGCCGCACAAGACCGAGGTCGGCGGCGTGGTGCTGGAACTGGCCGATGCCGCCGCCGTGGCCGTGGCGCATGACGCCATGCTGGACCGGGTGCGCGCCGCCGCCCCGCAGGCGCGGATCGAGGGCGTGCTGGTGGCACCGATGCGGCGCGGCGGGGTGGAACTCATCCTCGGCAGCAAGCGCGACCCGGTGTTCGGCCCGGTGGTGCTGGTCGGCCTCGGCGGCATCTTCGCCGAGATCCTGCAGGACGTGGCCATCCGCCCCGCGCCGGTGGATGAGGCCGAGGCGCTGGCGATGCTGCGCGGGCTGAAGGCCTTCCCGGTGCTCAACGGCGCGCGCGGCCGGCCGAAGGCGGACCTGGCGGCGGCGGCCCGCGCGGTGGCGGCGCTGTCGCGCTTCGCCGCGCAGCAGGCGGCGACGGTGGCGGAAGTGGACATCAACCCGCTGCTGGTGCTGCCGGAAGGGCAGGGCGCAGTGGCGCTGGACGCACTCATCATCCCCGTGGAGTCCCAACCATGACCGAGGTGTTTTCGCTGGCCGGGCGCGTGGCGCTGGTCACCGGCGCCGGCAACGGCATCGGCCGCGCCACCGCGCTGCACCTGGCGGCCATGGGCGCCACCGTGGGGGTGAACGACCTGAAGCCGGAATTCGTGGACAAGGTGGTGGCGGAGATCATTGCCGCCGGCGGCAAGGCGCTGGCGGTGACGCAGAACATCAGCAGCCGAGACGGCATGCGCGCCGCCGTGCTGGGCGTGGCGGAACAGGCCGGGCGGCTGGACGTGCTGGTCAACAACGCCGCCTGGGTGCGCTACCAGGCGGTGCCCGACATTGCGCCGGAGACGATGGACCGCATGCTGGATGTCGGCTTCAAGGCGGTCATCTGGGGCATCCAGGCCGCCGCCGAGGCGATGGTGCAGGGTGGCAGCATCGTCAACATCGCCTCCGTCGCTGCGGTGACGGGGTTGCAGAACGGCCTGGTCTATTGCGGGATCAAGGCCGGCGTCACCGGCATCACCCGTGCCGCGGCGGCCGAACTCGGGCCGCGCGGCATCCGCGTCAACGCCGTCGCGCCTTCGGCCATTCCCACCGAGGGCACCATGCGCAACCGCAACGCCGAGCGCGATGCCCGCCGCGTGGCCCGCACGCCGCTGGGCCGGCTGGGCGAGGTGCGCGACATCGCCCGCGCCGTCGGCTTCCTCGCCTCCGACCAGGCCGGCTTCGTCACCGGCCAGGTGATGCTGGTGGATGGCGGCATCACCAGCAGCAGCCTGTAGCCCGCCTCAGGCAGCCAGCAGCCGCGCGGCCTGGGCGTGGCGGTCGCCATACTCGAACTCGGCCATCAGGATACGGCGCGCCAGGCGGGAGGCCGGCAACTCCTCCGTCATGCCCATGCCGCCATGCACCTGGATGGCCTGCTCGGCCACGAAGCGCCCGGCCTCCCCCAGCCGCAGCTTGGCGAAGGCGATGTTCTGCCAGCTCGGCTCCGTCAGCGCCGCCTGCACCAGGCCGGTCAGGTTGCGATACGCCACATACATCTCCGCCACGCGGTGCCGCAGCGCCTGGAAGCTGGCCAGCGCCGCGCCGAATTGCTGGCGTGCCAGCAGGTAGCCGATGGTCTGCTGAATCAGCGTGCCCATTGCTGCGACGGCCTCCACGCAGGTCAGCAACGCCCCCAGGTCGCGCGCGCGCTGGACCAACTCGCCCGCATCGGCGCGCAGCAGTGTGGCCGGCGCGCCCTGCACCTCCAGGTCCAGCGTCAGCCGGCCATCGATCCGCTCATGCCGGGTGAAGCCGATGCCGGCCATGTCCAGCAGGTACAGCGCCTCACCCGCCGCAACCAGCGCGTGGCTCGGCGCGGGCGGCGTCTCCACCCCCACGGCGCAGCCACTCAGCCGCCCGGCTGCGGCGGTGATGCCGGACAGCACGATGCAAG
>CANBNK010000067.1 GCA_947371015.1 Acetobacteraceae bacterium | reverse complement strand
CCCCCCCCGCGGCCGGCCTGTTAATCCCCCATGAGGAGATCCATCGGGAAACCGTGGCCTTTGTCCGCCGGATGGATGAGCGCATCCGCGCCGATGCGGCGAAGCGGCGGCGATTGGCCGGCGAGTGAGGCAAGTTGCCTGGACCACGGATGCGGCGGGCGACCGCTCGCGCCTGGTCGGCTACCTGGCGGAAGACAATCCCTACGCGGCGCGCCGGCTGGCGATGGAATTGGACCAGGCCGCCGCCAGCCTGACCGACTTTCCCCATCGCGGCCGCCCTGGTCAGGTCGCCGGCACGCGGGAACTGGTGACGGTGCCGCCCTACATCATTGTCTATGAAATGGACGCCGCCACCGACGCGGTGGTGATCCTACGCGTGTGGCACGCGGCGCAGGACCGATAGCGGCGGCGGCATCGGCGCCGGTCCGGCCGGATGCCGCCGGAGATTTGCAGCGCGAGGGCAACCGCCCTACGGCCGCACCCAGGTCTCGGCAAAGGCCAGCATGGCCGTGCTGATCGGGTGCCCCGCCACCATGCGGGGCACCGGCGCGCCGGGCAGGCGTTCGCCATTCACCGTGATGCTCGCAGTCTCGCAGCCGATGAACAGGCTGGGCATCCAGTGCGCCCCGGTGGCCGAGTTCTCCGGCGGGTGGGCGAAGCAGAAGGGCGCGCCCAGGCCAGACCAGGTCAGCGCCACCGTCAGGTCGTCGCCGCGCACCGTCTCGCTGTAGCTCGGGCCGGCGGGGTCGCCGCTGGGGCTGACCTTGTCGGCCTTCGCGTAGCGGATGCCGTCCAGGCAGGGCAGCCCGCGCCAGGCGGCGAAGTGGCTGAGGTAGTTGGCCACCAGCCAGCGGGCCAGCGGCTCATTATCAGTCAGCACCACGTTGCCGGCGCCGGACTGGCCTGGCTGGCGCGCCAGCACCAGCGCATGGCCGCGGCCATGTGGGGAGAGGATGACGCGGAAGAAGCTGGCCATGGCGGCGAAGCCGCCATTGGGGTCCTGCTTCAGGGAGATGCCGGGGTTTTCGCCCGACCATTCCACCGTGCCGGGGACGACGAAGCTTTCGGTCATGCCACGTCAACCTTGCCGGTGTGCAGCCGCATGCGGATGTGGTCAGGGGCTTCCTGGCCGGCGTCCTCGAAGGCCTTCTTGATGGCGCCGATGCTGGGGCCGAAGATGCCGTTGCGGTTGGCGCTGGCCCATTCGCGGCTGGCGTGGGTGGTGATGGCGCTGCCCTGGAAACGCGGCATCACCCAGCGGGCGAACAGCTCGTAGCTGCGCAGCGTGTCTTCCCGGTTGGCCCAGTCATTGGCGCGGAACAGCACACCGCCGGCGCCGTACTTGCCGTTGATCTCGCCATCCTGGCCGGTATGGGCCAGCAGGCGCTCGATACCCGCCGCCACCGTCTCGGGGCTCCCGACCAGGGTGGTGCCGGCGCGCAGCCCATCACCCAGCGGGTCTTCGCTGCGCATCGGCGGGCGGCCGAGGGTCTCGCTGAAGTAGGACAGGGTTTCCAGCGGCTCGCCGATGGCGACGTCGCGGCGGGCGCGTTCATCGGTCTCGGCGACATGGACGTTGATGACCAGGCGCCAGCCGTCGCGGCTGAAGGTGGCGCCGGTCTTCGCGGCCTCGGCCTCGCCGGTCTTCCATTGCTCGTGCAGCTTCTGCGGCCCGCCGGGCAGGCCGGCGCCGATGCTGAGCAGGCCCAAGCCGTGTTTGCCGGCCACCATGACGCCGGACGGCGTGGTGACGCTGGCGACCGCAATGGGGAAGTGCGGGTAGGTGTAGGGCGCCAGGTGCAGCCTTGCGTCCTTCAGCTCGAACCAGTCGGTCTTCATGGTCACCGGCTCCTTGCAGGCCAGCAGCGCCATGATGGCGTCGAGGGATTCCTCCATGCGGCGGCGCTGGGCGTCGGCGGGGATGCCCATCATGTAGGCGTCCGAGACCAACGCGCCGGGGCCGCAGCCGAGCATGGCGCGGCCGCGCGTCATGTGGTCCAGCTGGACGAAGCGCTGCGCCACCAGCAGCGGGTGGTGATACGGCAGGCTGGTGACGCCGCTGCCGAGCATGATGTGCTTGGTGCGCTCGGCCGCCGCGGCGATGAAGATTTCCGGGGAGGCGATGGTCTCCCACCCCGCGGAATGGTGCTCGCCGATCCAGGCCTCATCGAAGCCGAGTTCGTCCAGCTTCTCGATCACTTCCATGTCGCGGCGGAAGGCGTAGCTGGGGTTGTCGCCGGGGCGGTGGAAGGGGGCGAGGAAGATGCCGAATTTGAGGCCGCGATGCGCCATTTGGATGGGTTTCCCTGTTTCTGGGTGAAGCCTAGCGTCTGATCGCCGAAGGTGGAAACACCGGAGGCGTGAATCAGCCGCGCAAACTGCTCCTGCGCGCATTGGCCAAGGCCACGCCGGCGGCGGCCAGCGCGGTGCCGGCCCAGCCGATAGCCGGCATCGCCTCGCCGAGGCCGATCCAGGCGATGATGGCGGCGAGCGGCGGGATGAGGAAGAACAGCGACGCGACACGGGCAGCCTCCCCGGCGCGGATCATCGCCAGCAGCAGCGAGGTGGCGATGAGCGAGTTGGACACGATCAGGTAGGCCATCGGGCCGGCAAGGCCCCAGGACCAGTTGACCTGCATCGTCTCCGTGGCGGCCGCCAATGGCAGCGTGACCACCAGGCCGACGGCGTATTGCACCAGGTTGGCGGTGACGGGGTGGCAGGGCTGGCCGTGGCGCTTTTCATGCAGCGTGCCCGCGACCATGCCGGCCAGCGCCATCAGCGCGAAGCCGAGACCGAGCCAGCCCTCCACATGCACCGCATTGCCGGAGAGGATGACCGTGCCGCAGCCGGCCAGGCCCAGCAGCAGCCCGACCCAGCCGCGCGCGGAGACGCGCTGCCCGGCCAGCCAGGGCGACAGCAACGCGACCAGGATCGGGTTCAACGCGATGATCAGCGCCAGCCCGGCGGCGGTGACGCCATGGGCCTGGGCCAGGTTGGTGCCGGCGAAGTAGATGGACTGGATCAGCAGGCCCATCACCACCAGCGTGCGCAGCGTGGCGCGGTTGGGAAGGCGCAGCCGCAGGGCCAGCGCCAGCGGCGCCAGCACGGCGACGATGATGCCGTAGCGCAGCGCCTGCATGGTCAGCGGCTCCAGGTAGTCCAGCGCCAGGCGGACCGCGGTGAAGCCGCCGGACCACAGGCCGACGAAGATGAAGGGGGCGGCGCGGAGCCAGAGCGGTTTACTGCTCAACGTGGCGGCGCATTGATGTTGCGATGGCAAGCGGCGGTGGTCGCGGCCATGCCATGGTTCGGCATGAGTGGGTCGCTTCCCTCTTGGTTGGGGCAACCTTAAAGGAAACTCCTTCCTGATGAAATCAGCAGAAAGGATTTTCTGCTCTGGATTCAGCCAGTTGTAGAGACTGATCCACGCTGGCGACAGAGTCGGAGCGGTCCATCGGGCTTCAGCCCAAGGGGCGGCGATACCCAGGCCGGCAGCGCGCGCTACAGCAGCAGCGGGTCCAGGGCAGGCGCCAGGCCGGGTTCCGCCAGTACGGCGTCCAGCGCATCCAGCAGCAGGTTGCAGCGTGCCTCGAAGACGCTGAGCATCATGGCGTAGCGGTGCCGCGCCAGCGCGCTGGGAACCAGGTATTCCCCTGGCTCGAACCAGCCATGTTCGCGCCCCTGTTCCACCACCTTGGCGGCCGTGGTGGCCGAGATTTGCAGCCGCCTGGCCATGGTTGCGACGCAGCCGCGGCCGCACGGTTCCGGTTCAAGCAGCATGTCCCACATCAGGTAGAAGAAGTTGCAGCGGGCCAGGGCCACGGCCTGTTCGCTGAGCCCATCCTGCACCATGGACATCGACCGGATCATCAAGCGGACATAGCTGCTGCCACCGACCTTTGCCAAAATGTCCGGGTCCAGCCGCGGACGACCACAGAGGTCGCTGAAGGCTTGCAGGTTGTCGCGGATGTCCTGGATGAAATAGGCATAGAGCTCGGCGGAAGGGATCAGGACGTTGGTCCGCTTGTCGTAGGCCGACCTTACCTTGATGAAATCGCCAGTCTCGATGGACAGCTTGATGGTGTATTGCGCTGCGCCGATCGACATGCCGGTGCGATGGGCGAGTTCTGGCAGGCGGATCAGGCGCAGGGCGGCGTCTTCCGCCAGGCTGTGGAGCATTATCTCCCGCAACAGGCAGTCCCAGACATGGTCACGGCACCAGAAGGTGCTGATGCGGTCGGTGGCGATGTGCCGGTTGAACGCGGGTTCACTGCGATACCGGCGAGCGCGGTCATCCGTGTGCAGCATGGTCACGGCCATGCCCGGGGGCCAGTGGCCGGCGAGGCAGTTCATTGGCCGCAGTGCCAGGGCTCGCTGGACCAGACGCCGCACCGCCATGATCCGTTCGCCTGTGCGCCGGGCTGAATCACTAGCAATTCTTGCGTTGTCCATGCCCCGCATCCCGAATATCTTGAAATCCCAATGACAAGAGTTACTCAAAATGCCAAACAACACAAATAAGGTTAACTACGTAACTTCATACAATTTAAGAAAAACACACAAAGAAACAAATAACGACTGGACAGGTTTTTTTATAGCAATAGCCAGCATGATAGCGCTGCTTGTTTTGATGTCATTCATGGTTTAAGTTTCAAAAAATTTATTCACGCGATTTCATTGTTTGTTATTTTACTTATCTGCCATGATGCGGCGGGCCAGCAAGACGCGATCTGAAGAGCCGGGAGTGCGGTTGCATCACACCGCCGTCCACGATGCCGCCCCCCGAAACCAACCCGCGTAGATCATGACGCGACAGCCTCTTCAGCCAGTCGTAGAGACTGATCCACGCTGGCGACAGAGCCGGAGCGGTCCATCGGGCTTCAGCCCAAGGGGCGGCGATACCCAGGCCAGCAAGCCCGCGCTACAACAGCAGCGGGTCCAGGGCAGGCGCCAGGCCGGGTTCCGCCAGTACGGCGTCCAGCGCATCCAGCAGCAGGTTGCAGCGTGCCTCGAAGACGCTGAACATCATGGCGTAGCGGTGCCGCGCCAGCGCGCTGGGAACCAGGTATTCCCCTGGCTCGAACCAGCCATGTTCGCGCCCCCGTTCCACCACCTTGGCGACCGTGGTGGCCGAGATTTGCAGCCGCTTGGCCATGGTTGCGACGCAACCGCGGCCGCCCAGTTCCGGTTCAAGCAGCAGGTCCCACATCAGATAGAAGAAGTTGCGGCGGGCCAGGGCCACGGCATTCTCGCTGAGCCCATCCTGCAGCATGGACATCGACCGGATCATCAAGCGGACATAGCTGCTGCCGCCGACCTTTGCCAAAATGTCCGGGTCCAGCCGCGGACGACCACAGAAGTCGCTGAAGCCTTGCAGATTGTCGCGGATGTCCTGGATGAAATAGGCATAGAGCTCGGCGGAAGGGATCAGGACGTTGGTCCGCTTGTCGTAGGCCGACCTTACCTTGATGAAATCGCCAGTCTCGATGGACAGCTTGATGGTGTATTGCACGGCGCCGACCGAAAGGCCGGTGCGGTGGGCGAGTTCTGGCACGCGGATCAGGCGCAGGGCGGCGTCTTCCGCCAGGCTTTGGAACATTATCTCCCGCAACAGGGAACCCCAGACATGGTCACGGCACCAGAAGGTGCTGATGCGGTCGGTGGCGATGTGCCGGTTGACCACGGGTTCACTGCGATACCGGCGAGCGCGGTCATCCGTGTGCAGCATGGTCACGGCCATGCCCGGGGGCCAGTGGCCGGCGAGGCAGTTTATTGGCCGCAGTGCCAGGGCTCGCTGGACCAGACGCCGCACCGCCATGATCCGTTCGCCTGTGCACCAGGCTGGATCACTAGCAATTCTTGCGTTGTCCATGCCCCGCATCCCGAATATCTTGAAACTCCAATGACAGGAGTTACTCAAAATGCCAAACGGAAGAAATAAGGGAAACTACGTATTTTCGTCTAATGTTAGAAAACCAAATGAAGAAAAAAATAACGACTGGGCAGGATTTTTTATAGCAATAGCCACCATTATAGTGCTGCTTGTTTTGATATCATTCATGGTTTAAATTTAAGAAAAATTATTCACGGGTGTCATTGTTTTTTATTTGATTTATTTGCTATGATGCGGCGGGCCCGGCTAAAGTAACGAGAATGAATGACATGATCGCGCTGGCCATGCTGATCCTTGGCCTGGCCTGCATGGTGATTAACGAACGCCTCGGGCCCGATGCGCGCAGCGACAAGGCGCGGCGCGCCGTTGACCCCGCCCGGCTTCGGGCAAGGGGAATGAGCGCAGAAGACATCATTGCCACCGCGGCGGGGCCGTTGAAGTTCAACGCCAGCGCCGCACGACGCGCCGGCTATACGCCTGACGAAATCGTCGATCTGCTGGTGCAGGTGGCCGTCTCCGGAGCGGCTGAAGTGCGATCGTCGCAGGCGGAATCGCCGAAGACGTGAATCACACGACAAAACAATGAGCGAGAGGCTGTCGGGCGCTTCTGTCTGCACCTGGCAGACTCTAAAGCGCCGGCCATGGCCGGGGAGAAGTAACCCCGGCCGGCGCGGCCCGCTCAACGCGGCGGCGCGGCGGCGTTGGCTCCTGCGCGGCCGGCGGTCATGCCGCCATCGATCACCAGTTCCGCGCCAGTCATGTGGGAAGACCGGTCGCTGGCCAGGAAGACGATGCCATCGGCCACTTCCGCCGCGGTGCCGTGGTGGCCCATCGGCACCACCGCGCTGCCCAATGCGCGGGCGTCGATGCCGGCATTGCTCTGGCGACGGCTGTCGCCGGCGCTGGGCATCTTCTCCCAGATCGCGGTTTCGATGATGCCGGGGTGGACGCTGTTGCAGCGCACGCCGTTGCGGGCCTGGGCGCAGGCCAGTGCTACCGATTTGCTGAACAGCCGCACCGCGCCCTTGGTGGCGGAATAGCCGGCCAGGTTGGGGCTGCCCTGCAAGCCCGCCACGCTGGAGATCATCACCAGCGAACCACCGCCGGCACGCGCCATGGCGGGGACGCAATGCTTGGCGGTCAGGAAGACGCCGTCCAGGTTCACGGCCGTCTGCTTGCGCCAGTCGGCCAGGGACATGCTGAACAGGTCGCACATGATGGCGATGCCGGCATTGGCCACCGCCACGTCCAGCTTGCCGAAGCGTCGCTCGGCCTCGGCCACCACGGCGGGCCATTCGGCTTCGTCGGTCACGTCCTGGCGCATGAAGTGGGCCTGGCCGCCGCTGGCGCGGATGCCGGCGGCGGTCTGCTCCCCGGTGGCGGCATCCACGTCGGTCAGCAGCACGGCCGCGCCATCCTTCGCCAGCGCGATCGCGGTGGCGGCGCCGATGCCCATGGCCGCGCCGGTGACCAGCGCGACCTTACCCTGCACGAGGCCCGACATCAGCGGTTGGCCGAGCCGCGCAGCGCGGCAGAACCGCCGAAGACGCGGATCGGGCGGCCGGTGTCGGCCAGCTGGCCTTCTTCGTTGATGCGGAAGACCTGGATGGTGTGCTCGATCATGTTGCCGGCCAGGATGGTGCGGCCGTCTCGGCTGAAGGCGGCGCCCTGCGCCCAGGTGCCGATGCGGGCGGTGGAGACGATGCGGAGCCGGCCATTGTCGATGCGGAGCAGGCGCAGCTGGCCCGGGCCGCGGAAGGGCGAGGCGTCCGGCTTGTTGGAGCCGTTCATCACCGTGACGGCGATGTGGCGGTTGTCCGGGGAGACCATCATGCCCTCCGGCGTCTGGCCGACCGCGATGCTGTCCACCAGGCGGAACGGCTCGGTCCGCAGGTCGATCAGGGAGACGGTGTCGGTATCGCCCTGGCCGCTGCCCATATTGGCGCTGACCGCCCATTTGCCGTCATTGGTGATGGCGACCGCATAGGGGCTGACACCCGGGGTGATCTGGCGCGGGGTGTTGGTCACCGTCTCACCATTGATCGCCAGCACATTGATGCGGTTGTCGCCGTAGCGAGAGACCAGGGCGTGCTTGCCGTCCGGCGTGATGGCGACGTGGCTGACCAGGCTGGCGGCGTTGCCCAGGCTCAGCTTGGCGAGTTCGGTGATGGTCTGGCCGGCGACGCGATAGACCCAGACCGAGCCGTCCCCGCGATGCGCAACAAGTAAAAGCTTGCCGTCGGGGGTGAAGGACAGGCCGGCCGGGGCCGGGCCGGTCGGCACGCGGCCGAGGGCGCGCGGGGTGGCGCCGAGTTCCACCACGGTCATGAAGTTGCCGGCCACGGTCTTGGTGGCGTCGTTCGGGTCGATAACCTGGTTGGCGGTGACGACCGCCAGCTTCTCATCGGGGCTGATGGCGACGGTCAGCGGCGGGCCAACAACGCTGGTGGGGACGGGCACGTTGCCGCGGACGCGGACCTGGCCATTAGCGATATCCATGACCGTGATGCTGTCCGGCACTGGGTTCCGCACCACGGTGGCGACGCCGTTGACCAGCGTGACCTTGGCGTCGTTGGCGGAAATCACGACCTGGGCGCCGGCGGGGCTGACCAAAAGGCCTAGCGCGGCGGCACCGGCGAGCAGCAGCTTCTTCATGGGTGTCCCTCTCCCCGGGGTCATTGCCCCGCCGGCGTAGTCTCGGCGGGACAGCGGCGGCAGGCAAGCGGCGCTTCTGGCGACAGGGTGGTGACAGACGTGGCGACGGGGATGCTCACGGGCGCGTGACGTGTTAACCGGAGGTTGATAACTGCCTAGGCGCCCCCACCGATGGCCGATGTAAACCGCTTCCCCCTGCCCACCGCCCAGACCCGTGGCGAGGCTATGCTGCTCGCCGCGACCCGGGCCGGCGAGGAGGCCGTGCTGGCAGCATTGCGGCCGGCGGAGCGGGTGGTGCGCGGCGCGCTGCTGCGGGCGCTGCTGGAAGGCGACAATACCGATGGCCGGCGCACCCCGGCCGGCGTGCGGCTGAGCGGCGCGCTGGTGGCTGGGCCGGTGCTGCTGGATGGGCTGGGTGGCAGCGGCATGGCGGCAGCGCCGCTGTGGCTGCGGCAGTGCGGGCCGGCCGAGGGCGCCGGCATTCCCTTCCTGGCGCGTGGCGCCGCCTTTGCCGAGCTGGACCTTTCGCATAGCCGGCTGGCCCGGATGGAGGCGCGCGGGCTGCATTGCGCCGCGCTGACGCTGACCGGGCTGGCGATCGCGACCGGGGATGGCCGGGTGGACCTGGAGGGCGCCCGGCTGACCGGGCCGGCCTTCCTGGCGGGCATCGGGCCGGCGCGGGACGGCCAAGGATGGCCGCTGCTGAACCTGGCCGGGGCGCGAGTGGCCGGGCATCTGCGCCTGGCCGGGGCGCGGCTGCGGGCGTTGGTGCTGCTCGGCGCCGTAGTGCATGGCGACGTGCAGCTGGATGGCGCGCAGCTGCACGCGGTTGGCGAGGAACCGGCGCTGCTGGGCAATACCGCGCGGATTTCCGGCGCGCTGCGGCTGCATGGGGTGCAGGTGCAGGGCCAGGTCCGGCTGCTGAAGGCGGAAGTGGGCGGCGCGGTGCTGCTGGGCCATGGCGCGCGGCTGCATCACCCCGGTGGCGTGGCGCTGCTGGCAGATGGCGCGGCGCTCGGCGGGCTGCTGTTGCAGGGCGGCAGCGAGGTGACCGGCGAAATCCGCCTGCTGGGAGCGAAGCTGGGCGGCGATGTGGCGCTGGATGCCGGGGCACGGGTTGCCATGCCCGGCGGCGACGCAGTGGCGCTGGATGGCGCCACCCTGGCCGCCAGCGTGCGGCTGGCCGGGGCGCGGTTGGAAGGTAGCCTCAGCCTGCGTCGCGCGACGCTGGGCGGGGATTTGGCGCTGACCGCGGGCAGCCTGGTGCAGGCGCCACATCACGCCGCGGTGGCGGCGGGCGAGGCCAGCATCGGCGGCAACCTGGTGTTGCAGGGCGCTGTGCTGGTCGGGCGGGTGGATCTGGCCGGGGCACGTATCGGCGGGGCGCTGCGGGCGGAAGGGCTGGACCTGGCCGCCGGGCCCGGGCTGCTGACCGCGCTGGACGGCGCCGGGCTGCGCGCCCAGGCGGTGATGCTGGGCGGCGCGCGGGTGGCCGGGCAGGTGCGGCTGGACCGCGCCGAGGTGGCTGAGGGGCTGGAGCTTGCCGGCCTGGCGCTGGTGGCGGCGCCGGCGGCGGCGGGCGCGGTGCCGTTGGCGGACCCGGAAGTGCTGCTGTCGCTGAAGGACGCTCGGCTGGGGCAGCGCCTGGCGGTGAGCGCCCTGCCGGCGGAAACCGAGGGCGTGTTCGACCTGCGCGGTGCCACGGTGGCGGTGCTGGCGGATGCCGGTGGCGCCGGCTGGGGCGTCTCGGCCGGGCGTGGCGGCGTGCGGCTGCGGCTGGATGGCTTCACCTTCCAGCGGCTGGCCGAGGTGCCGAGCCGGCGCGCGGCGCGCGACCTGCGGCTGGGCTTCCTGCTGCGGCAGTTCCGCGGCGGGCGGCCGAATGCGGCGGAGTTCTGCGGGCCGGCCTTCACCCAGGTGGCGCAGGCGCTGCGGCGCGAAGGCCATGCCGCCGATGCCGATTGGTTCGCCCGGGCGCGCCGGCGGGTGCGGCGCCAGGCCGGGGTGGCGGAACGGCCGCTCGGCGCCTGGGCCGATGGCCTGGCCGGGATGTTCTTCGGCGACTTCTATTCGGCGCGGCGCACGCTGGTGACCTTTGCGCTGTTCCTGCTGCTGGGTGCTGGCGGGCTGTGGGCGGCAAATATCCAGGGCGTACTGGGGATACGCGGCACCGATGCGACGATGTGCTGGATGCCCGCGGAGCTGCCGCAGGTGCGGGTGATGGACGGCGCCTGGCCGATGCCGGACCGCACCGCCGGCCTGCAGGCGCTGCAAATGGCGGTGGACCTGGCGGTGCCGGGGCTTCCGCTGCATTGGGCGGAACGCTGCGAAGTGGCCGGCGACAGCTTGCCGGCGATGGCCTGGGGCTGGGCCTGGAGGCTGTACGAATGGCTCGGTGGCGGCTTGCTGCTGCTCGGTGCCGCGGGGCTGACCGGGTTGTTCCGGCGGGATTGAAGCTGCGCCCGACGATAGCGGGGAACATCCAGCCGGCCTGTGCGGTTGTAGCCGCGGCACTGCACCTGGCGGGCAGTCGCCGCCGCCCAAGGGCGCAGCCGGGCGCCAGGCAGGGAGAAACGCATGATCGGGATTGATTGGGGCACCAGCAGCCTGCGCGCCTATCGGCTGGGCGCGGCTGGCGCGGTGCGGGAAAAGCGCGACAGCGCCGATGGCATCCTGACCGTCCCGCCCGGCGGCTTCCCCGCGGTGCTGCGGCAGGTGGCGGGGGACTGGCTGGCCGATGGCGAGCAACAGGTGCTGCTGTGCGGCATGGTCGGCAGCCGGCAAGGCTGGGTAGAGGCGCCCTACCTGCCCTGCCCCGCCGGCCCGGCGGAGATTGCCGCGCAGCTGACGCGGGTGCCGTTCCAGGGCGCCGATATCCGCCTGGTGCCCGGGCTGGTGACGCGCGATGCCGGCGGCGTGCCGGACGTGATGCGGGGCGAGGAGACCAAGCTCATCGGCCTGCTGGCACAGGGCGTGGCAGGCCAGGTCTGCCTGCCGGGGACGCACAGCAAGTGGGTCCGGCTGGAGGGTGGGCGCGTCGTGGGGTTTGCCACGCACATGACCGGGGAGCTCCGCGCCGTGCTGTTGGCGCATTCCATCCTGGGCCGGCTGGTGCAACCAGGCGAAAGCGCCGCGGCCTTTGCGCGTGGCGTGGCCCGCAGCGGCGAGGCCGGCGGGCTGCTGCATCACGCCTTCGGGACCAGGGCGCTGGGGCTGCTTGGCGAACTGGCGGAGACCGAGACGGCCAGCTACCTGTCCGGGTTGCTGATCGGGCATGAAATCCGCGCGGCGTTGCAGCCGGGCGAACCGGTGCACCTGGCGGCGGCCGAGACACTGGCGGCGCCCTATGCGGCGGCGCTGCGGCAGCTGGGCGTGACGCTACGGGAGCACGACCCGGATATCGTGGTGCGCGGGCTGGTCGAGATCGGGAGGCATTGGGCATGAAGCTGACGGCATGGCTGGCGCGCTGCCCGCTGGTGGCCATTCTGCGGGGCATCACGCCGGAGGAGGCCGAGGCGGTCGGCGTGACGCTGATGGATGCCGGCATCCGCATCATCGAGGTGCCACTGAACTCGCCGCAGCCGCTGGAGAGTATCCGCCGGCTGGCGGCCATGTTCGGCGACCGCGCGCTGATCGGCGCCGGCACTGTCATGACGACCACCCAGGTGCGCGAGGTGGCGGCGGCCGGCGGCAAGCTGCTGGTGACGCCGCATGCCGCGCCGCCGCTGGTACGGGAAGCCAAGGGCGTGGGCATGCTGGCCTGCCCCGGCTTCTTCACCCCCGCCGAGGCTTTTGCCTGCCTTGAGGCCGGCGCCGATGGATTGAAGCTGTTTCCGGCCGAGGGTTCCTCCCCGGCCGTACTGAAGGCGCTGGCGGCGGTACTGCCGAAGGGCACGCCGGTGCTGCCGGTGGGCGGCATGACGCCGGACACCATCGGGCCGTGGCGGGCGGCGGGCGCGGCCGGTTTCGGCATCGGCAGCGCGATCTACCGGCCCGGCGACACGGCCGACCAGGTGGCGGCCAAAGCGAAAGCCTTGCTTATGGCGATAGGTTGCGGTTGAAACCAATCAGCAGGGCGCAGCGAAGCGCCTGAATGACCGCTTCTGGGAGACGCCCGCCATGACCACCCGTCGCGACCTTGCGCGCCTAGGCGCCGCAGCCGTGTTGGCCACCCCCGCCCTGCTGGCAGAGGGCCATGCCCAGACGCCGGAAGTGACATTGAAGCTGCACCACTTCCTGCCGGCCGTGTCCAATGTGCATCGCTATTTCCTGGTGCCCTGGGCTGAAAAGATCAGCAAGGAAAGCAACGGGCGGCTGCGCATCCAGATCTTCCCGTCCATGCAGTTGGGCGGCGCCCCGCCGCAGTTGTTCGACCAGGCGCGGGACGGCATTGCCGATATCACCTGGACCCTGCCGGGCAACACGCCGGGCCGCTTCCCGCGGATCGAGGTGTTCGAGCTGCCCTTCGTTTCGCACAAGAAGGCGATCGTGAATTGCCTGGCGGTGCAGGAGTATGCCGACCGGCACTGCGCGCAGGAGTTTTCCGAGGTGCATCCGCTGTGCATTTGGGGCCATGGTGAAGGGCTGATCCATTCGCGCCGCGAGGTGACGAAGATGGAGGACCTGCAGGGCCTGAAGCTGCGCTTCCCCAGCCGGCTGAACGGCGAGGCGCTGCGCGCGTTGGGTGCCAGCCCGGTGGGCATGCCGGTGCCACAGATTCCGGAGGCGATGAGCCAGGGCGTGATCGACGGCGCCGTGGTGCCGTGGGAAGTGGTGCCGAGCATCCGGCTGGCCGAGATGGTGCGCAACCACACGGAAATCCCGGGCAGCCCGACGCTGTACATCACCACCTTCATCCTGGGCATGAACAAGGCAAAGTACGCCAGCCTGCCGGCCGATCTGCGCGCGGTGGTGGACGCCAATTCCGGCATGGCGGCGGCCCGCATGGCGGCGGTGCCGTGGGATGAGCGCGGGCCGGTGGTGGAAGCCGATGTGCGGCGCCGCGGCAACAAGATCGTGGTGATCTCGGAGGCCGAGAAGGAACGCTGGCAGATCGCCACCCGTCCGGTGCTGGACAATTGGCTGAAGACCGCAAGCGAAAAGGGCCTGGACGCGCAGGCCCTGCTGGCCGACGCGCGCAGTCTGGTGGCGCGCCACAGCAGCGCGGCCTAGTTCTCCATGGTCGAGCACGCGCCCAGTGGAGCCCTGGCCAGCCTGGCGCGCGTGCTGGCGGTGCTGGGCGGGCTGCTGATGCTGGTGGTGGCGCTGGTCTCCACCTACAGCGTCGTGCAGCGCTGGGTCACCACCAACCCGGTGCAGGGCGACTTCGAGATCGTCAGCATTGGCGGCGGGCTGGCGGTGTTCCTGTGCCTGCCCTGGGCGCAGCAGCGCGGCGCCAACATTCTGGTCGATAGCTTCACCACCCGGGCGCCGGCCTGGTTCAACCGTGCCCTGGATGGCCTGTGGAGCCTGGTCTATGCCGGCTTCTGCGGTGTGCTGGCCTGGCGGATGACGCTGGGCGCGCAGGATACCGTGACGAGCGGCACGACCTCCATGGTGCTGGCGATCCCCTTCGGCTGGGCGATGGCGCTGGCCGCTGGCTGCTTTGCCGTGACATCCGTTGTGGCGCTGGCCACCGCCTTCAAACCCTCGCCGCAGCGCCAGGAATAAGCCCGCATGTCCGAGCCGATCATGGCCGCCTTCGGGTTCGGCTGCATGCTGGTGCTGATTGCGCTGCGCATGCCCGTGGGGTTGGCGATGCTGGTGGTGGGCGCGGTCGGCTACTACGAGTTGGCTGGCATGGACGTACTGCTGAACTGGGCGCGCGCCACGCCGTGGCACCTGTTCGCCAACTACACGCTGACGACCATTCCGCTGTTCATCCTGATGGGCGCGCTGATGGAGCGCGGCGGCCTGGCGCGGGATCTGTTCGAGGCGGCGAATGCGTTTCTCGGGCATCGGCGCGGCGGGCTGGCACAGGGGGCGATGGTGGGCTGCACCGTGTTCGGCGCGGTGTGCGGGTCTTCGGTCGCGACCACCGCGACGATGGGGCGGGCCTGCCTGCCGGAGCTGACCTCGCGCGGCTATCCCGTGGGCACCTCGGCCGGGATGCTGGCGGTGGGCGGGACGCTGGGCATTCTGATTCCGCCATCCACGATCCTGGTGATCTACGCGATCACCACCGAGCAGAATATCGCCAAGCTGTTCGCGGCCTCGATGATCCCGGGCTGCATCGCGGCGGCGCTGTACATGCTGGTGATCTGGCTGCTGGCGCGGCGCAACCCGGCGCAGTGGCCGAGCATGCCGAAGGTGCCCTGGGCGGCGCGCTGGAAGGCGCTGCGCGGGGTCTGGGCGATTGTCGC
The DNA here is from genome assembly GCA_947371015.1 of Acetobacteraceae bacterium. Lineage (GTDB taxonomy): Bacteria > Pseudomonadota > Alphaproteobacteria > Acetobacterales > Acetobacteraceae > CAIMOR01. The sequence goes on along the minus strand of CANBNK010000067.1, from coordinate 11,516 downwards.
CATCACCGTGATCGTGGTGCTGGGGCTCTACCTCGGCATCTTCACGCCGACCGAGAGCGCGGCCGTTGGGTCTGCGCTGACCCTGGCAATGGGCGTGGCGCGCGGCGACCTGAAGGGCGGCGACATCGCCCAGGCACTGCGGGCCACGGCCGAGACGACGGGGATGATCTTCGCCATCCTGCTGGGCGCCGAGATGTTCAACGGCTTCCTGGCCCTGTCCGGCCTGCCGGATCTGGCCGCCGAGTGGGTGGCGAATTCCGGCCTGCCGCCCTATGGCGTGCTGATCGCGCTGCTGCTGTTCTACGTGCTGCTGGGCGCGGTCATGGACGAGTTGGCGATGATTTTGCTGACGCTGCCGGTGTTCTTCCCGGTGGTGGTGGCGCTGGATTTCGGCCTGGGCGGCACCGAGGATATCGCCATCTGGTTCGGCGTGCTGGTGCTGACGGTGGTGGGTATCGGGCTGACGGCGCCGCCGATCGGGCTGAACGTCTTCGTCATCGCCAGCATGGCACGCGGGGCGCCGATTTCCGCGATCTACAAGGGCGTGCTACCGTTTTTGGCGACCGACTTCATCCGGCTGGGGCTGTGCCTGGCGTTTCCGGGGCTCAGCCTCTGGCTGGTGCATCTGATGGCGCAGTAGCATGATCCCCGGAAACGGGGGGGACGCGGCTGTGGACTGGGACTTCATCATCGTCGGCGGCGGGTCCGCCGGCAGCGTGCTGGCCAATCGGCTTTCGGCGCGGTCGGGCACACGGGTGCTGGTGCTGGAAGCCGGGCAGGATACGCCACCGGGCAAGGAACCAGGCCCGATCAAGGACAGCTACCCGGGCACTGCCTATTTCGACCCGCGCTTCCACTGGACCGAGTTGAAGGTCCGCACCCAGGTCGTCTCCCACAACAACCCACATGCCGCGCCGCCGCCGCTGCGCAAGTACGAACAGGCGCGCGTGCTGGGCGGCGGGTCCAGCATCAACGGGCAATTGGCGAACCGCGGCGCGCCGACCGATTACGACGACTGGGAAGCGCGCGGCGCCGCGGGCTGGAACTGGGACAGCGTGCTGCCGTATTTCCGCAAGGTGGAGACCGACCTGGATTTCGACGGGCCGTTCCATGGCAAGGCGGGGCCTATCCCGGTGCGGCGGATCATGCCGGCGGACTGGAACGGCCATGCGCTGGCGGCAGGGCGGGCCTTCACCGCCGCGGGCTATGAGTACCTGCCAGACCAGAATGGCGAGTTCCGCGATGGCTGGTTCCCCATCACCATCAGCAACGCGCAGGAACAGCGCGTCTCGGCCGCAATGGGGTATCTCAACGCGCAGGTGCGGCAGCGACCAAACCTGACGATCCAGACCGATACGCAAGTAAAAGCGCTGGATTTCGAGGGCACACGCTGCGTCGGCGTCACCGCCATAGTGGGTGGGCAGGAACAGAAGTTTCGCGCAGCGCAGGTGATCATGAGCTGCGGCGCCATCCATTCGCCGGCGCACCTGATGCGCGCGGGCATCGGGCCGGTCGGGCATCTGCGGGAGCATGGGATCGAGGTACGCTCGGCACTGGCCGGCGTGGGGCAGCGGCTGATGGATCATCCCTCCATCGCGCTGTCCTCCTTCATCCGGCCTTCCGCGCGGATCAACGACCGTACCAGGCGGCATCTGCTGCTGGGGCTGCGCTATTCGTCCGGTATTCCGGAGACGGCTGATGGCGACATGTTCGTCGCCGTGCTGTCGAAATCGGTCTGGCACAAGGTGGGGGAACAGGTTGCCTCCATGCTGACCTTCATCAACAAGACCTGGTCGGAAACCGGCCAGGTGCGGCTTTCCAGCGCCGATTGGCGGGCCGAGCCGGAGGTGGAGTTCAACCTGCTGAGCGACCGCCGCGACGTGGAGCGGCTGATGACCGGCTTCCGCATGATGGGCCAGGTGCAACTGAGCGCCGAGATGCAGGCGGTGACCAGCGACCCCTTCCCGGCCAGCTACAGCGACCGGGTGCGCAAGGTCGGCGTGGTGAACACCAAGAACAAGATTCTGACCAGCGTGATGGCGAAGCTGCTGGACGGACCGGCGGCACTGCGGCGCGTGCTGATGGAGAAGTTCATCCTGGAAGGCTACACCTTCGAGCAGCTGATGACCGATGACGAGGCGTTGGAGGATTTTGTGCGTACCGCCAGCATCGGGGTGTGGCACGCCAGCTGTTCCTGCCGCATGGGGGCCGAGGACGACCCGATGGCAGTGGTGGACAATGTCGGCCGGGTGCGCGGCGTGCAGGGGCTGCGGGTGGTGGATGCCTCCATCTTCCCGGTGGTGCCCTGCGCCAACACCAACTTCCCGACCATGATGACGGCGGAGCGGATTGCCGACGCCATTTTGGCGGAGGGTTAACCCAGCTCCCCTGCCAGGGCCTGCCGCAGCGCTTCCTCCCGCCGTGGCTTGCCCGTGGCGGTGCGGGGCAGCGCCGGGGTGGCCAGCAGCCGGAACGGCCCGACCACCGGCGACAGCATGGCCTGCACCCGCGGCAGCAGAGCCGTGGCCGCGGCGGGGTCCGCGCTTTCCAGCAGCACCAGCAGTTCGCCCTGGCCCAGCGCATCCTCCTGCCGCAGCAGCAATGCCTCCGTCACGCCGGGCAGCGCGGCCAGCTCCTGCTCCAGCGGGTAGGGCGCCAGTTTGATGCCGGCGATGTTCAGCATGTCGTCGGCGCGGCCCAGCACGTGCAGCACGCCCGGCGCCGGCATGCTCGCCAGGTCGCTCATCAGGAACCAGCCGTCGTGGAAGTGCCGCGCGGTCAGCGCTTCGTCCCACAGGTAGCGCTCGATCACGCGGGGGCCGCGGACCGAGACGCGCCCGGCCTGGCCGGGGGGCACGGGCTGGCCGGTCTCGTCCAGGATGCGCACCTCGCAGTCCGGCACCACGCGGGCGCGGCCGTCGGGCGCCACCAGCGCCACCGAGTTGGTCTCGTTGCTGGAATAGACGCTGAAGACATGCGGGGTCAGCGTGCGATGCAGCAGGCCCAGCATGGCCGGCGCCAGCATGCTGCCGATGACGTCGATGTAGTACAGGTTGAGGAAGCGGCCGGCCTGCGCGCAGGCGCGGGCCAGCATCTCGCCCTCGCGCGGCAGCAGCAGCGCATAGGCGCGGTCCGGCCGCCCGGCGGTGCCGAAGTCGCCGCTGCCATCCTCCACCATGAAGACCAGGTTGCCTTCCTGCAGCGCGCGCATCACGTCCAGGTACATGCCGCGCACCGTCAGCGGGTAGAAGCTGAGGCAGATATGGTCGGGCGTCACGGGGCGGCAGACCGCGTCGAAATGCCGCAGGATCGCGCTGACCTGACCGCGCGTGTTCAGCATGAATTTCGGCGTGCCGGTGGTGCCGGAGGTCCAGCCGAGCCGCACCCCCTCGGCTGGCACGGCGGCCCGCTCCAGCACGGACAGATCGGCCGGGCCGGCGAAGCTGGCGGCCAGCCAGGCCTGGTCCAGCCGCAGCAGCCGGGGGTCGGCGGCCAGCGCCGGTGGCGGGTTCGTCACCGCCAGCAACTGGGCGTGCCGCACCGCCGGGTGGTCCGGCACCAGGTCGGCGGAGGCCAGCGTGGCGTGGATGGCGCCCAGCGCCTCCGCCGCCAGCACCATCACCAGGGCCAGGTAGCGGTTGGGGCAGTGCAGCGCGACGATCTGGCCAGGCGCCAGGCCGGCGGTGGCCAGGGCCTGGCGGGCCAGCGCCACATGGCTGGCCATCGCCGCCCAGGAGTAGGCCTGCCCCCGCGCCATGACAGCGGTACGATCCGGCGTCCGTGCGGCCCAGCCCAGCACGGCCTGATTCGTGGTCGGGATGGGCAGCGGGATCATGCGGGCAGCCCCGGTGGTTCGGCCGGCGCTTAGCCCGGCGGCGGCGGCGGCACAATGGTGGGCAAGCCAGCCGCGCCCAGTGATTGACCGCGTGCCGGCATCGCGCGAGGTTCGGCCCAAGGGGGCAACCCCGAAGCAAACCTGGGAGAGCGCCGCCATGGCCGAAGCCTTCATCTGTGATGCCGTCCGCACCGCCATTGGCCGCTACGCCGGCGGGCTGTCCCCGGTGCGTACCGACGACCTGGGCGCGGTGCCGCTGCAGGCGCTGATGGCGCGCAACCCCGGCGTGGACTGGGCGGCGGTTGAGGACGTGATCTACGGCTGCGCCAACCAGGCCGGCGAGGATAACCGCAACGTGGCGCGCATGGCGCTGCTGCTGGCGGGGCTGCCGGGCAGCATCGGTGGCTCCACCGTCAACCGGCTCTGCGGTTCGGGCATGGATGCGGTGGGCATCGCCGGCCGCGCCATCAAGGCCGGGGAGACCGAGTTCATGATCGCCGGCGGCGTCGAGAGCATGACCCGCGCGCCTTACGTGCAGGGCAAGCAGAGCGAGGCCTTCGGCCGGGCGCCGGACATCTACGACACGACGATCGGCTGGCGCTTCGTCAACCCGAAGATGAAGAAGGAACACGGTGTCGATTCCATGCCGGAGACGGCCGAGAACGTGGCGCAGGACTTCCAGATCAACCGCGCCGACCAGGACGCCTTCGCCTTCCGCAGCCAGCAGCGCGCCGGGCGGGCGCAGCGCGAGGGGCGGTTTGCGCAGGAGATCGTCGATGTGGTGATCCCGAAGCGGAAGGGCGACCCGGCGGTGGTGAACCAGGACGAGCACCTGCGCCCCGACACCACGCTGGAGGCACTAGCGAAACTGGCGGCGCCGTTCCGCAAGGAAGGCGGCAGCGTGACCGCGGGCAATGCGTCGGGCGTGAATGACGGCGCGGCGGCCATTCTGGTGGCCAGCGAAAAGGCAGCCCGGCAGCACGGGTTGACGCCGCGGGCGCGGATTGTGGCCGTCGCGACGGCGGGCGTGGCACCGCGCATCATGGGGTTCGGGCCGGCGCCGGCGACGCGCCGCGTGTTGGAGAAGGCCGGGCTGAAGCTCAGCGACATGGACGTGATCGAGCTGAACGAAGCCTTCGCCGCCCAGGCGCTGGCGGTCACGCGGGACTTAGGCCTGCCTGACGATGCGGAGTTCGTGAACCCGAATGGCGGCGCGATTGCGCTGGGGCATCCGCTGGGGATGAGCGGCGCGCGGCTGGTGCTGACGGCAACGCAGGAGTTGCACAATCGCGGCGGGCGCTATGCGCTGTGCACCATGTGCATCGGCGTTGGCCAGGGCATCGCCATGATCATCGAGCGCGTCTGATGTTCATCCGGCTCGGTGAAGTTGTCGTCCACGCGCAGGTCACCGGGCCGGAGCGGGCGCCGACGGTGTTGCTGCTGCATTCGCTCAGCGCCAACCTGCACATGTGGGAACCGCAGGCGGCGGCGCTGGCCAAGCGGTACCGGGTGGTGGCCGTGGATATGCGCGGGCACGGGCTGACCACGGCGCCGGCAGGTGATTACTCCATGCACCAGCTGGCCGGCGATTGCTTCGCGCTGCTGGATGCGCTGGGTATCCACCAGGTGCATGTGGCCGGGGTTTCCATCGGCGGGCGGATTGCCTTGCAGATGGCCGCTGAGCAGCCGACGCGGGTGCTGAGCCTGATGCCCTGCGATACCGCGCTGGAGTTCCAGCCGGCATCCATGTGGCAGGAACGGATGGATGGCGCGCGGGCCAATGGGCTGGCCACCGGGGCGGATGCCACGCTGGCGCGCTGGGTGATGGATACGTCGCTGGCCTCCTCCCAGGGGTTGAAGCGGATGATCTGCTCGACCGATGTGGCGGGGTATCTGGGTTGTGCGGCGGCGCTGCGGGATTGCCGGGCGGCGGATGTCGCCGGCATCACCTGCCCGGCGACGGTGGTGGTGGGGGAGCAGGATCCCTCGACGCCCGTCGCCGCCGCCAAGGCGGTGCAGGCCAGCATTCCCGGCGCGGCCATCGTCATCATCCCCGATGCGAAGCACATTCCGAACTTCGAGCAGGAAGCCGCTGTCACGCGCGCCCTGCTGCACCACATGGCCATGATGACGGCGCTGCCGAGCGACCGCCAGGCGGCTGGCATGGTGGTGCGGCGCCAGGTGCTGGGCAACGCGCATGTGGACCGCAGCGAGGCGGCGTTGACGCCGATGGACCAGCCGTTCCGCGACTTCATCCTGGAAGGCGCCTGGGGCAGCGTGTGGACGCGGCCGGGGCTGTCGCATCGGGACCGTTCGTTGCTGTGCCTCGGCATGCTGGCGGCGCTGGGCCACCATGACGAGTTCAAGCTGCACGTGCGCGCCACGCGCAATACCGGCGTGACGCCGGAGGAGATCGCGGAGGTGCTGCTGCAGGTGGCCGTCTATGGCGGCGTGCCGGCGGCGAATACCGCGCTGAAACTCGCCAAGGACATCCTGAAGGAGGACGCATGAGCGACCCCGTCGGCTACCTGCCGGTAGCGCCTGGTTCCCAGGCACCACTGAACAGCCCGGGCTATGGCAGCACGCATAAGCGCCATCCGAAGCAGGCGGCGATCCGCATCGCGCCGACGCTGACGGAAAGCGTGGCGCCGCGGATGCTGGAGCGCGACTACCCCGCCTTCGCCGACATGTCGGTGCATGAGGGGCGGCAGGCGCAGGGCGAGCGGATCATCGTCGGCGGCCGCGTGCTGGATGAGAACGGCCGGCCGGTGCCGCATTGCATGATCGAGATCTGGCAGGCATGCAGCACCGGGCGGTACCACCACCCGCTGGACACGCATGACGCGCCGATGGATCCGAACTTCAAGGGCGAGGGGCGCGTGTTCACCGATGAGAACGGCGCCTACCAGTTCGTCAGCATCAAGCCGGGCGCCTATCCGTGGCGCAACCACAAGAACGCCTGGCGGCCGAACCATATCCATTACAGCCTGTTCGGCGCCGGCTTCGCGCAACGCCTGGTGACGCAGATGTACTTCCCGGGCGACCCGCTGCTGCCGCTGGACCCGGTGTTCAACGCCGTGGCGGATGCCGGGGCGCGGGACCGGCTGGTCTGCGGCCTGGACATGGATATCGGGCGCGAGGAATGGGCGCTGGGGTATCGGTTTGATTTCGTGCTGCGCGGGCGTGATGCGACGCCGACGGAGAACCCCTCGTGAGCAAGCTCATCGCTACGGCGTCGCAGACCATCGGGCCGTACTGGTCGTTGATCGAGCATCCGGAATGGGCCGACCTGCTGCGCGCCGGCGGGCCGAATGACGGCTATGCCAAGGGCGAGCGGATTTCGCTGACCGGGCAGGTGACGGATGGCGATGGCGCGATCTGCCCCGACGCGGTGGTGGAGCTGTGGCAGGCCGACCCGGCGGGCGACTACGAGGCCGGCTTCCAAGGCTACGGCCGCAGCCGCTGCGATGCCGAGGGGCGCTTCCACTTCACCACGGTGAAGCCGGGTGCGGTGAAGGGCCGCGGCAATGCGACGCAGGCGCCGCACGTCACGCTCAGCATCTTCGCGCGCGGGCTGATGAACCATGTCTCCACCCGGCTGTACTTCAGCGGCGAGCCACTGAACGAGACCGACCCGGTACTGGCGCAGGTGCCGGCCGAGCGACGCGGGACGCTGATAGCGCGTCCCACGGCGCCGGGGGTGTGGAGCCTGGACATCCGCTTGCAGGGCGAGGGCGAGACCGTCTTCCTGGAGGTGTAGGAAGCCCCCCCAGCCGCGGGCTATAGCGGCAGGGCGACGCGGAAGCCGATCTTCGGGTTGGCCACCATGGGTGAATCCCCGTTGCGATAGGCCGACCGGGAATAGGATTGGCGATTGTACCAGGAGCCGCCGCGCAGCACGCGGCGTATCGGGTCGCCGCCCTGCTCCCAAACGGAGCCATCGGCCGGGGCACCCTGGTAGGTGGCGTGCCAGGGGTCGGCTACCCATTGGGTCAGGTTGCCGGCCATGTCGAGCAGGCCGAAGGGGTTGGGCCGGAACGAGCCGACCGGGGCGGTCTGCCGGTCGTCATAGGGGCTGCCGCAGCTGGCGCAATTGGCCATGCCCCAGGCCTGGTCGTCGCCCCACCAGTAGGTGGTTCGGGTGCCACCCCGCGCCGCGTATTCCCATTCGGCTTCCGCCGGCAGGCGGTAGGGCCGGCCGGTCTTGCGGGCCAGCCAGGCGGCGAAGGCGGCGGCCTGTTCCCAGTTGACGTTGATGACCGGACGGGGGCCGCGGCCCCAGCCCTGGTCCGAGAGGCGCAACATGCCGCAGCCGCCCTCGGCAACGCAGGCATCCCATTCCTCGAAGGTGACCAGGTTGAGGCCGATGGCGAAGGGCCTGGCAATGGTGACGGGGTGCGGCGGCATGGCACGCGGCGTCCCCTCCTCCCCCATGATGAACTGGCCGGGTGGGACCACCATCATCTCCGGGCAGGTGGTGCAGTCGCGGAAGGTGGTGCCGGGGGCGGCCGGTGCCGGCTTGGGCTGGGCGGTCTGGGCCATCGCGGCGGGTGCGGCGAGCAGCAGCAGCAGGGCGAGACAACGGGGCAGCATGGCGTTCGACTCCAGTGGCCTGGGCATTGATCACCCGTGCGAAGCCTTGCCTCGGCAGGCCAGGGCGGCCGGCAGGATGGCTTTCTGCCGATCATCATTACGCTGTCGAGGCATCAGGGCAATACGCAAGTGCCGGGGCGGGCGGCAGGCGGCGCCGGGGCAAGGCTTGACATCTGGCCGCAGGGTGACGACCAGACGAGGTTCCAGGGAGGTCTGAATACCATGTCCGTCAACCCAGCTGATTCGCCGGTTCTCGGCGCGCTCTACGGCACCGACGCGATGCGCGCCGCGATGGGCGAGCGTGCCTTCCTGCAACGCATGCTGGACGTGGAAGCCGCGCTGGCCCGCGCCCAGGCGCGGCTGGGGATTGTCCCGCCAGACGCCGCCGCCGCCATCACCCAGGCGGCGATGGTGGACCGGCTCGATTTTTCGGAGTTGGCGGCGGCGACGCGGAATACCGGGTATCCCGTGGTCGGGCTGGTGCGGCAGCTTTCCATGCTGGCGGGGCCGGAAGCCGGCAAGTGGACGCATTGGGGCGCGACCACGCAGGACATCATGGATACCGCCGTGGTGTTGCAGGTGCGCCAGGCGCTGTCCTTGATCCGCGCCGATTTGATGGGGCTGAACGCCGCGCTGGGCAAGCTGGCCTATGCGCAGCGGCATACCGTCATGGCCGGGCGCACACACTTGCAGCAGGCGCTGCCGGTGACGTTTGGCTACAAGGTGGCGGTGTGGCTTTCGCCGCTGATCACCATGCAGGAACGGCTGGAGCAACTGCGGCCGCGGGTCGAGCGGCTGCAATTCGGCGGCGCCGCGGGCACGCTGGCCAGCCTGGGGGATGCCGGCATCGCGGTGCAGCAGGAGTTGGGCAATGAGCTGGGGCTGGCGGTGCCGGATATCCCCTGGCACGTCTCGCGCGATGGGCTGGCGGAGGCGGTGTGCTTCCTCGGCCTGCTGACCGGCAGCCTGTCCAAGCTGGCGACCGACGTGATGCTGCTGATGCAGACCGAGGTGGCCGAGGTGGCGGAGCCGCATGTGGATGGGCGGGGCGGTTCCTCCACCATGCCGCAGAAGCGCAACCCGATTTCCTGCGAATACATCCTGGCGCAATCGCGCGGCGTGCAGGCGCTGGTGCCGCAGATGCTGAACGCCATGGCGCAGGACCAGGAACGCGGCACCGGGCCGTGGCAGGCCGAACCCCTGGCGATCGGCCAGGCCTTCCTGCTGACCCATGGCGCGCTGGTGCAGGCGCGCGTCATCGCGGAGGGGCTGACGGTGGATGCCGCCCGCATGCGGCGCAACCTGGAGAGCACCGGCGGGCTGATCGTCGCCGAGCAGGTGATGATGGGGCTGGCGCCGGCGCTCGGCCGGGGCGAGGCGCATCATGTGGTGCACCACGCCTGCGACGTGGCGCTGGCGCAGGGGCTGCCGCTGGCCAACGCGCTGCTGCAGGACCAGCAGGTGGCCGCCCGGCTGACGCCGCAGCAGGTGCAGGCGCTGTGCGACCCCAGCGCCTATCTGGGCAGCACGCAGGTGTTCATCGACAACGTGTTGAAACGGATCTCCGCCTAACCAGGCGGCTGTTACCCCTGGCGAATGCGCCGGGGGTGGGCAGCCGCCCAAGCTTCGCTTTACTTCGCCACGCCCGCAGCCCCATGGCCCCGCAACGAGGGGGCGTTCACCATGTTCCGGCGCGCATTCAAAAGCCTGGCCGGCACCTTGCTCGCCGGCGTGCTGGCCTTCCTGCCGCTCCTGCTGACGGCGCTGCTGGTGATCTGGGCGGGCGAGACGCTCCACGGCCATATCGGCCCGGGCAGCATGGTGGGCGACTGGCTGCGGCGGCTGGGACTTTCCGTCGTGACCTCGGAGGCCTTCGCCTATGGCGCCGGCATTGCGCTGCTGCTGGGCGCCTTCTGGTTCACCGGGCTGTTGGTGCGGGCCAGCCTGCTGCACTGCGCCTTCGGCCTGCTGGAACGCCTGGTGCTGAAGATCCCGCTGGTCGGGACGATCTATGGCCTGGCCGGGCGCTTCGCCAAGCTGCTCGGGCCGCAGAAGGCCGGCGATCTGCAGGCCATGACGCCGGTGTGGTGCCTGTTCGGCGGCCAGGGCGGCACCGCGGTGCTGGCGTTGATGACCAGCCCGGAGGTGGTGGTGATCGAGGGTGCGCGCTACCGGCCGGTGCTGATGCCCTCGGCGCCGGTGCCGGTGGGCGGCGGGTTGCTGTTCCTGCCGGAGGACTGGGTTCGCCAGGCCGGCCTCGGCATCGATGAGTTGACCAGCCTCTACGTCTCCATGGGGGTGGCCCTGCCGCGGAAGCTCACCATGGGCTGAACGAACCGGCCACGGTTTGGCGCGCTGGGGCTTCCTGAACGACGAAGGAGAGTGCGATGCGGGCTTTCATGGCGGTGCTGCTGCTGGCCACGCTGGGGCTGGCGGCCTGTCACAAGCCCGGGCCGGCGGAACGCACCGGGCGCAGCCTGGACCGCGCCGGCGAACGGGTGCGGGACGCGGTGGACCCGCCGGGGCCGACCGAGCGTGTCGGCCGCGCCGTGGACCGGGCGCTGAATTAAGCCGCGCGAGCGCGGGCGGACGCAGCCTGCCGCAGCGGGATCATCACGCCGCCTCGGGCGACGGATCGACGATGCCGCCTCAGCCGTTCAGCCCTGGAATCGGCCCGGCCGATACGGCGCCGGGTCCAGGAAGGGCTGTTCGCCGGTGAGCATCTCGGCCAGCAGCCGCCCGGTCGTCGGGCCCAGAGTCAGACCCTGGTGGCCATGGCCGAAGGCGCACCAGGCGCCGGGCTGGCCCGGCAGCGGGCCGATTACCGGCAGCATGTCCGGCATGCAGGGGCGCACGCCCATCCAGGGGGTCTCCTCCACCGCCTCGGCCAGCGGCAGCAGCCCGCGCGCCACCGGTTCCGCCTGCGCCAGTTGCACCGGCGTCGGCGGCGCCTGGTCGCGGGCGAATTCGGCGCCGGTGGTCAGCCGCACGCCGGCGCGCATGGGTGCCAGCAGGAAGCCACTGGCGGTATCCAGCAGCGGGCGGCCCAGCGTGGCATTGCCTTGCAGCTTGAAGTGCCGGTGATAGC
>CANBNK010000066.1 GCA_947371015.1 Acetobacteraceae bacterium | reverse complement strand
TCGGCAAGACCACGTCTGCCATCAACCTGGCCGCGGCCCTGGCCGCCAGCCGGCGCGTGCTCCTGCTCGACCTCGATCCGCAGGGCAATGCCTCCACCGGCCTTGGCATTGCCCGCGCCGCGCGTGGCGCCGGCAGCTACGCCCTGCTAACCGGGCAGAAATCTCTGCCCGCGGTAATCCAGGCCACCGCGGTGCCCAACCTCTCCCTGGTCGCCGCAGACCCGGACCTGGCCGGTGCCGAGGTGGAATTGGTCGGCGAAGACCGCCGCGAGCTGCGCCTGCGCGATGCTCTCCGCGCTCCCGATGCGCTCAAGGCCTACGACTTCGTCTTCCTGGACTGCCCGCCCTCACTCGGCCTGCTGACCCTGAACGCCCTGGTCGCCGCCGATGGCGTGCTGGTGCCGCTGCAGACCGAGTTCTTCGCCCTGGAAGGCGTCAGCCAGATCACCCAGACCATCGAGCGGGTGAAGCGCGCGCTGAACCCCGGCCTCGGGCTGGAAGGCATCCTGCTGACGATGTTTGATCGTCGCAACAATCTCTCGGAACTGGTCGCCGCCGACGTCCGCGGCTTCTTCAAGGACAAGGTGCTGCAAACCGTCATTCCGCGGAATATCCGCCTCTCCGAAGCGCCCTCGCACGGCTTGCCAGTGAACCTCTACGACCCGCGTTCCCCCGGCGCCCTGGCCTATGCCAAGGCGGCCGAGGAGTTGCTGGGCCGCCAGAAATGACCAAGCCCCCCAACCGCCTTGGCCGCGGCCTGTCCGCCCTCATCGGCGACGCGCCCGCGCCCAACCCCAGCGCCGGCGAAGCCACCCGCACCGTACCCGTGGAAAACCTGGAGCCAGGCCCGTTCCAGCCGCGCGGCCCCATCGACCACGCGCCCCTCCAGGAACTGGCCGCCTCCATCGCCGAGCACGGCGTGCTGCAACCTATCCTGGTCCGCCCGAAGCCGGACGCGCCTGGCCACTACCAGATCATCGGTGGCGAACGCCGCTGGCGCGCCGCCCAGCTGGCCCAGCTGCACGAAGTCCCGGTCAATATCCGGCACTTCGACGACCGCGAGGCGATGGCCGCCGGGCTGGTCGAGAACCTGCAGCGCCAGGACCTCAACGCGCTGGAGGAGGCCGAGGGCTATCGCCGGCTGCTGGACGAGTTCGGCCTGACCCAGGAAGGCCTGGGCACCGCCGTCGGCAAGTCGCGCAGCCATGTGGCGAATACGCTCCGCCTGCTCGGCCTGCCCGACCGCGTCCGCGAATTGCTGCGCGACGGCGCCCTGACCGCCGGCCACGCCCGCGCTCTGCTGACGGCACCGCAGCCGGAAATGCTGGCCATGCAGGTGGTGGATCGCGGCCTGAACGTGCGCCAGACCGAAGCCCTGGCGGCGCAGAAGCCGCGCGACCCCGCCGCCCCCGGCAAGCCGGCCCGGGCGGAGCCGGAAACCGCCGCGCTGGAACGCGAGTTGATGGAGCGGCTTGGCCTCAAGGTCGCCATCCGCCATGCCGGCAAGGGCGGCCAGGTCACCATCAGCTACCGCAACCTGGACCAGCTGGACGGCATCATCAGGCTGCTCCAGGGCAGCTGACCCACCCGCGCCGGGCGACGGCCAGCTGAACTGCCCGCGCCGGAGCGACGCACGTCAGCGCCCGCGAGACGCCTGCCGCGCCAGCACCATCACCGCCCAGCGTGCCACCGTCTCGCTGGGCAGCCCGGTGGTCTTGGTGCGGCGCTCGGCTTCCAGCAGGGAGCCACCCACCGCCTCCAGCCCGGCCGCACTCCATTGCCGCAAGGCGCGCTCCACCATCGGCTTGTGGCGGAAGAACACCGGTGGGCGGACCGCCTCCATGCCCTCCTGCGCCGCCAATTGCAGCCGCTGCACATGCCGCAGCGCGCCGCGCACCACCTGCACGGCATTGGCGCCCTCGGCGAAGGCGGCATCCAGCGCTGCGTCGGCCTTGGCCACCTCGCCGGCCATGGCGTGCAGCAACGCCTCCTCCAGGTCGCTGGCACTGCCCTCCGCCACACAAGCCAGGCAATCTTCCGGCGTCACCTTGGCGCCGGCGCCGACATACAGCGCCAGCTTCTCCAGCTCGCGCCGCAGCAGCATGCGGTCCTCGCCCAGGCGCTGCGCCAGCCAATCCAGCGCCGCCGGCTCGGCGCCCACGCCCAGTTCGGCCAGAACACGGCCTATGGTGCCCGCCAGCTCGGCACCGCGCTCCCGGTAGCAGGCGATCACCTGAGCCGCCGGAGCCGCCTCCAGCACGCCGCGCAGCCCGGTCTTGTTCGGCTTCAGCTCGCCGCCTTCCAGCACCACCAGGCCAGGCCCACGCCCCGCCGCAGCGGCCGCAGCGGCCTTGGCGAAGGCATCCCCGGCATCGCGCACCCGCACCAGCATGCGCCCGCCCACCATCGGCAGCATGGAGGCCTCATCGGCCAGCCGGCCGACATCGCGGGCGCTTTCGGCGCCCACATCCACCAGGCGCATATCCTCGCCCTGGGTCACCGTGGCGACCAGCGCCTCGGCACGCTCACGCACCAGGCCTGGGTCGTCGCCGAACAGCAGCACCACCCGGGTGTCGCCGGGGTTGCTGAGAAAGCTGCTGACGCGCTTTGCGTCCAGCTTGGCCAAGCCGCGCCCTCAGCCCTGCGGGCTGCTGAGATAGCCGCGCAGGTTGGCGGCCACATTCAGGAACACCTGCTCCACCACCTCGTCCAGCATGCGCCGCTGCATGTTGTCGCTGGAGACCTCGGCGGTGAAGAACTGGAAGTCCGGTACGTTGAAGGCGTCGATGGTGCGGACCACGCCGCGTCTGATCTCCTGCGGCGGGTTGCCCCGGCGCAGCAGCACCCAGTTGCTGGTAGCGGTGAAGCGCAGGCGGGAGATCGCGCCGTCGATCCGGTAACCCAGCACCTCCGCGCCAAACACGATATTGACCTGCAATGAATACTTCGGCGCCACGGTCTCGCCGCCCGCGGCATCGACGAAGCGGCGTTCCAGCGCCCGGGTGATCAACACGCCCGAGCGTTCGCCGACATAGTCCAGCCGAATGGCCGCGAGTTCGCGCCGCATATCCACGGAAAGCCCGCCGGCGCCCGACGCCGGCCCGTACATCGGCTGGAAGCCGCAACCGGCCAGCGCCGAACCGGCACCCGCCAGCAGCAGCCCCCGCCTAGATGACGAAATTGACGACACGGCCTTTGACATGGATGCGCTTCCGGATGGGGCGGCCTTCAAGGGCACGTTGCACATTCTCCTCCGCCTCGGCGGCGGCGAACACTGTAGCCTCATCCGCGCCGACCGGAACCTCGATGGTCGCGCGCAGTTTTCCGAGTACCTGCACCGCCAGGGTCAGCGTCTCAGCCTTCAGCAGCGCGGGGTCGGGGTCCAGCCAGGGCAGCTCGGCCACCAGCTCGGTGGTGCCGGGCCGCAGCAGCGCCCACAGCTCCTCGGCCAGATGCGGCATCGCCGGGCTGACCAGCCGGGCCAGGGCCTCCAGCGCTTCCTGCCGCGCCGCTGGCTCGGCCGCCTCGGCATCGCCAATGGCATTGCCAAGCTCATGGATGCGCGCGACCGCGACGTTGAAGGAAAAGCTCTCCCACGCCTCGGTCACCGCGGCGATGGTGCGGTGTGTTGCCTGGCGCAGCTTCTTGCTGGCCGCTGCATCCGCGCCAACACCCGGGGTCGCCGCCAGCCGATAGACCCGCTGGATGAAGCGATGCGCGCCGGCCACGCCGCTCTCGGTCCATTCCATGTCCCGCTCGGGCGGGTTGTCGCTCAGGATGAACCAGCGCGCGGTATCGGCGCCGTATTTGTCGATGATCGCCCCGGGGTCCACCGTGTTGCGCTTCGACTTGGACATCGCCTCGACCCGGCCGATGGTCACCGGCGTGTCGCCGTCCTTCAGCGTCGCGGTGCGGCTGCCATCGGCGTTCAGCGCGAAGTTCACTTCCTCGGGGTAGAGCCAGCGGCCATCGGCGCTCTTGTAGCTCTCATGCGTGACCATGCCCTGGGTGAACAGCCCCTCGAACGGCTCGCTGACCTGGACATGGCCGGTCTCGCGCATCGCCCGGGTGAAGAAGCGGCTGTACAGCAGGTGCAAAATCGCATGCTCGATACCGCCGATATACTGGTCCACCGGCAGCCAGGCATCCACCGCCGCCTTGGTCACCGGCTGCGCCGCCCGCGGCGAGCAGAACCGCGCGAAGTACCAGCTGCTATCGACGAAGGTATCGAAGGTATCGGTCTCGCGCCGCGCCGCCGCACCGCATTGCGGGCAGGGCACGTGCTTCCAGGTCGGGTGATGGTCCAGCGGGTTGCCGGGGCGCGAGAAATCCACATCCTCCGGCAGCTTCACGGGCAGCTCTGCGGCCGGCACCGGCACCACGCCGCAGGCTTCGCAGTGGATGAACGGGATCGGGCAGCCCCAGTAGCGCTGGCGGGAGACGCCCCAGTCGCGCAGCCGCCAATTCACCACCCCGGTGCCGACGCCCATGCCCTCAAGCCGCTCGATCGCGGCGCGCTTGGCCGCCACGGTGCCGAGGCCATCCAGGAAGCCGGAATTCGCCGCCAGCCCCTCATCGGTGAAGGGCAGCGTCACCGCCTCCCCACTCGCCGGCGCGACCACCTGGGTGATCGCCAGGCCGTACTTGGTGGCAAAATCGAAATCGCGCTCGTCATGCGCCGGGCAGCCGAAGATCGCGCCGGTGCCGTATTCCATCAGCACGAAATTGGCGATCCAGACCGGGAAACTGACGCCGGGCAGGAACGGGTGCTGCACGCGGAAGCCGGTGTCGAAGCCGCGCTTTTCGGCCTGTTCGATGGCCACCTCTGACGTGCCCATGCTGCGGCACTCGGCGATGAAGGCGGCGGCCTCCGGGTTGCGCGCGGCGGCGGCGGCGGCTAGCGGGTGTTCAGCGGCGACCGCGAGGAAGGACATGCCGAACAGCGTATCCGGCCGCGTGGTGAAGACCTCGATGCTCGGCACGTCGCTGCCCAGCGCGGCCACGACAGCGCCGTGGTGTTCGCCGGGGGAGATGGCGAAGGTCACCCGCGCGCCTTCGCTGCGGCCGATCCAGTTGGCCTGCATCAGCTTCACGCGCTCGGGCCAGCGCTCCAGCGTGCCCAGCGCGTCCAGCAGTTCCGGGGCGAATTTGGTGATGCTGAAGAACCACTGCGACAGCTGCTTCTTTTGCACCAGCGCGCCGCTGCGCCAGCCACGGCCGTCAATGACCTGTTCATTGGCCAGCACGGTATTGTCCACCGGGTCCCAGTTGACCCAGCTTTCCTTGCGCTCCACCAGCCCGTCGCGGAAGAAGTCAAGGAACAGCGCCTGCTGCTGGCCGTAGTATTCCACGTCGCAGGTGGCGAACTCGCGCTCCCACTCAATGGACAGCCCCATGCGCTTCAGCTCCGCGCGCATGTTGGCGATGTTGTCGTAGGTCCACTTGCCCGGGTGGATGCCGCGCTCGCGCGCCGCGTTCTCGGCCGGCAGGCCGAAGGCGTCCCAGCCCATCGGGTGCATCACCTGGAAGCCGCGGGCGCGCTTGTAGCGCGCCACCACGTCGCCCAGCGTGTAGTTGCGGACATGCCCCATGTGGATCTTGCCCGACGGGTACGGGAACATCTCCAGTACGTAGTATTTCGGCTTCCCCGCCGCCGGCACGTCGGGCACAGCAAAGCAGTGGCGCTCATTCCACGCCTGTTGCCAGCGCGGTTCGGCGTTGCGGAAATCGTGACGTATCTCGGCGCGGGGCGTGGTGCTGCTGTCGCTCATGGGTGCGTTCAATCTGGTCTACGCCAGGGAATAAGCCGCGCGGCGCGCCGAGGGAAGGCCGGGCGTTGCACCTGCGGCGCGGCGCGGTGCATTCTGCGCCGGCGTGACCGCAAAGTGGAGCCATGACGCGCCTCGCCACCATGGCCTTCCTGCTGCTGGCGTGGCCGGGCTGGGCACAGCCGGCCCGCGCCCAATCGACCGCCGCGCAGCCCATCTGGGACGCCGCCACGCTGGGCCTGGCGCAGCCCGCCCCCGCCCTGGCCACCGCCTTCGCCTGGCACTACCCCGGCGCCGTGCCGCACGCCGCCTTCGCCTTCCTGCAGGACGCCGCCGGCCATGCCGCCTGGGGCTTCTCCAGCGGCGCCACGGACGTTCCCACCGCGGTCGCCGCGGCCCTGGCGGATTGCGCGGCCGAGGCGCTGGCCCAGGGCATCGCCGGCACCTGCCAGGTGGCCGCACGCGATTCCACGCCGGGCCAGGCCGGGCCTGTCGCGCTGCTGCGTGCCACCGAGGTCGGCCCCCTGCGCGCCGCGCCTTTGCTGCGTTTCCAGGGGCCGGCGGCAGCGCGGGGCGTGGTCATCTGGGGCCATGGCTCGGCCGGCCCGCGCGGGACGGATCTGCGCGCAACCGCCACCCCCGGCCTGGTCAGCGTGCTGAACGCGGCGGGCTGGGACGTGCTGCGCTTCGACCGTGCCCCCGGCGAGGACGCGCTGGCCGCCGTGCTGCCCCGCCTGCTGGCCGCCGTGGCCGCGGCGCGGGCCGCCGGCTATGCCCAAGTGGTGCTGGGCGGGCATTCCCGCGGCGGCTGGATAGCGCTCCTGGCGGCGGCCGAGCAGCCAGCGGAGGTGACGGCGGTGATCGCGCTTGCGCCGGCCTCCTGGGGCCGCGTGGCCACCGGCAATGGCCGTGCGCCGGAAGCCATGGCAGCCTATGACGCGGCCCTGGCCCGGCTGGCACCCTCCGCGGTGCGGCTGGCCGTGGCGGTGTTCGATGACGACCCCTACGACCCCGGCCCCGGCACGCGCGCGGCCATGCTGGCGCAGCTGGATGCGGGGCGGGCGGCGCCGGCCCTGGCGCTATGGCCGCGGGATGTCACCGGCCATGGCGGCGGCGAGGACTGGCGCTTTACCCGCGCCATGGCGCCCTGCCTGCCGGCCTGGCTGGACCAGCCGGCCGCAGCCGCGCCACGCGGGCTGCGGCGCACGCCCTGCTAACGCCCGATGCGCGACGGCGGCAAGGCGCCCCAGGCCCCAACGAAAAAGCCGCCCCGGTGTTGCCACCGGAACGGCCCTGAACCCCGACCGAAGCGCTTGGATCAGCGCTCGGCGGACTGGCTGCGCAGCTCGCGGGCGCGGGCCAGGACCTTGTCTTCCAGGTCCGATGCCGTGCTGGAGGCCACCGGCGCATCCACCCAGTTGCCACCCTGCTGCACCTGGCGGAACACCTGCACGCGTACGCCGTCAGACCGCAGCGTGCGGCCCATCAGCAGCGCCTGGGCGCGAAATCGCTCGCCGCTGGCGGCCGGCGGCGAATACCAGTCGGTGATGACGGTGCCACCGAAGGGATCGGCCGAGGCGATGGGCATGAAGGAAAGCGTGTCCAGCGCGGCGCGCCAGAGATAGGCATTCACGTTGACACCGGTGCCGCCGCCCATGCCACCACCGCCAGCCGCCGCCTCCTCGCGGGACTTGTCCACGCCGAACACGGTAATGCCGGACGAGGCGCCAAGCGGGCGCTGACGGACCGAACCGCTGGCGCGCCAGTCGCCATATTCGTCGTTTTCCACCAGCCGGGTGTTCTGGGCGGAGTTGCACGCCGCCAGCAAGGGCAGCGCGAGGCCGAGGGCCAACAACGGGGCTTTGAGGGCGTGCTTCATGGGGCGGGAAACTGGGGTGAATCCGCCGCCAGATCAAGCAGTATTCAACGGAAGGATGATGTGGAAGCGGTAACCTGGAACGAGAAAAGGCGGCGGGTTGCCCCGCCGCCCTCCCCGATCTGCTGAACCCGAAAGGGATCAGAAGGCCAGGCGGGTACCGACCAGGATGACGTCGGCGCGCATCTTGTCCTGCACCGAACCCGAACCGGAGGTCAGGTTCTGGCCGGCT
Organism: Acetobacteraceae bacterium; assembly: GCA_947371015.1. Classification (GTDB taxonomy): domain Bacteria; phylum Pseudomonadota; class Alphaproteobacteria; order Acetobacterales; family Acetobacteraceae; genus CAIMOR01. Next base: position 18,633 of record CANBNK010000066.1, on the reverse strand, counting down.
TCATGCACACCGTGACGGACGTATTCCGCCACCAGGTCCATGCCGGGAGCCAGACGGTAGTTGGCACCAGCGGCCAGGCCCCAACGACGCTGGCTGTTCACGCTGCCAGTGCTGTTGCGGAGGTACTGACCGACATTACCCGTGTTGCAGTTACCACCGGCCGACGAGGTGTCGCAGAAGGTGAAGCCGTTGGTGCCGGCGTAGCTACCCCAGAAGGCGTTGCCGCCGACCGTGATCGGACCCATCGTGTAGGTCGCGCCCGCTGTGTACTGCCACATGTTCTGGTCGCCACGCGCCTGCGAGCCCCAGAAGAAGTTCTGCTGGCCCCACTGGTACATCGCACCCAGGCTGAAGCCGTAGGCCGAGGCCTGCAGACCCGCCATCCAGACATTGCCCGGACGCAGCGTCTTCACGGTGTTGCCGGCCGCGGTCATGTCGCGGATGGCAGCCCAACCGACATGGCCGAAGCTGGCGGCAACGCCAACCGGGCCGAACTGGCCACGATAGCGCAGCACAGCCTGGATTTCGTTGCGGCGCTGCGGCAGGTCCGCATAGGCCTGGATGGCGCTGGCGGTCGCGCCCGAGTAGGCATAGGTGCGGTCGCAGGTGTAGATGGCGACGCTGGCGGCGCAACCATTGGCGGCGCCGGTGCCGCTGTTCAGCGCGTAGCTGACGCCGAAGTCGAAGCCGAACAGCTGCGGGCTCAGGTAGATCAGCTTGGTGGCGTCGCCGAGGTCACCCGGGCTGGTCGTCGTCTTGTTCGGACGAACCACCGAGTTCTGCCACGAGCCGTACACACCACCCGTACCGAAGCCGGTGAGCACACCGGTGGTCATCAGGCCGACGGCGCCGTCTTCGTCACCGAAGCGGATCTGGCCGAGGCCAGGCAGCGCGGCGTAGGCGTAGTATTCGTCGATCGTGCCAGCGGTCTTCGCGCTGAACGTACGGCGGCCACCAGCGGGCAGCGTGCCTTCGTTGCTGTTGAACGACAGTTCCAGCACGGCGCCGTAGCGCAGGCCGTTGGCGGCCTTGCCGTCCACATAGACGTGGATTTCGGCATCGGAGTGGAAGTCGTTCTTGCCGGTCTTGGTCGAACCCGACGCCGTCACCGGGGTCTGAGTCGCCGTGGTCAGGCCGTTGGTGACGTTACCAACCGGCATGCTCTGGTTGAAGGTGTTCGGGTTGGACTGCGTCGTGTGGCTGTACCAGCCAGCGAAGTAGCCGCCAACGCGAACCGTGACGTCGCCCGGCGTCAGAGCCGGACCACCGGTGCGGCCATAATTGGCGCCGTCCGGCATCGCGGGGTTCACAACCGCGGAAGTGCGGCCACCACCACCGTCCTGCGCCATGGCCGACATCGGGGCCAGCAGCGCAGCGCCGATGACTGCCGTCGTACCCAGCAGAATCTTGCGCATGTATATCCTCCTCACGCGCCGGGCAGGCCCGGCTGTTCCCTCGACCCCTGCCCCCCGAAAAGGAGAACCGACAACGGCACATGCCGCCGACACTCAGGCCCGTGGCGACTATGGCCCGGTGCAACGAAGCCGGGCAACGCCCGAGATGCCGTGAGCGCGACTTCACTGAGACAGTGTGGCCAGCCTGCCACAGGGGTGTTGTCACAGGGACCGCGCCTGGAGGCACCCGATGGGGGCTCTCATGCGGCGCCTTCCTACGACCGTATCCGAGGGGCGGCATCAGCCCGGCCCAACCCGGCCACCGCTGCCAGGCCGGCCAACCGCCGCCGTGGCAGCCGCGCCACGGTGCCTGCGGCAATCCCGCCCAGCGCCACCACCGCCAGCCGGCGAGACGCCCGCGCCGCCAGCGCGCCCCAGCGCAACGGCCCCAACCCCGGCGCCCCCGGGTGGCTGGCGGTGGCGAAGGCCGGGGAGAGCACAACCGCATCCGCCCGCAGCCGCCGCGCCCGCGCCAGGCCGGCCACACCATGCGCCGCCACGCTCAACAGCGCCCCTCTTAATAGGGAGTACCGTCGGCGCGCCGCCAGGAAGGCCAGCAGCCCCGAGGTCGGCCGCCGCTCCGGCAGGTGCAGCCCGGCGCCCAGCGCCAGGGCCAGCCGGCCATCCCCCGCCACCAGCAGCACCAGCCGCCGCCGCCGCGCCAGCCGCGCCACCGCCCGCAGCACCGCCGGGTCCAGGTCTCGTGCCAGCACCGCGCTGCCGGGCGGCAGGTTGGCCGCCGCCGGCAACGGGTCCGGCAGCCGCCGGGCGTCGGTCACCAGCCATAGCCGGGGCACCGCGCGCCCCGGCCCTTCACCCCGCACGCCCTGCCCCTTGAGCCCGCGCGCCTGCGCTTCTAGCGTCCGCATATGTCAGACATCGCCGCCAATCTTGCCCGCATCCTCTACAGGATCGCCGAGGCCACCGCCCGCGCCAACCGCCCCGCCGGCAGCGTGCAGCTCGTCGCCGTCTCCAAGACCAACCCGGCCGAAGCCGTGGCCGAGGCCCTGGCCGCCGGGCAGCTGCTGTTCGGGGAAAACCGGGTGCAGGAGGCCCAGGGCAAGTTCCCCGCCCTGCGCCCGGCCAACCCCGCGATGCGCCTGCACATCATCGGCGCGTTGCAGACCAACAAGGCGCGGGACGCCGTGGCCCTGGCGGACGTGATCGAAAGCCTGGACCGCCCCCGCCTGGCCGTGGCGCTGGCCGAGGCGATGGCGAAGGAGGGCCGCCGCCCGGACCTGCTGGTGCAGGTCAATACCGGCGACGAAAGCCAGAAGGCCGGCATCCCCCGCGCCGAAGCCGACGCCTTCATCCGCGCCTGCCGCGAGGAGCATGGCCTGCCGGTGCAGGGCCTGATGTGCATCCCCCCCGCCGAGGGCGACCCGCGCCCGCATTTTTACTTTTTGGCTGAACTGGCGGCGAAGCATGGGTTGGGCGTGCTCAGCATGGGCATGAGCGGCGACTTCGAGGCGGCCATCGCCTGCGGTGCCACCCATGTGCGCGTCGGCAGCGCCATTTTCGGCGCGCGGGACTACCCGGCCTGAAGCCCGGGTTCCAAGGGCCTCTCGGCCTTTGGTGGGAGAGTTTGAGAGGGCAAGGCCCTCTCAAGGCCGCCCGGGCTGGCCTCTGTCAGGCGCAGATGGAAGCGCCTGACAGGGGTCTAGCTCCTAGTTTGGTCGTGTGACTCACATCTTCGGCGTTTCCGCCTACGACGATCACACGCTAAGCCACCACCTGTACCGCCCGCAGCCCGGCCGCCAGCACCGCCAGCAGCTCCTTCAACGGCAGGGCGACGCAGCCTTCGGTCGGCGCCAGGTCCGGCCGCGCCACATGCAGGAAGATGGCGCTGCCGCGGCCGCGCTGCACCGGCTGGTCGTTCCAGCCGAGTACGCCGATCACGTCGTACAGCGCATCGTTGCGCCACAGCTCCTCGTGCCGCGCATCATGCGGCAGGCGGATGGCGCGGTTGTAGTCGCGGCTGTTGACGTCGTCGCACCAGCCATCCCCGGGCGCCAGCGGCTCCCGCGCCACGGTGCAGGCCGGCGGCGCCACGCGGTCGGCGCGGAACAGCACGCGGCGCAGCGGCATTATGCTGGCCGGGGTGGCGCCATCGCCCTCCTGCTTGTCCTCGGCCCGGCGGATGCCGCCCTTGCCCAGCGCACACCGAAACACCTGGCCCTGGAAGCGCAGCAGCCCGTCGGGCGTGACGCGGGCGATGTCAGTCATGCGCGGCCAGGTGGGCGATGGCCTCGCGGTAGGTCTGCTCGAACAGCTGGTCCAGCGCGGGGTTCACGCCCTTCAGCCCGGCGGCGACGCGCCCGGCCCAGCCGACATACTCGCAGCGTCGGGCATGGTCCCAGTTGCGCGGCGGGCTCAGCATCATGGCGCGCAGGTTGCTGGTCTTGTCCGCCAGTTTCAATTGCTTGGCGGCGTCGGATTTCTTCGGCGCCAGGCTGACCTGAAGCGCCTTGCGGGTCTCTTTTGGGAGTGCCTTGTCGTCGGTCGCCTCGGCGACAATGCCCGCGACCTCGGCGCCGAACGCCTCGGTCAGTTCGGCCGAGGTCACCTCGGTGTCCTCCACCGTGTCGTGCAGCAGGGCGGCGATGATGGCGGCCTGGGGTGCGCCATGGCTGGCGAGGATTTCCGCCACCTCCAGCACATGGTTCACATAGGGCTCGGCGGCGGCGCCCTTGCGGGTCTGGCCGGCATGGGCGCGGGCGGCGAAGACCGCGGCGCGCAGCAGGGTGGCGGTGTCGGTGGTCATGGCATCCAGTCTGGCCCGGCCCGGCCGCTGGGGCCAGACCGTGGCGTCATGGCAAGCTCAGCACTTGCCGTAGGGGCATTTTTCCGGCGCGGGCGCATAGCCCTGCTGATAATGCGGTTGCGGCTGTGGCGTGGTGGCACCGCCGACAACGGCGCCGGTGGCCCCGCCCAGCAGCGCACCGATCGCAGCGCCACGGCCACCACCAGCAATGGCGCCGAGCGCCGCGCCGCTGGCCGCGCCAATGGCGCCGCCGCCGACGGTGCGCTGCACGGGGTCGTTCGGGTTGGTGCAGCCGCCCATCAGCACGGCCATGCCGATCAGCGCGGCGGCAGCGGTGTTGCGGATCATGGCGGAAATCTCCTGATCGTTGGCTGCCGAACGTAGCGGCGGCAGTTCAACGAGAGGTTTATCATGGTCAGCGTCGCCGCGGGTAGCGCGGCCGCGATCACGTCGTTGCGTGGCCTGCCGTAGCGGGACGCAACCCGGCAGGCCTGTGCGAGGCGATCAGCTGCCTCAGGTATTCATCGCGTCGAAGAAGTCCTGGTTGGTCTTGCTGTACTTCAGCTTGTCCAGCAGGAACTCCATCGCGTCCTGCGTCCCCATCGGGTTCAGGATACGCCGCAGCACCCACATCTTGCTCAGTGTGGCACGGTCCACCAGCAGCTCTTCCTTGCGGGTGCCGGACTTGGTGATGTCGATGCTCGGGAAGATGCGCTTGTCGGAGAGCTTGCGGTCCAGCTGAAGTTCGCTGTTACCGGTGCCCTTGAACTCCTCAAAGATCACTTCGTCCATGCGGCTGCCGGTATCGATCAGGGCGGTCGCGATGATGGTCAGCGACCCCCCTTCCTCGATGTTGCGCGCCGCGCCGAAGAAGCGCTTCGGCCGTTGCAGCGCGTTGGCGTCCACACCACCGGTCAGCACCTTGCCGGAGGACGGCACGACGCTGTTATAGGCGCGGCCCAGGCGGGTGATGCTGTCCAGCAGGATGACCACGTCGCGCTTGTGCTCGACCAGCCGCTTGGCCTTCTCCAGCACCATCTCAGTCACCTGCACGTGGCGCGTCGCCGGCTCGTCGAAGGTGGAGGCAACCACCTCGCCACGCACGGTGCGGGCCATGTCGGTGACTTCCTCGGGCCGCTCGTCGATCAGCAGCACCATCAGGAACACGTCGGGGTGGTTGGCGGTGATGCTCTTGGCGATGTTCTGCAGCATCACCGTCTTGCCGGTGCGCGGCGGCGCCACAATCAGCGCGCGCTGGCCCATGCCGATCGGCGCCACCAGGTCGATGATGCGGTGAGTGTAGTCCTTCTGCGGACCCTTCGCGACGGCCTCGGCCTCGGCATTCTCCATCTTCAGCCGGCGGCTGGGGTAGAGCGGCGTCAGGTTGTCGAAGTTGATACGGTGCCGCAGGTTTTCCGGCGGCTCGAAGTTCACCGCGTTGATCTTCAACGCCGCGAAGTACCGCTCGCCATCTTTTGGCGCGCGGATCTGGCCTTCAACGGTGTCGCCAATGCGAAGCCCGTAGCGGCGGACCTGGGCGGGACTGACATAGATGTCGTCCGGGCCGGGCAGGAAGTTGGCCTGCGGGGAGCGCAGGAAGCCGAAGCCATCCGGCAGAATCTCCAGCGTGCCTTCGCCGTAGATGGCCTGGTCGTTCTCGGCCAGCTGCTTGAGGATCGCGAACATCATATCCTGCTTGCGCAGGGAGGACGCGTTCTCGATCTGCAAATCCTCGGCGAAAGCAAGCAGTTCGCTGGGGCTCTTGGCCTTCAGTTCAGAAAGATGCATGCGCAACGGTATCCGTGTGCGGGGGGAAGTGGGACCCTTCCCGAAGTGCGGCGGCGGGCGGTTTACGGCCTCAGCCGCACCGGACCCCGGCCTTGCGCCTATGCCTTGAATCGGCACCCGAGTGGGTTCCGGGCCTTGGCTGGCGATGTCCCGAGGAGGAGGGAGGGAGGAGGCGGCACGGCGCAGTACGGCGCCAGCCACCGACGAAGAACAAGCCAAGCTAGGCATGGGCCGCCGTCACGTCAACCGACGAAATCAACGGCAGCGGGCCGATGTCAAGTCCCTGGCGCGGCCACCCTCACACCGGCCGCACGAACACCATCACCAAAATCAACAACAGTGCCAGTGTCGGCGCCTCGTTCATCAGCCGCCAATACCGCTCCGAATGCCGGCGCTCGTCCGCGGCAAAATCCTTCCGCGCGGCAGCCAGGTGCATATGCACCGCCGTCACCCCGCAGAACCCCAAGGCCTTCAGATAAAACCACCCGGCGCCCCAATCCACCACGCCCGGCGTCGCCGCCAGCAGCAGGCCGAACACCCAGGCCGCCACCATCGCCGGGTTCATGATCGCGCGCAGCAGCAGCCGCTCCATTTTCATGAACAGCGCCGACTGGTCCGAGCCAGCCGCCACCTGCGAGTGATAGACGTACAGCCGCGGCAGGTAGAAAATCCCCGCCATCCAGGCGAAGTCGGCAAACAGATGCCCCACCTTCAGCCAGGGGTACCAGTCGAGCAAAAACTCCATCAGGTCGCCCCTGTCACGTCGCCTGCCCCTCGCATTGCTCGGCCGGCCGGGTGAAGCTGACCCAGCTGTCCTTGCGTTGCAGGCAGCCGTTTTCCCAATTGCCCTGGATCACCTCGCCGCCGACGCGCAGCTCGCCCGGCCCGTGCGGCTGCCCCAGGTGCCAGCTGCCCTCGAACACCAGGTTGGCGCGCGGCAGTTCCAGCCGGCCCTGCACCAGCCGGTCATCGTGATAGGTGCCAACCTCGCGGCTCACCAGCTCGCCATCCTCGGTCACGTCCAGCGCGCCACGGCCCTCCGCCTTGCCGGCCCGCAGCGCACCTTGATAGATCATCTCCCGCCGGTGCTCGCGCACGCGCCATTCCACCACGGAGCGGCCGGTGCCCTCGGCCGGCCCTTGCGGGCAGCCGGCGGACCAGCGGCCGACGATCCCGGTCGCGCCGGCCTCGATCCCGCCGGCCCAGATCCAGCAGCCACCCTTGCCATCGGCCACCCAGCCGGCCCGGCCGCCGGGCACCAGGCGCTGCGCCGCCGGGGGTTCGCCCACCGGCTGGGCCATGGCGGCGGGGGCCAGCAACAGGCAGGTGGCTAGCAGCAGGCGGCGCATCGGCATCTCCATCTCTCTCCAACCCCAGGGCTTGAACCGCGCAGGCGGTACCACCCCGGCGGAGACTGCATCTCGCAGATAACGGCGGCTGAACGGGAATGACGCACGGACGATGCTCAAGCCTTTTGGGTCCACACGCAAACTCCGCCGGTCGGTGACGCAGCCCGACCGCCATCCGCTCTAACGTATCCCGAGCAGTCCCGGCAGCTCCGCCATGCGCCGGAACGGCACCGCGCCGATCCCGGCGAAAACGCTCGCATCGGTCTCCCGGGTCAGCCCGAACACCCGGCAGCCCGCGGCCAGCCCGGCCTCGGCCCCCACCAGGCTGTCCTCCACCACCACGCAGTCGCGCGGCGCGGCGCCGCAGGCCCGGGCGGCGGCCAGGTACATGTCCGGCGCCGGCTTCGGCCGCGCCACGTCCTGGAAGCTGAAGGTCCGCCCCTCGAACATGCTGGCCAGGCCCAAACGGCGCAGCTTGGCGTGCAGCTCCTCCCGCGCCGAGTTCGACGCCACGGCCACCGCGATGCCCGCGCCGGCAATGGCGCGCACCGCGGCCAGGGCGCCCTCCACCGGCTGCAACGCCGCGATCATCGAGCCGGCGATGCGGTGCGACATGGCGCTGAGCCAATCCGCCGGCAATCGGCCGACCCGGGCCTCGATCACCGGCACCATGTCGGTGGCGGCCATGCCGAGGAACTGCTCCTGGCACTCGCCGGCGGTCATCCGCCAGCCGCGCGCGGCCAGGTCGGCGGCGACGATGGCGTTGACCAGCCCCTCGCTATCCGCCAGCACGCCATCGCAATCGAACAGCACGGCGGCCGGCGGGGTCGGCGCCGCGGTCATGCCGCGGCCTTGGCGTGCGGGCAGCCGGTCTGCGCCTTGGGGCATTGCCGGCCACCGGCAAAACTGCACAACCGGCGGGACCCAGCCCGGCTGCGCTGCACCAGCCCGGCCAGGGCGGCGATGAAGCCGGGGTCGCTGTTCTGCGCCGGCACGCGGAAATAGCCGGGAATGCCGGCCTTCTCGGCCACCTCGCGGTATTCGATGTCCAACTCCACCAGCGTCTCCGAATGGTCGGAGACGAAGGCGATCGGGCAGATCAGCACGGCGGTCTGCTCATGCGCCGCACGCTCGATCTCGGCCTCGGTCGAAGGCCCGATCCATTTCTGCGGGGTCACGCGGGACTGGTAGCAGACCAGGTGATCCAGCCCCGGAATGTCCAGCTGCGCCACCACGGCGGCGACGGTCTGCTCGACCTGCCACTGATAGGGGTCGCCCCGCTTGATGATGGCCTCGGGCAGGCCATGCGCCGAAAACAGCAGCCGCAGCGGCGTCTCCGCCGGCAGGCTGGCCCGCGCCTCGGCATAGGCCGCCGTCACCTGAGCCGCGGTTGCCGCGGCGAAGGCGCTGTCAGAGTGCCAGCAGCACAGTGCCGTGCTGGGCAGGCTCAGCCCGGCCGCAGCGCTGGTGGCGGCCCAGTCATCCAGGCTGCTGCCGGAGGTGGTGGTGGAGAACTGCGGATACAGCGGCACCAGCACCTGTTCCTCGGCGCCCCAGGCCTGCACCTCCCGCAGCGTCTCGGCGGCGAAGGGGTGCCAGTAGCGCATGGCGACGAAGCAGCGATACTCCACCCCCTCGGCCGTCCCATTCAGCTCGGCCTGCAGCGCCGCCGCCTGGGCGCGCGTCAGTTCCAGCAGCGGCGAGCCACCCCCGATCAGCGCGTAATTCGCCTGCGCCGCCTTGGTCCGCCGCCGCGCGATGAAGCGCCCCAGCCAGGGCCGGATGAAGCCGGGCACCCGCAGAATCGCGGGGTCCATGAACAGGTTTTCCAGGAAGGGCCGCACCGCCGCCTGGTTGTCAGGCCCGCCCAGGTTGAACAGAACCACCGCCACTCGGCGCATGCCGCACTCCATGCCTTGTCAGGGCCGCTGTAACGCAGGCGCGTGCCGGATGCACCACCCCTGGCCGCAGTTGTGCCGCCGACCCCGAATGTTAACCCAAGCTCGGGTCACATCGGCGGCCGGCAGCCGCTAGGATGCGCGTACTCGCCGGGGGAAAGCCAACCATGTCCAACCTGCTGCTGCCGTTCACGCCGCGCTTCATCTGCCTGACCATCGTGGCCCTGGCCAGCGCGGCGCTGGGTGTGGCGCTGTACCAGCAGCCAGAGCTGGCGCACTGGTTCGCGCCCATGCTGCTGCTGACCGGCCTGCTGACCGCGCTGGGCCTGAAGGACCTGTTCAACCGGCAGCACGCCATCCTGCGCAACTACCCCATCGTCGCCCATCTGCGCTTCATGCTGGAGGAAATCCGCCCGGAGATGCGGCAATACTTCTTCGAGGACGAGAAGAACGGCACCCCGTTCAGCCGCGACAAGCGCGGCTTGGTCTATCAACGCGCCAAGATGGTGTTGGACAAGCGCCCCTTCGGCACCCAGTACGAGGTCTATCAGACCGGCTTCGAGTGGCTGCAGCACTCCATCACCGCCCGCCCGCCGGAAAAGGCGCAGCCCCGGGTGATGATCGGCGGCCCCGACTGCGCCCACCCCTACAGCGCCAGCCTGCTCAACATCTCCGCCATGAGTTTTGGCGCCCTTTCCCCCCAGGCGATCCGCGCGCTGAACACCGGCGCCCATACCGGCAACTTCGCGCATGACACCGGCGAGGGCGGCTATTCTCCGCACCACCAGGCGCCCGGCGGCGACATCATCTGGGAAATCGGCAGCGGCTATTTTGGCGCCCGCAACCTGGATGGCTCGTTCAGCGCCGAACGCTTCGCCGAGACCGCCGCCAACCCGCAAATAAAAATGGTCGAGCTGAAACTGAGCCAGGGCGCCAAGCCCGGCCATGGCGGCGTGCTGCCGGCCGCCAAGGTCAGCCGCGAGATCAGCCTGACGCGTGGTGTTCCCATGGGCGAGGACTGCGTCAGCCCGCCCGGCCACACCGCCTTCCGCACGCCAGTAGAAATGATGCTGTTCATCGCCGAAATGCGCCGCCTGTCCGGCGGCAAGCCCGCCGGCTTCAAGCTGTGCATCGGCCAGCCGCACGAGTTTTTGGCGATCTGCAAGGCGATGCTGGAAACCGGGGTGACGCCGGACTTCATCGTGGTGGACGGCAAGGAAGGCGGCACCGGCGCCGCGCCGCTGGAGTTCATGGACCACCTGGGCATGCCGCTGCGCGAAGGCCTGTCCTTCGTCCACAACGCGCTGATGGGCGTCGGCCTGCGTGACCGCATCAAGCTGGGCGCGTCTGGTAAAATCGCCAGCGCCTTCGACATGGCCCGCGCCTTCGCGCTCGGCGCCGATTGGTGCAACAGCGCCCGCGGCTTCATGTTCGCGCTGGGCTGCATCCAAAGCCTGAGCTGCCACACGGACCGCTGCCCGACCGGCGTGGCCACCCAGGACCCCACCCGCGCCCGCGCCCTGGTGGTGCCGGAGAAATCGGCGCGCGTGGCCAACTTCCATAAGGCCACGCTGCACGCCCTGGCCGAACTGACCGCCGCCGCCGGCCTGGACCACCCGAGCCAGCTGCGCGGCCACCACATCAGCCGGCGCGTCTCGGCGCAGGAAGTCCGCAGCTTCGCCGAGCTGTTCCCGACGCTGGAGGCGGGCGAGCTGCTGCGCGGCACCGAGGACCGCCGCTTCGAGCGGGCATGGGCCATGGCCGATGCGCGGAGTTTTGTGGCGCGGGACGTGGTGCCGGTGGGGGCGTAGCAGCGGGGAGGGCCTGCCCTCCCCGCACCCACAAGCTGGGGCCGGTTCAGGGTAGCCGATGGTTACCTGGCAGGTCCGGGGGCGCCACGCCCCCGGCGGGGTCCAGGGGCGGCGCCCCTGGCCTGAACCGCTTCAGCGGCCGTGCGGACTCACGTCCCGGTCCATTCCGCCGGCCGCTTGGCCAGGAAGTTCTGCACCCCGTTGCGGAAGTCGTTGCTGGTGAAGCACATGGTCACCAGGTCGTCGCCATCCACCTGGCGCGCCGCCACCCGCAGCCGGCGCAGCGCTTCCTTGGTGGCGCGCATGGTCAGCGGCGCATTCGCCGCCACCTGCCGCGCCAGCGCCTCGGCCCGCGCCTGCAACGCAGCATGGTCGGGCAGCACTTCGCTGACCAGGCCGATCGCCTTGGCTTCGTCGGCCTCCACCAGCCGCGCGGTATAGACCAGGTCCAGCACCTTGGCCGGCCCCAGCAGCGCCACCAGCCGCCCGTAATTCGCCATGCTCAGGCAGTTGCCCAGCGTCTTCGCAATGGGGAAGCCGAAGCGCATATTGGCCGCGGCTATCCGCATGTCGCACACCCCGGCGATGGCGCCGCCGCCGCCGGTGCAGGCACCGGAAATCGCGGCGATGGTCGGCTTCGGGCACATCTCCAGCGCCACCAGCACGGCGTCGATCCGCTCCTCATAGGCCAGCGCGTCTTCCGGGGTGCGGAACTCGCGGAACTGGGAGATGTCGGTGCCCGCCGCGAAGGCCTTCTCGCCAGCGCCGGTGATCACCAGCACTTTTACCGCGGGATCATCGCCCACCGTCTCCGCGATTTCCTTCAGCCGCGCGTACATCGGGAAGGTCATCGCATTGCGCGCCTGCGGCCGGTTCAGCGTGATGAAGCCGACGCCGTCGCGGATCTCGTAGAGCAGGTCTTCCATGGGGCATTCCTCCGTCGGGTCGGGCCATCGCCACCGGGCGGCGGCCGGGTCATGCACCACCCTTGCCCGCCGCACCGCATCGGGGCAAGTCTGCCGGCAACCCAGAGCCAGGAGCCTCCGATGCTGCCCTTGTCCCGCTTCACCGTGCTCGACCTCACCCGCGTCCGCTCCGGCCCCACCTGCGTGCGCCAGCTGGCGGATTGGGGCGCCAACGTCATCAAGATCGAGGCGACCGAAGCGGTGGATACCGGCGGCGGCCTGGGCGGTGACCGCCATGGGCCGGATTTCCAGCATGTCCACCGCAACAAGCGCAGCATGACGCTGAACCTGAAGGACCCGGACGGCCTGGCGCTGTTCCACCGCATGGTCGCCCAGGCCGATGTGGTGGTGGAGAACTACCGCCCCGACGTGAAGGACCGCCTCGGCATCAACTTCGACGCACTGTCCGCCATCAACCCGCGCATCGTGCTGGGCAGCATCGGCGGCTTCGGCCAGACCGGCCCCTATGCCCGCCGCCCCGGCTTCGACCAGATCGCCCAGGGCATGGGCGGCATCATGAGTGTCACCGGCCTGCCGGGCCAAGGCCCGGTCCGCGCCGGCATTCCCGTCGCGGACCTCACCGCCGGCCTCTACTGCGCCATCGGCATTCTGGTGGCGCTGCTGGAGCGCGAAACGAGCGGCAAAGGCCGCTGGGTCCACACCAGCCTGCTGGAAGCCATGGTGGCGATGATGGACTTCCAGGCCACCCGCTGGACCATGAAGCAGGACGTCCCCGGCCAGGCCGGCAACGACCACCCCACCACCGTGCCGACCGGCCTGTTCAACACCAAGGACGGCCTGATGAATCTTGCTGGTGGCGGCCAGGAGATGTGGAACCGCATCGTGGAAACGCTGGGCATCTTTGAACAAGCCAAGGACCCGGACCTGGCCACCGACAAGCTGCGCGCCGCCAACCGCGCCAAGACCAACGCCGTGTTGCAGGCGGTGCTGCAGACCAACACCAGCGCCTATTGGATCGAGAAGCTGAACAAGGCCGGCGTGCCCAGTGGCCCGGTCTATTCCATGGACCAGGTCTTCGCCGACGAACAAGTAAAACACCTGGGCCTGGAATGGCCGGTGGACCACCCGACGCTCGGCACGGTCAACCTGGTGCGCCACCCCACCACCCTGGAAGGCGTCGCCAACCCCCGCCGGCCGACGCCGGAACGCGGCGAGCAGACCGACGAAATTTTGGCTGAGTTCGGCCTGGACGCGGCCGAAATCGCCAAGCTGCGCAAGCAAGGCGCGATCTGAGACGGAAGCGAGCGGCCGGATGCCGCCTAAATCCGCCTACTTTTTCCGGCTTGATCGTTAGGCGACGCTCCCATACCGGTTGTCTCGAAAAGGCACAGAGACTGGGAAAGGGGCAAAGCGATGACGAACGTGGTAGCTATCGAGAGGGTTAAGTCTCGGCCCGGTGTCATCGAACACCCGATATGGTCCGCTCGGGGATACGTGCTTGGCAATCCCGAGCACGGTAAGCAGAAGCACCATGCGATTTACGAGGTGTGTGTGAAAACGCTCGATGAGGCTGCGACCCTTGTCGAGCGTGGGTACTCCTTGCGAATGGGCGCTAGGGGAAAGCGCGACTCGCTGATTTGCCCGGCCGGCCTGCGGATCGTACGCGTCTGAGTTTCGTCGCCCACCCTTGACCCCGCTGCCCGCCTGCGCCAGCAATCTGCCATAGCAGTCTCCCACAGAAAGCCGGCCCCAGCATGCGCATCACCTCCATCCGCGACGGCGTGGTCCCCATCGCCTCAGACATCGCCAACGCCTTCATCGACTTCTCGAAGATGACCGCCAGCGTGGTGGCGGTAACGGTCGAGGACGGCAACGGCCACAGCGCCACCGGCTACGGCTTCAACAGCAATGGCCGCTACGCCCAGCCTGGCCTGCTGCGGGAACGCTTCATCCCCCGCCTGCTGGAAGCCGCCGGACCGGCGCTGGAACACGGCGATGGCGGGCTGGAGCCCGCCGGCGGCTGGGCGGCGATGATGAAGAACGAAAAGCCCGGCGGCCATGGTGAGCGCAGCGTCGCCGTCGGCGTGCTGGACATGGCGCTGTGGGACGCCGCGGCCAAGCTGGAAGGCGTGCCGCTGTGGAAGCTGCTGGCACTGCGCTACCGCCAGGGCCAGGCGGAGGACAACGCCTGGATCTACGCCGCCGGCGGCTACTACTACCCCGGCAAGGGCGTCGAAGCCCTGGTCGAGGAAATGAAGCGCTACCTCGGCCTGGGCTACAGCGTGGTGAAGATGAAGATCGGCGGTGCCCCCGGCACGTCAGTCCGCGACGCGCTGAAGGAGGACATCGCCCGCATCGAGGCGGTGCTGAAGCTGCTCGGCGGCGATGGCTCGCGGCTATGCGTGGACGTCAACGGCCGCTTCGGCCTGCACGCCGCGCTGGCCTATGCCGCGGCGTTGGAGCGCTACGGCCTGCGCTGGTACGAGGAGCCGCTGGACCCGCTGGACTACAGCACCCACGCCACGCTGGCCGAACACTACAAGGGCCCCATCGCCACCGGCGAAAACCTGTTCAGCATGCAGGACGCCCGCAACCTGATCCGCCATGGCGGCCTGCGCCCGGACCGCGACATCCTGCAATTCGACCCGGCCCTGTCCTACGGCCTGGTGGAATACCTGCGCACCCTGACCATGCTGGCCGAACACGGCTGGAGCCCGCGGCGCTGCGTGCCCCACGGCGGCCACCAATTCGCGCTGAACATCGCGGTCGGCCTCGGCCTGGGTGGCAATGAGAGCTACCCGGAAGTCTTCGCCCCCTTCGGCGGCTTCGCCGACGCCACACCTTTACAGGACAGCCGCATCCGCATGCCGGACGTCCCGGGCATCGGCTTCGAGCAGAAGGCCAATCTCTGGGCGGTGCTGAAGGACCTGTAGCGCCTGATCGTTTCACGCGAGGCGTGGTCTACGCAGCAGTCTCGCGACGGCTGGCGCGGACCCAGGTTCCGGCCACCGCCCCAACTTTCCGCAGCGGAAGGGCAATTGCCATCCCGCTGCGGTTGAGCTGACACCGCGACGCAACAAACCCCTGGCAGGTGAGCAGCCTCTCTTACCCTGGGGTTAACGCCACATGATCCGTCCTGCCCATACCGCGCGCTGCCGGCCGAAGCCGGCACCGCGCTGGAACTGCGCCGCCGCGACGCCTTCCGCGCCGTCTTCGGTGCCGCCGCCGCCAGCCTGGTCGGGGTGGACGCCATGGCGCTGCCCACCGTCACGCCGCAATTCCTGCACGGCGTCGCCAGCGGCGACCCGCGCACCGCCAGCGTCGTGCTCTGGAGCCGCGTGACCCAGACCGGCACCCGCCCGCTGACCGTGGACTGGAAGGTCTCCGCCACCGCCGACATGGCGACCCCGGTTGCCCAGGGCACCGCCCGCGCCCTGGCCAACAGCGACTGGACCGTCAAGGTCATCCCGCACAGCCTGACCGCCGGCGCCACCTACTGGTACCAGTTCACCTGCAACGGCGTCGCCTCGCCGGTTGGCCGCACCCGCACCCGCACCCGCACCCGCACCCGCACCCTGCCGGACGCCAACAGCACCGCCGACGTCAACCTGGCCGTGTTCTCCTGCAGCAACTTCGAGAAGGGCTACTTCAACGCCTATGGCGAAGCGGCAAAGGACGACAGCCTGTTCGGCATGATCCACCTGGGCGGCTACCAGACCACGGCGCTGGCGCTGAACCTGGTGACCGAGCCGCGCAAGGCGCAGCTGCAGCCGACCACCGAAACCACCACCCTGGCCGCCTACCGCATCCGCCAGGCGCTGTACCACACCGACACCCAGCTGCAGGCCGCGCACCAGAACTTCCCCTGGTTCGCGATCTACGACGACCATGAGTCGGCCAATGACAGCTGGACCGTTGGCGCCGAGAACAACACCCCCGGCACCGAAGGCGACTGGCAGTCCCGCAAGCAGGCGGCGTTGCAGGCCTGGTATGAATCGATGCCGGTGCGCAGCATCAACCCGCGCTTCGACGCCAATGGCAACCCCGAGACGCTGTTCCGCTACCTCGATTTCGGCAAGGTTGCCCGCCTGGTCCTGCTGGACAGCCGTCTGGCCGGCCGTGACGAGCAGCTCAGCGCCACGGCCATGGGCCAGGCCTATGGCTACTACGCGCAGACCGGCAGCTGGGCGCTGGACAGCGTCGGCGGCCGCCCGCGCAGCCTGCTGGGCAGCCAGCAGGAAGCCTGGGTCGACAGCGCGCTGTCGAAGTCCAAGCAGACCTGGCAGCTGATCGGCAACCAGACCCTGCTGCACTACCAGATCGCGCCGGACTTCCTGAACGCGCCGGGCCTGACCGACGCGCAGCGCGCCAGCATCTCCGGCACCGTTGACGCCATCTTCGGCGCCGGCGCCGGCGCGCAGTTCGGCCAGCTCGGCGCCCTCGGCCTGCCCAACCCGGCGACCAATGACAGCTGGAACGGCTACCCCACCGCCCGCAACCGGTTCTACGCCTCGCTGCTGAAGGCGCGGAACCCGGTGGTGCTGACCGGCGACAGCCACAATGCCTGGGCCGCCAACCTGGCGGTCGGCCCCACCAAGGTCGGCGTCGAGCTCGGCGCCACCTCGGTGACCTCGCCGGGCTATGAGCAAACCTTCCCCGGCCTGCCCGCGACCACGCTGGCCGCGCTGCTCACCTACTCCTCGCAGGCCAAGTCGCAGACCGACAAGCTGCAATACTGCGAGCTCGCCAACCGTGGCTTCCTGAAGGTTTCCGCCAGCACCAGCCAGCTGACGGCCAGCTTCGTCTTTGTCAGCACCGCCTTCGCCACCAGCTACACCACCACGACGAAGACCTTCACCGTTGCCCCGGGCAGCCGCCAGCTGACCGCGCCCAGCACCTGAACCAAAAAGGGCGGCGCCCGCATAGCGGCGCCGCCCATCCTGCCCAGTACAAGGCGCCCGATCCCAAGTGGGTCGGGCGTTTTCGTTTGGGCGGCTCCGTCACGGCCTGCGGCGGTGCCACCTCGGCCGATCAGGTCCCAGACCTCGCTGCGTCCGCTTGGACACAGGACGAGTGCCCGCACCATGTCCAGCCAGCGCAAGAAACGCGTTCAGCCTGTTCCGGCTGAACGCGTATCGCTTCAGCCGTTCTGCTGCACCGCGCTGAGCAGCCACTGGCCGCCACGGGCGCGCACGAAGGTCCAGGTCTCGGTCGCCTGGGTACGCTGGGTGGTGCTGCCTTCCACCACGGTGTTGTCGGCCGCGCGGAAGGTGGCATCCAGCAGGCTGAAGCGCATCGCCACGGTCGCGTAGTCGCGGCCATTCTCGGCCCAGGCCTCGGCCAGGTCGCCCTGCTCCAGCTTCACGTCGCGGGTTTCGTTGCGCAGGCCCTTGCTGGCCAACTCGGCCAGGTCATCGGCGAAGTACTGCACCATCTCCGGCGTGCACAGGGCCTGGATGCCGCGCAGGTCCTGCTTGGACCAGGCCGCATTCACGCCCTGCAAGGTCTGCTCGAAGCCTTGGAAGTCAGCCTCGGTCACGGTGACCGGCTGCGCCACCGGGGCACCGCCGCCGGCATTGCCGCCAAAGGCCGGGCGCTCGTTCATCTCACGCGCCATGCCCGCGGGCACGCCCGCCATGGCCGGCTGCGCCGACCGGCGCCGGATGAAGCCTACCACCAGCCAGACCAAGCCGCCGATCAGCGCCACCTGCAGCAGCAGGCCAAGGAAGCCGGCGCCGCTGAAGCCGCCACCACCAAACATGCCGTGGCCGAACAGCAGGCCGCCGATACCGACGCCGATGATCCCGCCCATCATGCCGGACATGAAGCCGCCGCCGAACATGCCGGGGCGCGCCGCGGTCTGCGACATGGCGTTCTGCGGGGCGCCCATGCCGGGGCGGCTCGGATCCGTCATGCTGCGCTGCATCGGCGCGGCGGCGGAAGGCGCGGTGTTGGTTGAGGGCGGCGCGGAATCGGTCCGGCTGCCGCGGCTGCCAGCGGAGCTGCCGCCACCGGGGCGAGCCTCGGCCAGCATGGGCGAAAGCGCCAGCAGGCCGGCGGCCAGGGCGGCGATGATCAGGAACGGGCGAGACATGGTTCGTGCTTCCTTTGGCACCATTCAGGATAGATATAGCCGATCCGAGCCGCCATTACGAGATGTTCATGCGGGAATCTTCAGCGACGCGACGGCCGGGCCGACAATGGGCATTTGAACCGCCGCGCCACCGCGTGGTACGCTTTGTCGCGTCAGCCCAGTCCAGTGCCCGAGTCGCGGCCGGTTTCGCCGCATGTTCCGCACATCCTGGCGTCTTATCCCCGCGTTGCAGCCGCAGTGGCGCGGACATGTCCTTGGAGTATTCGTTTGAAGCTTACCCCTCAGCAGGTCGCGGCTGCGAAGGCCCGCGGTTTCGTCATGTTCCCGGCGACCCAGGGCCAGATCGACCGGATGACCATGCAGCGCCGGGTATTCGACGTTGATGGCCGGCCGCATGTTGTTTCGCGGGACGGGCTTTACTTTGAAACCCATGCGACCTTGGCGCCGGTGATTGCCGATGCGGCAGAATTCGTCGTGCCAGCGGCGGTACCCGCCGTTGCGCCCACCCCCGTGCCCACCCCCGTGCCCACCCCTGCGCCAGTCGCTGCC
>CANBNK010000065.1 GCA_947371015.1 Acetobacteraceae bacterium | reverse complement strand
ATGCGCAACGTCATCCTGACCCCACACATCGCCGGCTGGGCGCCAGAGGCGCGCGAGATGACGATCGCGCAGCTCCGCGAGAACATCCGCCGCTTCCTGGCGGGTGAGCCGCTAGCCTCACCGATCCCGGCCTAGCCGGCAGCGTCCAGTTTGGTGAAGGGCTTCTTCGCGGTCATGCTGCCAGGCCAGCCCAGGCCGCCTGCACGGACAGAGCCGCACTTCAGCACGCAATCCCTTCGGCTGATGCCAGCAGAAGGGATATTGCTCTGGCGTGGCCGCATGGACAGGCTGACCGCATTCCGAGTGTTCCTGCGCACCCTTGACCGCGGCGGCGGGAGCGCTCGCTCGGCCTTTCGGCAACGGCGGCTTGCGGCCGAGGCGGTACCGCAGGGACAACCCCCACCTGGCCATCTTCTCCCGCCAACTTGCGGAGGACGTGGCGCGGCGACGACCGGTGATCCAGGCGCCGGGACAATGGGCCGATTGAAGTGGCTCAGTCCAAGGAGATTTCGGCGGCGCGGATCACCCTGGTCCAATTCTCCGTCTCACGGGCAATGAAGGCGGTCGCCTCGGCGCGGGTAAGGACGAAGGGGACGAAGCCGGTGGGGGCGAACCGCGCCACCACCGCGGGGTCCGCGGCCGCCGTGGCGATGGTCGTCTCCAGCATGGCAAGTACGGCGTCCGGTGTACCCTGCGGGGCGGCGATGCCGAAGAAGGTGGTCAGGTCCATCCCCGCCAGGCCCTGTTCCGCCAGCGTCGCCACATGCGGCAGGCTTGGCCAGCGTTCGGGGTAGGTGACGGCAAGGGTCCGGTCGGCGCCCTGCTGGGTGCAGGAATCAAAACTGAAATCCACCCGGCCGGCCAGCACGTCGATGTTCGACTGAGCGGAGCCGGCATAGGGCACATGGGTCAGATTCAGCCCGGTACGCTGGCGCAGCATCTCCCCCACCAGATGGGTCGGCGTGCCCATGCCGTTGGAGGCATAGGTCAGCCCCTCCGGCCTGGCCCGCGCCCGCGCCATCACATCCGCCAGGCTGCGCATGGCCGAGTTGGGTGGCACCAACAGGCAGAGCGGCGCGCGCGCCATCATCCCAGCCTGGGCGAAACCTCCGGGGTCGTAGTCCAGCCGCCGGTACAGCGCGCGGTTCAGGACATTGCTGGCGATGTTGCTGATCAACAGCGTGTAGCCATCCGGCGCCGCCTTGGCGACCAAGGATGCCGCTATATTGGTGCCGCCGCCCGGTCGAGCCTCCACTACGAAGGGCTGGCCAAGCTGGCGCGACATGGACTCGGCGAAGGCGCGGGCGACGATGTCGGTGGGACCGCCGTTGCCATAGGGCACCAGCAGGCGGATCGGCCGTTCCGGCCATGTGGGCTGAGCCGCGGCGGGCAGCGTGGCAGCCAGCAGGCCGCACAGCACCAGCCAACTGGCTGTTCGCAAGGATGGGCGCATGGCAGTCCTCCTCGTCGGCGTTTTCCGCCGTTATGACGAGGAAACTAGACTTTTCCGCGCCCTGTCGACAATCGGCGGCGCTTCAGAAGGGCACCGCGTCGCTGCTCATTGTCAGGCAGCATCATAGTTCGGGTCAGACCGATCCATTGGCCTCGGCCACGACTCTGTCCTGGCCATCGCTCTTGGCGCAGTACGGAGCTGCGTCGGCACGCTCGATGACAGCCATCGCAGGTTCGCCTGCCCCATACTGAGCAACACCGAGCGAGACGGTCACCATGCCGATCTCGCGTCCGCTGTCACGCAGCGAGTAAGTCTGCTCGCGCAAGGCGAAGTGACCTGCCCCGGAAAGCTGATGCACGGATTGTGAGAGAGTCGACTCTCCACGCACCTCTACCGCTCGGGATGCTGTCGAACCCTGTCCCGATCGGGGTTTGGCCGTACGTCGACAAGCACCAACGGGGCGCCGCCAACCAAGTTTGTTCGGAGTTCACGAAAATTTGTAGTTCTCCACAAACAATATATCATCTTTGATTTATATAATAAACAACACAAAAGTTCTCGCATTTTCGTGAAAAAAATAAACCACAATATGCTTACGATTGGAGGTATGAAGAATGATGCCTGTTCAACCTGAGATAACGTTTATGTCGCCGATGCAGGCATTTGAGCGGCGCATCATCGAGCAGGTCGCATCAAGCCCATACACGACCGCGAGCGAAGTTGTTGGAGCTGCGCCTCGCCCCCTGGAGCAGATCGACGTGCGGCACGCGGCGGAGGCGACAGAGGGGTTTCTGTCAGGGACAGACCCTGGAGCGGGCGCAGATGGACCAGCACGCTGATACCGGCGCCCTTAACGGCGATGGTATGCCCGGGGCCGCTCGGATTGAAGAGGTGATCACGCTCGGCAATGATACCGCGAGGGCGGACCCGTCCCTGCGCGGGCTGCTGCGAGCGGCGACCCAAGACGTTCACGACCGGCTGCACCGCCATGCTGGCTTCGCGGCCATCCAGGACGCAACCATCCAATGGGCGGACTACCGGCGGCTGTTGGCACGCCTCTACGGGTTTTATCTGCCGTTTGAAGCCGCCGCGGGCATCGGGGCGGAGCGAAGCACCTGGCTTGCCGCCGACCTGGCGGCGTTGGGGGAGCCGCGGCCGCTCGTCGCCCTGCCGACATGCAAGGACCTGCCCAGGCTCGACCTTGCGCATTCCCGGCTGGGTGCGCGGTATGTGGTCGAGGGGGCGGCCCTGGGGGGGCGAGAATTGGCGCGCGGCCTCGACCGGCTGCTTGGCGCGGATGCGGTGGCGGGCCGGCGTTTCTTCATCGGCCGCGGCCCCGGCACGGGCGAGGCATGGCGAGACTACCTGGCACAGTTATCCGCCGCACCGCCCGAGCCTGCCGCGCGGGCCGAGATCATCAGCGGCGCGGTTGCCACTTTTGCCGCGTTCGAAGACTGGCTGGATGGATGGAGCAGTTTGCCCAATGGCTGGACAGGATACCGCGGCGATGTCGGTTGACGTGACCAGCTGCGACCGTGAGGCGATCCACATCCCAGGAGCGATCCTGCCGCACGGCGCCATGCTGGTGTTGGATGCTGACACGCTGGAAGTGCTGCAAGCCGCGGGCGACACCTCCCGCTTGCTGGGTGTGCAACTCGGGGC
Source organism: Acetobacteraceae bacterium (assembly GCA_947371015.1). Taxonomy (GTDB): domain Bacteria; phylum Pseudomonadota; class Alphaproteobacteria; order Acetobacterales; family Acetobacteraceae; genus CAIMOR01. The sequence continues at coordinate 23,845 of CANBNK010000065.1, read as the reverse complement.
CGTGCTCGGGCGGTCGGCGGCGACGTTGTTTTCCCCGGACCAGGTCGAGAACCTGCGGGGGCTGGCCGCCGTGCTCAGTCTTGCCAAGCCGCGACACCTGCTCGACCCCCAGATGCGCGTGATCGCAGACCAACCCATCGACGCGAGCCTGCACCGCAGCGCCGGGTCGCTGGTGCTGGAATTCGAAGCCGCCGATCCCAGCGACCGCTTCGCCGCCGACCCGCTGGCCGCCGTGCAGGAAATGGTTATCGGGTTGGACGCGTCGTTCACGCTCCGGGCGTTATGCCAGCTTGCTGCTGAACGGGTGCGCCACGTGGTCCGCTATGACCGCGTGCTGGTCTACCGGTTCATGCAGGATGGCTCGGGCTGGGTCATCGCCGAGAGCAAGGAGCCCCATCTCGAACCTTTCCTGGACCTTCACTACCCCGCGGCCGACATCCCGCAGCAGGCCCGCGACCTGTATGTGAAGAACTGGCTGCGGCTGATCACCCAGGTGGACTACGACCCGGCGCCGCTGACCCCCACGCTCAATCCGCGCACCGGGCAGCCGCTCGACATGAGCCAGGCGATCCTGCGCAGCGTGTCGCCGATCCACCTGGAGTACCTGCGCAACATGGGTATCGCCGCGTCGATGTCGATTTCCATCATCCGCGCCGGCAAGCTCTGGGGCCTCATCGCCTGCCATCACTATGGTGCGCGCATCCTGCCGCGGCATTTGCGCGCCGTAGGCGAATTGTTCGGATCCTTGTTTTCGCTTCAGCTTGAGGTGAGCGAGAGGAGCGAGCGGTTGGATGAGCGGCTGGCAAGCCGTGCGGTGCTGCAGAACCTGATGCTCAACCTGGCCAGCGCCGATGACTACGCCCACGGGCTGACCAAGGAATCGCCCAACCTGCTCGACTATATATGTTGCGAAACACCTGGCATCGACGGAAATGGTCGTGGCGGCGTCGCGGTCAGCGTCAAGGGGCAGGTTACTTTTCTGGGCATCACGCCTGATGAGAGCCAAATCCTGTCACTGGTGCATTGGCTGAGTTCCCAGGTCCCGCGGGATGGCGGCGTGTTCTCGACCGACCGCTTGGCGGAGATGTGGCCGCCTGCCGCCGCCTTCACGGCGGTCGCCTCCGGTGTGCTCGTCATCTCGGTGTCAGACGATCCGTTCGACTTCATCATCTGGTTCAGGCCGGAACTAGTCGGGACAACCAAGTGGGCCGGAGAGCCGATAAAGCTGGTTGCAAGCGGCCCGAATGGGGACCGGCTCAGCCCGCGCAAATCCTTCGAGGTTTGGAAGGAGGAGGTCCACGGACGCTGTCTGCCATGGGCTGCGGCCGATCTCGATGCGGCGTTCGACCTGCGGGTCTCCCTGCTCCACGTGGTCCTGCGCCGGATCAATACGGCGACGCTGGAACGCAAGCGGATTTCCGAGCGGGACAAGGTCTTGATGGCCGAACTGGACCACCGGGTGAAAAACACCATCGCCAACATCCAGGCACTGGTGACCCAGACCAGCCGCGGCGCACGGTCCTTGACCGGTTTCGTGCAAGGATTGGAGGGCCGCATCCAGGCCATGGCCAAGGCCCACAGCCTGCTCTCCCAGAGCCGGTGGGAAGGCGTGTCGATCGGCAAACTTCTGCGCGAAGAAATCAACCACTATGCCGTTGGCGATAGAACGATCTCGCTCAGCGGACCCGACTTTCTGCTGACCCCGAAAGCGGCTCTTTCACTGTCGCTGGCGGTGCATGAACTGGCGACTAACGCGGCGAAATACGGGGCATTCACTGCGTCTCTCGGCCATGTGGCGGTGGACTGGCGGCGGGCCAGCAACGGCGGCGTCGAGATGTCCTGGGCGGAGACTGGCGGCCCTTTGGTTGAAAAACCGGATCGCCGTGGCTTCGGCTCGACATTGATCGAACGGGCGTTGGCCATGGATACCGGCGGCCGGGCGAAGGTGCATTTTCTGGCTGCCGGCGTCGTGTGCGACATCTCCCTGCCGCCATCGTCGGTTATTTCATCCAGCATCGCCCCGCCGGTTGCCGCCACCCTGAAACTGGAAGTAAGGCGGGTGGCAGACGCGCCGGCTGCGGCATCTTCGGGCGCCTTTCGGATCCTGGTGGTGGAGGATTCCTTCCTGCTGGTCACCGCGATCCAAACCATGATCGACGACCTCGGTTGGGTGGTTGTCGGGCCCGCGACGTGCAAGGCAGATGCCCTGACGCTGGCGCAGTCGGAGGCCTTCGATGCGGCCCTGCTTGACGTCAACCTGGATGGTGAGACGTCCTGGGATGTTGCCGCAGCACTGCAGACGCGCGGCATCCCTTTCATATTTGGTACAGGATACGATGTGCTCGGCGTTCTGCCTGAGGAATTGGCGGGCAGCACAATTATCGCCAAGCCGTACTACAGCAAAGAACTCGAACAACGGCTCAGGGAGGCGATAGCGCACAAGGTACGCCGCTCCGCCGCAACCTAGGCAGGTCATTCCGTGGCGACGGCGACCCAGCTTGCGCCGGCCCGGAGGCTGCTGAAAGGCATCGCCCTGGTGGAAGGTCCGCTTTGGGTCCAGGCCGTGTGGAAACGCGGCGGCGTGCTTTGCTCAGGCCGAGGACAGCCATACCGGGCGCTGTAGCAGCAGGATGAGGCGGTGGCAAAGCAGCACGAACCGGCCGCATACCGCCCGGATCGCGGGGCCGTTGTCGCGGCGGAAATCGGCGATGGCCTTGAAGTCGGGCGCGAGACGGCCGGTGAACCACATCAGCTCGATATTGCGTTGCGCTTCGCGCTCGAGCCTACGGCTCGACTGCACCCGGTTCGGGTAACCCTACACGTAGATCTCAAGAAGCACCGCCGGATGGTATGCCGGAAGCCCGGTCGCCTCTGGCACCATGCCATCGAACCCAACAGCGCCGAGACCGAGGTCGTCGACGAATGCCTCGACCACCCGCACCGGGCTGTCGTCTGCGATGAAGTCGTCAAGGCATTGTGGAAGCAAAGTCGATTGCCGTCGATCCTGGCTCTCGACAAAGCACTTCATCCCGGCCTCCCTGGCAGCGTCGGAGTCCTAACACGGCAGCGCGTTTTCACACGGCCTGAACCCAAAGCGGACCCCTGACGCCCGCTTTGCGGTACGGCTCCAGCTTACGCTGACTTGCGCGCCAGCCCCAGCGCCGCCTCCAGGCTATCATCGTTGTAGGCCAGGCCGGTTTCAGCGTGCTCCAGCAGCGCATAGGCCAGCGGGATTCGCGGCAAGAAGCGCAGCATGGCAATGCGCCGCGGGTGAGGGCCAGCGGGTGAGTGCCGGTGCAGCATAGCCCGGCAGCGACCACCGACGCCGCAAGACCCGCGGTCTCCGCCACGAAGCGCCGGCGCAGAACCAATCCTTTGCGGGTGAAGGTGTCTTCCACCCAGGCCTGCGGCACGGCGCGGCGGTGGCGGAGCCTTCCCGTCGCACCGTCACCGCCGCGCGCGGCAACAGCAAGCCAAAGCGCAATGGGGAGCACATATGGTCGAGCCTGCGTGGGTTGATTCACTCAAAGCAGCTTCCCGCGTGGCTGGGGGCCGTGCAAGCTGACCGCCAAGAAGGGGAGGGCGGCCATGGCCGAGACCTGGGACCACATCGTCGTCGGCGCCGGCAGCGCCGGCTGCGTGGTGGCGGCGCGCCTGGCCGAAGCGGGGCGCCGCGTGCTGCTGCTGGAAGCCGGCGGCGATGACAGCCACCGCTGGGTGAAGGTGCCGATCGGCGCCGGCAAGTTGCTGACCGACGACAAGGTCATCTGGCGCTTCAACACCCAGGCCGACCCCGGCGCCGACAACCGCCGCATGCTCTGGCCGCGCGGCAAGCTGCTGGGCGGCTCCTCCTCGGTGAACGGCATGCTCTGGGTGCGCGGCGACCCCTCGCGCTGGGACGAATGGGGCGCCGAGGCACCGGGCTGGGACTGGCGCCACATCGCCCCTGTCATGCAGGGCATCGAGCGCACCGCGCTGGGCGAGGACGGCCGGCGTGGCCGTGCCGGCAAGGTGCCGATCGAGCAGCTGGGGGAGGGCGATGCCATCACCACCGGGTTCATCGCCGCCTGCGAGGCCAGCGGCATCCCTGCCAACCCGGACTACAACGGCGCCCGGCATGAAGGCGTCGGCCGCCTGCAGGCCAATACCCGGCGCGGCCGGCGCCAGAGCATGGCGGAGACCTATCTGCGCCCGGCGCTGCGCCATGCCCTGCACGTGGAAACCGGCGCCCTGGCGCAGCGCGTGCTGTTCCAGGGCAAGCGCGCCGTCGGCGTGGCCTATACGCAGCATGGCCAGCCGCGCGAGGCACGGGCGCGGCTCGGCGTGGTGCTGGCGGCCGGTGCCATCCAGTCGCCGCAACTGCTGGAGGTCTCCGGCATCGGCCAGGCCGAGCGGCTGCGCGCCCTGGGCATCCCGGTGCTGCATGACCTGCCGGGTGTGGGCGAGAACCTGTCCGACCACTTCCACATCCGCGTCACCTGGCGCAGCCGCGGCGTGCTGACGGTGAATGACCTGATGGCCCGGCCCTGGCTGCACGGACCCATCCAGGCGCTGCGCTGGCAGGTCTTCGGCACCGGCATGTTCGCCTCCATCAGCGCCACCGCGCATGCCCTGGCGCGCAGCCTGCCGGAGAGCACCAGGCCGGACATGAAGCTGCAACTGCACAAGGTCAGCGCCGCCGACCGCACCGGCTACACCAAGGGGACAGGGCTGGACCCGTTCAGCGGCGTCTCCATCGGCTTCTTCCATCTCTACCCGGAAAGCCGCGGCAGCGTGCACGCGGTGGCGCCGGAGATGGCGACGCCACCCAGTATCCAGCCCAACTACCTCGCCGCCGAGGCCGACCGCGCCGCCGCCGTGCGCGGGTTGCGCCTGGCGCGGCGGATCGGCGCGCAGCCGGCGCTGGCGCGCTTCCTGGTGGAGGAGACGCGCCCCGGCGCGGCGGCACAGGACGACGCGGCGCTGCTGGATTATGCCCGGCGCGTCGGCCAGACCAGCTACCACCCCGTGGGGACCTGCCGGATGGGCAGCGGGCCGGAAGCGGTGGTGGACGCGCAATGCCGCGTGCATGGCGTGGATGGCCTGCGGGTGGTGGATGCGGCAGTGATGCCCTTCATCGTCTCCTCCAACACCAATGCCCCCGCGGTGGCCATCGGCGAACGCGCCGCGGCGCTGATGCTGGGCGAGCGCAACGCCGAGGGGGTGGCGGCATGAGCGCCCGGCGGCGCGTGGTACTGGCCGGGCTGGCCGGCCTGCCGGCCCTGGCCCAGGGGCAGGCGAAGGCGCAGGAGGCTGCCTTTCCGGCCCGACCCGTGCGCATCGTGGTGCCCTATCCCGCCGGCGGCAGCGTCGATCTCGTCGCCCGCATCACCGCCGAGGCGCTGGCGGCGCAGTGGCGCCAGAACGTGGTGGTGGAGGTGCGGAGCGGCGGCAATGGCGAGATCGCCGCCGCCGCGGTCCGCGACGCGCCGGCCGATGGCTACACCATCCTGCTCGGCGGCCCCTTCCTGGTGGCCAACCGCCACCTCCAGGTCGGGCGCGGCGGCGACCCCTTCGCCACCTGGCGCTTCGTGGCGCGGCTGGTGGATTCGCCGAGCCTGCTGGTGGTGCCGAAGGCCAGTACGGCGCGCAGCCTGCCCGAGCTGGTGCAGCAACTGGCCGCCTCGCCGCTGCCGCAGCCCTATGGCTATGGCGGCCAGGGCACGACGCAGCACATGGTGGGCGAGATCTGGCGCAACCTGGCCGGGCTGCGGCTGGAAGCGGTGCCCTATCGCGGTGGGCCGCCGATGGTGCCGGACCTGCTGCAGGGCAGCCTGGCGGTGGCGGTGCTGCCGCTGGTGGTCGCCGCGCCTCATGTGGAGAACGGCGATCTGCGCGCCCTGGCGATTGCCGGCGAACACCGCTCGCCGATCTTCCCGGCGGTGCCAACGCTGACCGAACTGGGCTACGCCCCGGCCGAGGTCACCTCCTGGCTGGGCCTGGTGGTGCGGGCGGCGACGCCGGAGCCGGTGCAGCAGGCGATCAGCGCCGCCGCGCTGGCGGCGCTGGCGCAGCCCGCGCTGGTTCCGCGCTTCGCGCCGCTGGGCGCCAGCGTGGCCGCGCAAGGGCCCGAGGAATTCACCGCCTTCGCGCAGCTGGAGGATGTTCGGCTGCGCGACGCCATCAGGCGCTACGGCATTCGCGCGGAGTAGAGGGGCAGCGATGGACCAGGACAGCAAGGCGGCGGCCGAGGCGATGGCGGTGCTGGACCGCCACATGGCCGCGCTGAACGCGCGCGACGGCAAGGCACTGGCGGCGACGCTGCACTTCCCGCACCACCGGCTCAGCCAGGGGCGGCTGCAGAGCTGGGAGACGCCGGCCAGCTACCACGCCGATTTCCTCGCCCGTGCCGGCGATGGCTGGGCGCGCAGCGCATGGGACTGGCGCAACCTGGTCGCCGCCTCGGCCGACAAGGTGCACCTGGACGTGCAGTTCACCCGTTACCGGAAGGATGGATCGAGCATGGGCAGCTTCCGCTCGCTTTGGGTCGTCTCCAGGCTCGGGGGCCGCTGGGCCGCGCAGCTGCGTTCGAGCTTCGCGGCATGAGGGCCCTGGCCTTGCTGCTGGCGCTCTGTGCCAGCCTCGCGGCGCACGCGCAGCAGCGCCCGCTGGGCTTCCCGGACCGGCCGGTGCGCGTGGTCTATGCCGCCCCGCCCGGTGGCCAGGGCGACCTGGTGACACGCTTCCTGGCGGAACGCATGACGCCGCGCCTGGGCCAGCCGCTGCTGGTGGACAACCGTCCCGGCGGGAGCGGCGTGGTGGCGCTGGAATATGTGCTGCGCCAACCGGCCGACGGCCACCATATCGCCTATGGCGCCGCCGCCTGGGTATTGAGCAACCCGGCGCTGCAACCCAGCATGCCCTTCGACATCAGTCGCGACTTCCGCGCCGTGGTGCGCTTCGGCATCGCGCCGCAATGCCTGTTCGTGCGGTCCACCCTGCCGGTGCGGACGGCGCGGGAGTTCTTCGACCTGGCGAAGACCCAGCCGGGCAAGCTGACCTACGCCAGCTTCGGCATCGGCAGCACCAGCCACCTGCAGATGGAGATGCTGAAGCACCTGACCGGCACCGACATCCTGCATGTGCCGTTCCGCGGCTCGGCCCAGGGCATCCAGGAAGTGGCCACCGGCCGCGTCGATGCCTTCCTGATCGACTTCGCGCCCTCGCGTCCCTTCATGGAGACCGGCCAGGTGCGTTGCCTGGCAATGACCGGCAGCCAGCGCTATCCGGAATTCCCGGAGGTGCCGACGCTCTCGGAGCAAGGGTTGCCGCTGGAACTCATCGGCTGGCACGGCTTCTTCGTGCCCGTCGCCACGCCGGATGCGGTGGTGAATTACCTGGCCGAGGAGGTGATGCGAATCACGCGCTCCGAGGAAGGCCGCGCTGGGCTGCAACGCCTGGGCCTGCTGGCGGTGGCGGAAGGCCCCGCCGAGGCGCAGCGCATCCACACCCATGACCTGGCACGCTGGCGCGATGCGGTTCGCATCTCCGGCGCCAGGCCCGAATAGGAACCCACCCCATGACCACGCCGCAGAACCTCGTCGTCATCATGTCGGACGAGCATAACCCGAAGGTGCTCGGCCATGCCGGCCATCCGGTGATCTCCACCCCGCACCTGGACCATCTGGCCGGTGCCGGCACGAGCTTCACCGCCGCCTATACCCCCAGCCCCATCTGCGTGCCGGCGCGGGCCAGCTTCATCACCGGCCAGCCGGTGCACCGCAACCACGCCTGGGACAACGCCATCGCCTACAACGGCGTGCCGCCGGGCTGGTCGCACATGCTGCGCGACCGCGGCCACCACGTCACCAGCATCGGCAAGCTGCACTACAAGGGCCACCCGCAGGAGGATTACGGCTTCACCGAGAACATCCTGCCGATGCACATCTCGGGCGGCGTTGGCGACGTGACCATGCTGATCCGCGACCCCGATGATATCAGGCTCACCGGCAAGAAGCTGATCGAGCAGGCCGGCCCTGGCGAGAGCGACTACACCATCTACGACCGCCGCATCGCTGCCGAGGCGCAGACCTGGCTGCGCGAGGTGGGGACGAAACGGCACGACAAGCCCTGGGTGCTCTTCGTTTCTATGGTGGCGCCGCACTTCCCGCTGACCGCGCCGCCGGAGCACTTCTACCGCTATTATCGGCACGACCTGCCGCGGCCGAAGCTGTACGACGCCGACGACCGGCCGATGCACCCCTATGTCGCGATGTACCGCCGCAAGTCGCACTACGACGCGCCGATGCAGGGCGAGCAGGACGTCAACCGCGCGCTTGCCGGCTATTTCGGCCTGGTCAGCTTCCTCGACGAGCAGATCGGCAAGATCATGACGGCGCTGGGCGAGGCCGGGCTGAGCGACAGCACCCGCGTCATCTACACCTCGGACCACGGCGACAACCTGGGCAGCCGCGGGTTGTGGGGCAAGGCGACCATGTATGAGGAGAGCGCCGGCATCCCGATGCTGCTGGCCGGTGCCGATGTACCCGCCGCGGTGCAATGCCGGACACCGGTAACGCTCTGCGACGTCTCCGCGACCATCCTGGATGCGGTCGGCGCCGGCGATGCCATTGAAGCGCATGGCCTTCCCGGCGCCTCCCTGCTGCGGCTGGCCAATGCCCCGGCCGAGGATCGCGTGGCGCTCAGCGAGTTCCATACCTATGGGCCGGACGCCTTCTACATGCTGCGCACGCTGCGGCATAAATACGTCCACTACGTCAACGCACCGCCGCAGCTCTTCGACCTGGAGGCGGACCCGGAGGAACTGGTGGACCTGGGCACCAGCAACGCCGCCGCCGAGACGCGCAACGCGCTGGAAGCCCGACTGCGCGGCCTGGTGGACCCGGAGGCGACGGACGCCATGGCCAAGGCCGACCAGGCGGCGATGATCGCGCAGTATGGCGGCACCGAGGTGATCCGCGCCAAGGGCCCGGCCGCCTTCACCCCGCCGCCGGCCATGGGCGGCAAGCACTGATGCGGCGGCGGGCGCTGCTGGCCACCACGCTGCTGGCCACCCCTGCGCTTGCCTGGCCGGACCGTCCGCTGCGCCTGCTGGTCGGCTACCCGCCCGGCGGCGGCACCGACATCATGGCCCGCGCCGTCGCCGCCCGCCTGGGGCGCGAACTCGGTCAGTCGGTGGTGGTGGAAAACCGCACCGGCGCCTCCGGCACCATCGCCGCTGCCGAACTGGCTCGGGCCACGCCGGACGGGCATGTGCTGCTGTTCGTCACGGGGTCGGAGATGGCGCTGCGGCCGCTGCTCGATCGCCAACTGCCCTATGATGCCGAGCGCGATTTCCAGCCTATCGCGCTGCTGGGGCGGACGCCGGTGGCCCTGGCGGTGCACGGTGCGCTGCCCGTCGCCAATGTGCCGGCCCTGGTGGCGCTGGCCAAGGCGCGGCCGGGCGAGCTTGGCTATGCCAGCACCGGCATAGCCGGCCTGATGCATATGGCCGGCGAGTTGTTCCTGCGGCGCGCGGGGGTGGAGTTGCTGCACGTGCCGTATCGGGGCGCCGCGCCGGCGGTAAACGATACCGCCGCCGGCCAGGTGGCGATGACCTTCTCCGGCCTGCCGCCGGTGCTGCCGCTTGCCGCCTCGGGCCGGCTGCGGATTCTGGCGGTCTGCACGCCGCGCCGCTTCCCTGCCATCCCCGAGGTTCCGACCCTGGCTGAAGCAGGACTGGAAGGCTTCGACATGGCCAACTCGGTCGGCTTGGTCGGGCCGCGCGGGCTACCGGCAGCGGTGCTGGAGCGGCTGGCGAGCGCCGCCAATGCCAGCCTGGCCGACCCCGCACTGGGCGCGCTGTTTCGCCGCAACGGCGCCGAGCCGCTGGGGAGCAGCCCCAGCGGTTATGCCGAAGCCATGGCGCAGGAACGCGCCTATTTCGCCGCCGTGATCCGGGAGACCGGCATCCGGCTGGAATAGCGCGGGTCGCGAAATCATGTGGCGCAGGCAAGCACTGGCGCACCGGACGCAATAGGGCCCGCTACAGCCGCTTCCCGCCCGCAGCGTCTTATGCAGCCAGGATCGAAGCCTTCCAGCAAGGCGAGTGGGTTCATTGCTGAGGAACGACGCCCACCAGGTGTTGCGGCTGCCAGCCCGGCACTTCCGCCATGCGTTGCTGCCACCAGCGCTTTAGCCCCACCGGGTTGGTCTTGCGCTGCACGTAGTAGCCCTGCAGCGGCGCCATGAAGTCCCAGGCGCGACGTAGCTCAATCACCGGGGCCGTGTGCACGTCCACCCGCAGGTCCACCAGCGGGAAAGGGTCTTGGCCCACCACCAGCAGCGCCGCGCTGGTCAGGCCCTCGGCCTGGCCGCCTGACCGCGCCCCGGCTTCCAGCGCGCGCATCAGCCGCTCGGCCAGCGGTAACTCGCTGCCCTGGGTGGCGCAGAACTCGGCGAAGGTCTCCTCCAGGCACGAGGCGGTCAGTACATTGCCGGCCACGGCGAAGCCGTCGCCCAGCTTGTGCCCGGCGTGGGCGGGCGCGGTCGGTGTGGTCCAGGCGGCGGCGCGGCCGTAAAGGTCCACCACGCTTACCTGGCGGCTCTGCCAGTGCGGGTCCTTCGCCGCCAGTTCGGCCAGCACGCTTTCAGCGGAGCAGCCCTCGGCCAGCAGCCGCCCGGCCATGGCGCGGAACACCGGCGAGGCAACGCATTGGTGCGCCACCGCGCCGTGCCCGGCCACCACCAGCGGCACATTGCTGCCCACCACTGGCGAATAGGTGGCCACGCCCACCCCATATTGGCCGGTGTGAGGGCAGCGGGCGGTGATGGAATAGGTCATGGCGGTCAGCCTCCCTGCTTGTTGGATAGGGCGCGCTCCCATTCCCGCTGGAAGCGGGCGCGCAGCGATGGAATGTCGGTCGGCCCGAGGATGCTGCCGGTGGCCTCGATCCGCTCGCGCACCGCCGGTTCGGCCAGGATGGCGGCAATCTCGCGGTTCAGTCGTTCCACCACCGGCTGCGGCGTGGCGGCGGGCACGAAGATTGCGTTCACTGCCAGCGTCTCGAACTCAATGCCGCTTTCCAGCAGCGTCGGCACGTCGGGCATGCTGGCCAAGCGCTCGGCGGTGCCGACGGCCAGGATGCGGATCTTGCCTTCCCGCGCCAGCGGTACCTGGATCGGCGCCGAGCCTAGCGCCAGGTGGATGGTGCCGGCCATCAGGTCCAGGTCCAATGGCGGCAGGCCGCGATAGGTCACGTGCTCGATGCGGCTGCCCGTGGCGCGCTCCAGCGCCAGGCAGGCGCGGTGGTCGTTGGCGCCCTCGCCGAGGTTGCCGCAGTTGGCCCGGCCCGGGTTGGCGCGCAACCAGGCCAGCAGCTCCGGCATGGTGTGCGCCGGCACGGCGGGATTCACCGCCAGTACGCTGGGCAGGCCGGCGATGAAGATCACCGGCGCCAGTTCGGCCATCGGCTCGAACCGCGCGTCGGTGCTATTGGCCGCCACCGCCATGATGGCGGAGGAATGCATGAACAAGGTGGTGCCATCCGGCCGCCCGCGCGCCGCCGCCTGGGCACCGATCAGACCGCCAGCGCCGGTGCGGTTCTCCGCCACCACCGACACACCCAGCCGGGCGGCTAGCCGCTCCGCCAGCAGGCGGGCCAGCACGTCGGTAATGCCGCCGGCGGCATAGGGGACGACGAGCGTGATTGGCGCTCCCGCTGGCTGGGCATGGACGGTGAGGGGAACCAGCAGCAGCAGGGCAAGCAGCAGTCGGTGCATTTGGCAGGGCTCCGGGGACGGCATGGCGATGCTGGCGCAGGTCAGGACCTGCTTTCCATGACAATCGGATGCAGTCAGACTGCACTGAATTAGCACGCTCGAAGCTGATGGACCTGCGCCAACTCACCACCTTCCTGGAAGTCGCCGAGACCGGCAGCCTGCGCCGCGCCGCCCTGCGGCTGCGGGTGGTGGAGACCGCGCTCAGCCGGCAGATGCGCCTGCTGGAGGCGGAGTTCGGCGTGGCGCTGTTCCGCCGCCATGGGCGCGGCCTGGCGCTCACCGAGGCAGGGCAGCGCCTCCGAGAGCGCGCCGCACCACTGGTGGTTGGGCTGGCGCAGTTGAAGGCCGAGATCGGCATCGGCGCGCCACTGCGCGGACGGGTCAGCATCGGCCTGCCCTGGCTGCTGCTGGAAATGCTGAGTGAGGCTTTGGCGCGTGGCTTCATTCCTGCGCATCCGGAGGTCAATCTGCGTTTCGTTGGCGGCTTCGCCGACCAGACGCGCGAACTGCTGCTCGCCGGCCAGTTGGACCTGGCCCTGATGTTCGACCCGGCGCCGGCCCGCGGCCTGCTGATGCAGCCGCTGCTGGCGGAGGACATGGTGCTGATCGCCACGCCAGAGGCCGGATACGCGCTGGACCGGCCGGTGCAGTTCCGGCGGCTGGGCGCGGTGCCGCTGGTGCTGCCCAGCCCGGCCAACCCCTTCCGACAGCGGGTCGAAGCCCTGGCCGCCGCACGGGGCCTGGTGCTTGATGTGCGGTTCGAGGTGGAGGCGACCGCGCCCCAGAAGGCGCTGGCGGCGCAGGGCGTGGCGCAGATGTTGGGTTCGCGCCAGGCAGTGCGGGAAGAACTGGCCAGCGGCCGGCTTTCCGCGGCGCCGGTGCGCCCGATGCTCAGGCGCACCCTGTGCCTGGCGAGGCCGCGCAACCGCCCGCCGGGGCTGGCGGCGGAACGCCTGGCGGACGCGATCTGCACCGTGGCAGCGGGCTGGGTAGCAGAGGGAGCATTCGAGCCGGTCGCCGGCGGGCCTCAAGGAGCCGGAGCGGCCAGGCGATAGCTCGGCATTTGGCTGATCGCGCCGCCACGCTGGAACCGCAGCGTGCCAACACCCTCGCCACGGTGGTGTGTGTCCAGGCGGCCCCACCCCTCGGCGCCGGCACCCTGCGCCCGCGTCATGGCACGGGTTGGCTCTCTCAGAATCCGTAGATCCGCATTCCAGGGCAGGTCAGGGAAGCTCGCTACCGTCGCGCTGGCGCGGTGACAGCATCCCGACCTCGTGCAGCTGACCGCCCGCACGTCGATCATCTTCGTCGACAGCATCACCGACCTCAGCCCACGACACTACGGCTCGCGCATGCTTTCGTGCAGGCCGCGTGCCAGCGGGTACAGGAAGTATGACAGCACGCTCCGCGTCCCGACCTTGATCTCGGCGGTGAGGGTCATGCCCGGGGTCAGGGGTGCGCCCCGCGGCAGGTTGCTGAGGGCGACGCTGGGCAGTTCCACATAGCCGCGATGCAGCGCCCCGCCGCCAGCCCGGGCCGAAGCCAGACCATCGGCCTCGCTGGCCGCCTGAACGCCGAAGGATTCCTGGCTGAAGCTCCGCAGCCGTCCTTCCAGCGTGCCGTGCCGCTGGTAGGGAAAGGCATCGACCTTCAGCACCACCGCATCGCCCGGCCGGGCATAGCCGATATCGGCCGACTGCACCGCGATCTGCGCGATCAGTGGTACCCGCGAGGGCACCAGCGTCACCAGTGGTTCGGCCTCACGCACCACCGAACCGACCGCGCGACGCGCCACCTCCAGCACCACGCCGTCCTGCGGCGCCTTCAGCAGCATGAGTTCGCTTCGGCGCGCCAGCTTCGCCAACTCCCCGGTCACGCGCACATGGTCGGTGCGGACGCGAATGCCTTCTTCCAGCAGTTGGCGGCGCCAATCATCCTGCAAGCTCTGTCGCTCGGCCTGGCGAGCCTGCAGCGAATGGCGCAGCTCGCGCAACCGGCCATTGGTCTGGTTCAGCTCGTGTTCGGCCTGCAACCGGGCCTGCCGCGCACCGAGGTATTGCAGGCGAGAGCCGATCTGCCCGGCCAGCAACTGGCTGCGCATGCCCTCCACATCGCGCGCGATGGCTGCCTGCTGGGTCTGGAAGCTGGCGCCGTCGAGGATGGCGCGGATATTGGCTTCGAGGCCGGCAATATCCTCGCTCAGCGCGCGCATCCGGGTGGCCAGCAGCGCCTGGCGCTGCGCGAACAGCGTGGCCTGCAGGCGCCGTTCCAGCAGAGCGTCGGCGGTCAGCGGATAGTCCGCGCCGTCAAGCTCGGCCTGCACGCGCTGCCATTGCGCCGCCAGCGCGCGTTGCTGCGCCGAGAGGCTTTCGGTGTCGGCCTGGTGCTCGGTCCCGTCCAGCACTGCCACCACCTGGCCGGCCACCACGCTGTCGCCCGGCTTCACCAGCAACTCCAGGATCACGGCGCGTTCCATCGGTTGCAGCACAACCGGTGGCGTGTCGGTGGCGATGCGGCCGCTGCCGGTGACCACCACATCCACCTCGACCAGCGCGGCACCCACGACCAGCAGCGCGAACAGCAGCGCGATCAGGTATTGCACCTGCCCGAGCATGGGCGGCGGCGGTTCGCCGATCAGCTGTTCCAGGTCGTCCTGGAAGTCCATCGCCTCCGGGTGCAGGCGCGGCGCCGCCGGCGGGCAGGGCGCAGCTTTCCCGCCCCGGCCGATGCGGCCGATCCGGAACCGGAAGCCCGGCCCTAGCGGAGATAATGTGTCTGCTGTTGCCATAGGTGCCGGTAGATCTCGCAGCGTTCAAGCAGGACGGAATGCGGGGCAAAATCCACGACCTGGCCCTGTTCAAGCACCAGGATCGCGTCGGACTGGACCAGCGAGGACAGGCGGTGCGAGACGATCAGCATGGTCCGGCCCTGTGCAATCCGCGCCAGGTTGTTCTGGATGATCGCCTCGCTGTCGGGGTCGAGCGCGCTGGTGGCTTCGTCGAACACCAGCAGCGAGGGGCGGGTCAGCAACGCGCGGGCAATCGCGATCCGCTGCCGCTGGCCGCCCGAGAAGTTGGAGGCACCCTCCTCAATCCTTGTGTCATAGGCGCGCGGCAGGCGGTCGATGAACTCCTCGGCCCCCGCCAGGCGCGCGGCGGTGACAACCTCGTCGATCGGCGCATCGGGCCGCGTGGCGGCGATGTTCTCGCGGATGGTGCCCTGGAACAGCAGGTTGTCCTGCAGCACCACGCCCACGCTGCGGCGCAGATGCCCCAGCTGGATGTGGCGCAGGTCCACGTTGTCCATCTGGATCGCGCCCTGCTGCGGCGCATGGATCGCCTGGATCAGCCGCGTCACGGTGGTCTTGCCCGAGCCGGAACGCCCGACCACGCCGATCACCTGGCCCTTCTCGACGCTGAAGCTGACATTGGCCAGCGCCGGCGTGGCCGCGCCCGGGTAGGTGAAGGTGACGTCGTTGAACTGCAAGGCGCCGCTCAGCAGTGGGGCGGCGAGGCGTTCGCCCGGCGGGCGCTCGGGCGGGGTGTGCATCACCTGGCCCAGCATCTGCACCGAAAGCGCGGCTTCCTGGTATTCGTTGATGAGCGCGACGATCTGCACCAGCGGGCCGGTGACGCGGCCCGAGAGCATGGTGAAGGCCACCAGCGCGCCGATGGTGAGGCTGCCGTCGAAGACCAGCAGCGCGCCGATGCCGAGCACCGCGATCTGCATCAGCTTCTCCAGCAGGCCGGTCAGCACGTTGGCGGCGGTGCCGATCCGCCCGACCGCCGCATGCTGACGCACCGCCTGGGTCAGCTTGCTGTCCCACGCCTTCTGCCGCGCGCCTTCCAGCACCAGTGACTTCACCGCCCGCATGTTGTGCAGCGTTTCCACCAGATGCGCCTGGCGCGCGCCCTCGGACTGGTAGAGCAGGTTGAGCTTGCGGCGGAACGCCGGCGCCATGGCGCCGATGACCAGTGCGATGGCCGCCGAGAACCCCAGCACGATGGCGGTGAGCACGCCGCTGTACACCACCAGGAACACCAGCAGCACTGGCAGCATGGCGGCGTCCAGCATGGTCTGGAACAGCCGGCCGGTGAGGAAATGGCGCAGCTTTTCGGTCTGCTGCATGTGCCGGGTCAGCACGCCGGCGGCGTTGCTCTCGAAGAAGCTGAGCGGCAGGCTCAACAGATGCTCGAAGGTGCGCGAGCCGAGCCGCGCGTCGATCTTGTTGCTGGCCAGCAGCATCAGCCGCTGCCTCGTGTAGGAGAACAGTGCGTCGAACGCCGCGAGCAGCACGAACACCGCCACCACGGCATAGAGCGTGTGGTAGGCATGGTGGGTGACCACCTTGTCCACCAGGACCTGGAACAGCAGCGGGATCGCGAAGCCTACGATGTTGCACAGTATCGCTGACAGCGCCACGCCGACGAAGAAGCGCCGGTGACGAATGATCTCGGGCAGGAACCAGCGCATGCCGAAAGGCTGTTCAAGGTCGCCCAGCGCATGCACGCGCTTGCACAGCACCAGCGTGCCGTCCCAGTCCGCGACGAATTGCGCGCGGCTGAAGAGTTGCACGCCCTTGCGCTCCTCGGCGGGGTCGAGGATGGCGGCGACGCGCTCGCCGCTGGCGTTGGCGACGACATGGATGAGGATCACCCAGCTGCCGTCGCGCCTGACCACCAGCGCCGGATAGGCGGTGCCCAGCGTCCCCGCTTGCTCCCAGCTGCACTGCCGTAGCGCGCGGCCCTTCAGGCCCAGCTTGCGCATGCTGCGCAGCATCGAGGGCAGCATCTCCGGCTGCTCGGCGGCCACCAGTTCGTCGTCACGCAGATGCACGCCGTGGTGCATGGCGATGAGGAACAGGCAGCGGAGTGCTGTGTGGGCGGGCGTCAACGTTTTGTGCGCCTTGCTGGGGAATTCGTCGGCCGGTCAGGCAACGCGCTGTCGAAACCGCCTCACCTCAGGTGCGTCGGGGCGCAGCTCCAGGTGTTCGATGAAGTAGTCGATGGTGCGCAGCAGGCCCTTCTGCAACGCCACCTGCGGTTCCCAGCGCAGCAGATCGCGCGCCTGGCAAATGTCCGGGCTGCGCTGGGTCGGGTCGTCGGCAGGCAGCTTCTCGTGCCGAAATTCCGGCGCGGTGCCGGTCAGCTGCACCACCAGCTCGGCCAGCTCACGGATGCTGAACTCGTGCGGATTGCCAAGGTTGATAGGGCCGGTGACGGCGTCAGGCGCGTCCATCAGCCGCAGGATGCCTTCGATCAGGTCGTCGACATAACAGAAGGAGCGGGTCTGCCGGCCATTGCCGTACAGCGTGATCGGCTTGCCTTGCAGCGCCTGGACGACGAAGTTCGAGACCACCCGGCCGTCATTCGCGTGCATGCGCGGGCCGTAGGTGTTGAAGATGCGCGCCACGCGGATGTTGACCTGGTTCTGCCGATGGTAGTCGAAGAACAGCGTCTCGGCGCAGCGCTTGCCCTCATCGTAGCAGGAGCGCAGGCCGATCGGGTTGACATTGCCCCAATAGGCTTCGGTCTGCGGATGCACCGCCGGGTCGCCATAGACCTCGGATGTGGAGGCCTGGAAGATCTTGGCGCCCAGCCGCTTGGCCAGGCCGAGCATGTTGATGGCGCCGTGCACCGAGGTCTTCAGGGTCTGCACCGGGTTGTGCTGGTAGTGCACCGGCGAGGCCGGGCAGGCCAGGTTGAAGATCTCATCAACCTCGACATAGAGCGGGAAGGTGATGTCGTGGCGCAGCATCTCGAACCGCGGGTTGCCGACCAGGTGCGCGATGTTGTCGCGTGCGCCGGTGTAGAAATTGTCGACGCACAACACGTCGTCGCCGCGCTGCACCAGCCGGTCGCACAGGTGCGAGCCAAGGAAGCCGGCACCACCCGTGACCAGAACCCGTTTGCGCGCTCGCTTCATCGGCTTTTCCTCATGCTGCGGGGTGGCATTGCCCGCCTGACAATCTGGGCCGCTTCCCTTTCGACTTGGTTTACAGCGCGGCGTGGAAAATAACGGGCGGTGGCATGAGGACGTTAAGCTTTAGCCTGGATCATATCGGCTCGATGCAAAAGGCAGGCTCGATGACAGCTCAGAGCTCACCAACCTTCCAGGCGCTGACCGGCGCCTGCCCGCGGATCAAGGTGGTCGATATCGGCGCCAACCCGATCGACACCGCGCCGCCCTATGCCGGGCTGTTGCGCGACGGCCATGCGGACGTGGTGGGGTTCGAGCCGAACCCGCTGGCGCTGGCCGAGTTGGAGCGTCGCAAGGGCCCGCATGAGCGCTACTTCCCGTACGCGGTGGGCGACGGCGCTGATCACACGCTGCACGTCTGCCAGGCGGCGGGCATGACCTCGCTGCTGGTGCCGAACGACGCGACGCTGAACCTGTTCCACGGCTTCCCCCAATGGGGCCGGGTACTGTCGACCGAGACGGTGGCAACGGTACGGCTTGACGACGTGCCCGAGACCGCAGGCGCCGACCTGCTCAAGCTCGACATCCAGGGCGCCGAACTGATGGTGCTGCGCCATGCCGAGCAGCGCCTGGGCACGGCGCTGGTGGTGCAGGCCGAGGTGGAATTCATGCCGCTGTACGAAGGCCAGCCGCTGTTCAGCGAGGTGGAGCTGTTCCTGCGCGGGCACGGCTTCATGTTCCATCGATTCTTCCCCGAGGTGAGCCGCGCGATCAGCCCGATGCTCGTGAACCAGGACCCCTATGCAGGGTTCAGCCAGCTGGTCTGGGCAGACGGCATCTTCATCCGCGACATCACCAGGTTGCACCTGCTGGATGACCGCCAGTTGCTGGCAATGGCCGCGATCCTGCACGACTGCTACGGCTCGATCGACGTCGCCTTCCGACTGCTGGCGGAACACGACCGGCGCGGCGGCGGCGGGCTTGGCGAAACCTACTTGGCCGGCATGCAACGGCGGAAGGCGGCCTGACATGAACACGTCCGAACCCTGTGCCGCGCGCGTGGTCCTGCATGTCGGCTGCGGCGCCCCTTCAGCCGGCAAGCTGCCTGCGGAGTTCTTCGGCGACGGCGAATGGCGCGAGGTGCGGCTCGACATCGACGCCGCGGTGGCGCCCGACATCGTCGCCTCGATCACCGACATGGCACCCGTGCGGAGCGCGAGCTTCGATGCGGTCTGGTCCTCGCACAACCTGGAACACCTGTACCCGCACGAGGTGGCGCTGGCGCTGGCCGAGTTCCGCCGCGTGCTGAAGCCCGGCGGCGTCGCCTACATGACCATGCCCGACCTGCAACAGGTGGCCGAGCTGGTGGCGCGCGACGGCCTGTGCGACATGGCCTATATCTCGCCCGCCGGGCCGGTCACGCCGCTCGACATGCTGTATGGCCACGGTGCCTCGTTGGCGGCGGGCAACAGCTTCATGGGGCATCGCACCGGCTTCACCGCCCGCAGCCTGGAAGCGGCGCTGCTGGCGGCTGGCTTCGGCTCAGCCCGGGTGGTCCGCGATGGCCACTTCGCGCTGTGGGCCGCGGCCTACTTGCAGCCGAACGCGCTGGCGGTGGCTGCCTAGGGCGTCAGGCGGATCGCCTTGAACGCCGCTTCCACCCGCGCGGTGAAGCCGACGCTGTCGCCGATATGGCGCTGCCACGCATTGCCCGCCAACGCCGCGCGCAACCGGGCGTGGCGCCCCGCATCGGTGCCGATGGCGACGGCCGCCTCGGTGTAGTCGGCCAGGCTGGTGGTGGCGAGTTCCGGCAGCTCCACCGCATGCACCAGGCTGCCGGCCATGCGCGAGGCGAAGGACTGGCCCGAGAGCGTCAGCACCGGCAGTCCCATGCGCAACGCGTCGCTGGCGATGGTGCCGGCATTGTAGGGGAAGGTGTCCAGGAACAGGTCGGCCAGCGCCATCCGCGCGAGGTAGCGCGCTGGCGCCACCCGCTGCGCGAAGACCAGCCGTTCCGGCGCAATGCCGTGTCGCGCCGCGCGCTGGGTCAGGTTGGCGTGGCTGGTGGCGTTGTCCTGCGCCAGCCACAGCACCGAGCCGGGCACGCGATGCAGTATGTCGAGCCAGCCGTCGAACAGCGGCTCGGTCAGCTTGTAGTGGTTGGAGAAGCAGCAGAACACGAAGCCGCGTTCCGGCAGCCCTTCCTCCTGCCGGGAAACCGCGGGCAGCTCGGGCGCGTGGCTGTCATTGGCCTGGTACAGCCCGGGCAGCGGCAAGGGCTTCGGCGCATAGAGCGGCGCAGCCTCCGGCGGGATGACGTAGTTGTCGCACAGGATGTAGTCCAGCTCCGGCAGTGGCAGCGGGCCGATATAGCCGAGGTAGGTCACCTGCACCGGAGCCGGCTTCCAGCGCAGCGTGTGCGCGCGGGCGCCCTTGGTCAGCCCGTTCAGGTCGATCAGGATGTCGATCTCGTCGGCGCGGATGCGCTCGGCGGTCTCGGCCTCGCTCAGCCGATGCACCGGCACGTGATGGTCCAGCGCGGCGAGCACGCGGGCGCGCAGCGCGCTGCCATCCTCGGGGCTGGAGCAATAGCCGAATACCTCGAAGGCGGTGCGGTCGTGGCGCTCCAGCAATTCCACGATGAGGAAGCTCATCGCGTGCTGGCAGAAGTCCGAGGAGAGATAGCCCAGCCGGATGCGCGAATGCGCATAGCCGTGTTCCGGGCTCAGCCGGCGCGGCGCCGGCGGCACCTTGCGGGCCAGCCACGCCGCCACGCTGGCGCGTTGCTGCGCCGCATCGTCGGTCCAGGCCAGCGCGCCGAGCGGGCCGATGTTGTGGTCGAGCGTTTCACGCGTCAGGCCGGGCACCAGCGCAGTATCCGCCACCGGCCAGATGCAGCCCTTCTGGCGCAGATGGCTCCAGTGTTGCAGCACGTCCGGCTGGTGCGGCTCCAGCAATAGGCTGGTGCGCAACTCGGCTTCGGCTTCGGCCAGCCGGCCCTGGTTTTCCAGCAGCCTGCCGCGATGGTTGAGCAGCGCGATCCGCGCCTCGGCCGGTTGCAGCGCCTGCTGCCAACTGGCCAACGCTGCCCCAGGCTGGCCCAGCGCTTCCTGCGCCAGCCCGAGGTTCACGGCGGCCTGGTAGAAGTCGGGCTTGGCGGCCAAGGCGTTTTGGTAGGCCAGCATGGCGCGCCCCAGCTCTCCATTGGCGGCCAGCAGCACGCCAAGGTTGAACCAGGCGGCGCAGCGTTCCGGCGCAGCGGGGTTGCCGGCGATCCAGGCCTGGTAGCCGAGGATCGCGGCCGCGGGCGGTGCCGTCGCCGTCCAGTCCATCAGCTCGGCCAACGAGAACCGCGCGATCGGGCGCGGTGCCTCGGCGTTCAGTGCCGCGCTCATGCCGCGCGCCGTGACGCGGGTTGCCACAGCCGGCTGTCGGGCGGCAGCGGCGAGAAGGCGTGCCGGCGTGCGAGCCCGGCGCGATAGGTTTCGGCGTAGTCGGCGCGGCGCGCGTGGTCCACGTCCTCATGCGGTTGTGCCGCGCCAATCTCCAGGTAGTGCTCCAGATTGGTCAGGTCGGGCTGCGGCAGCTGGCCGTTCTCGAAAGCACTCCAGATGCCGCGATACAGGCCCTCTAACGCGGCCACGCAGCGCGGCGTGTCGAACAGGGCTGAACTGTGGCGCGCCGCCAGCAATTGTCGGCGGTATTCAGCCAGCCGCGCCCGGTCCTGCCCCAGGCTTACCGCCAGCGCGACATAGGCCTCGGGCGTGTCGCAGACCAGGTCCGGCACGCCGGCGGCGCGCACCAGGCTGGCGCAGACGCGCGAGGCGAAGGAACGCCCGGGCAGCGTCACCACCGGTACGCCCATCCACAGCGCGTCCGAGGCGGTGGTGTGCGCGCCATAGGGTGCGGTGTCGAGGAACAGGTCGGCGGCCGGATAGCGCGCGAGGTGCTCCAGGTTGCCGAGATGCGGCGCGAAGACCAGGCGCTCGGGCGCGATGCCGGCCTCGGCCGCGCGGGCGCGCAGGTTGGTCTCGGCCTCGTCGCTGCCCTTCAATAGCCAGAGGATGCCGGTGGGTACGCGGCGCAATACCTCCATCCAGCGCGCGAACACATAGGGCGTGATTTTCTGTGTGCCGTTGAAGCTGCAATAGACCACCGCATCCGCGGGCAGGCCCAACTGGTCGCGCGGGGTGGGCGCGGCGGGCATCGCCCGGTCGCGGTCGTTCGGCTGGTAGCAGGGCAGCCGCAGCACCTGTTCCGAGAAGTAGTGCTCGGTACCCGGCGGGATGATGGTGGCGTCGGCGATCATGTAGTGGTGGTAGGGGCTGCCCATGCTGCCAGGGAAGCCGAGCCAGTTGACGATGACCGGCGCCGGCCGCCGTGCCAGCAGCCGGGTGCGCGCGCCGCCGGTATGGCCGTTCACGTCCACCAGAATGTCGATGCCGTCCGCCAGCATCAGCGCCAGCGCCGCGTCGTCGTCCAGCGGGCGGATGTCGCGCCAATGCTCCACCGTGCCGCGGATGCGCTGCTTGATCGCGTCGTCCTGTGGGATTCCGTTGTAGTAGGCGAAGACTTCGAAGAAGGCGCGGTCATGCAGTCGGAACAGGTCGGCGGTGAGGTAGCCGATGGCGTGGCCGCGCAGATCCGACGAGAGGTAGCCGATGCGCAGCCGCCGCCCGGGCGGGTGACGAAACGCCTGCCAGCGCTGGAACGCCGCGGGCTCGCCGACATCCTGGCGGCAATGCGCCCAGGCATTGGCGAGGTGCAGCAGAGGATCGTCGGTATGATTGGCCAGGCTGAGCGGCGCCATGGTCTGCAGCAGCGCCTGTTGGTCCATTCCGGCGAGCGGTTCCAGCAGTGGCCACTTGCATTGGCGCTGGCGCAGGCTGACCCAGTGCTGCGCCACGTCGCGCTGGCCCGGGCCGAGTTCGACCAACTGGCGCAGCGCGTCCTCGGCCTGGCCATGGCGCTTGCAGCTTTCCAGCAACTGCGCGCTCAGCTTCAGGGCATTGGCCTTGTAGGCGATGGTCTCGGCGGTGACGCCACCCAGGCTGGCCTGCACGTGCTGCCACAGGCCCAGCGCCGATTCCAGCGCGCCGGCGCGTTCATGCAGCACGCCCAGGTTGATATAAGGTGGCAGGAAGCCGGGTTGCTGGCGGATCGCCTGGGTGAAGGCCTCAAGCGCGGCCACCGGATCATTCAGCCCGGTCAGCAGCACGCCGAGATTGAACTGCACCACATGCGCCAGCGGCGCGCCGGTATTCCGGGCCAGCCAGTCGCGGTACAGCGCCGCCGCCTCGGCCACCCCACCCGCCTCGGCCTGGCCTTGTGCCGCGCCGATGAGGTCCGTGACGGTGATATCCAGCATGCGTCCTACCCTGGCTTCCGCTTCGCGCCGTCACGCTGGCGCAACCCGGTGAACAGCCGGTTAGCGTGGCGCCAAACTGCCGTGACGAAATCTGCCTGGGCTTAATCGGACGGCAATATAGACCGGATCAATCTGATGGCGCGGTGAGCCGGGCCAGGTCCGTCTCCCAAGCATCTTGCCTGTCCCAGCTGCCGTCGCGCCCATGCCGGCGCGGTTGGGCAGCGCCCTTGGTTGGAGCTGTCAGATGGCGACGATTTCGAATCTCACGACGACGCAGATCGTCGCACTGACCACCACGACGATCTCGGGGCTGTCGACCACCGAGATTGCGGCGATGTCCTCGACCCAGGCGGCGGCGCTGACCACGACGCAGCTTGGTGCCATCAGCACTACGCAGCTGCGGGCACTGACCAATACCGACCTGGCGGCGCTGACCACCACCCAGCTTGGCGCCCTCAGCACCACCCAGCTGAACGCGCTGGCCGTAACGCAAGTCGCGGCGCTGACCACCACCCAGGTGGCCGCGCTCACCATAACCCAGCTCGGCGGGTTTTCCAGTACCGAAATCGGCGCGCTGACCACGGCGCAGGTGGCGGCACTGACCACCACCGAAGTTGCCGCCCTGACCACGACGCAGCTTGGCGGGCTTGCCGCCACCCAGGCGGCGGCGCTGACCACGACCGAGGTGGCCGCGCTGACCACCACCCAGGTGCGCGGCCTGGCCAGCACTCAGCTCGGCGCACTGACCACCACCCAGCTGGCGGCGCTGACCACGACCGAACTCGGTGCGCTGACCAC
>CANBNK010000064.1 GCA_947371015.1 Acetobacteraceae bacterium | reverse complement strand
GCACCATCGCCTGGCTCAACCGCTGCCGACGGTTGGCCAAGGACTGGGAATGCCTGAACCGCAGTGCGCTCGCCTTCCTGCGCTGGGCGTCCGTTCGCCGCATGCTCCGAAAGCTATGTCAGAAAACCATATGATCCCGGATGGACTCTCAGGGATGTTGTCCGCCTGCGTGAAGTGCATAAGGCAATCGATGCCTCTGGATATGACCTCCTGCTGAATCAGGCCTCTTGTTGCATCTCGCAGCGGAACACCTTCGTCTTCTTTCATGGCCTCGGTTGGCACTTTCGCATCGCTCAGGCTCTGCGGGGCGTGGCAGCCACTTATTATCCCCATAGCAACTGCCCCGACCCGCGCTTGCCCACGTGCCCCCAGTAAGAGCCGCCGTAGATGCGCCACGGCCTGGCAGCGATCAGCGCCTCGGCGGTCTCGGCGGTCACACCCGCCGCCTCGGCGGCCGAAACCGGCACGCAGGCCCAGCGGCCGGAGCGGCTGATGTGCTCGTACTCCACCTGGTAATGCAGCCAGAGTTGCCCGCAGCGCTCGCAGCGGTTGACCGCCACGTCGGCGAAGCGGCCATCGGTCTGATCCACGCCGAGGTCGGTAACGGTGCTGCTCTCCGGGTATCGCGGCCCGTCTTCCTGGCAGGCACAAGGCCCGGGCGTGGAGGCGTCAACGGTGCTCAACATAGAGTGTCCCTTCCCTTCACCGCAACAAACCTAGGCACTGCCTCCCTCGCGTTTGGATTTGCCCGCGGTGAGCCAGGAGCGCTGGCCATTCCATATGCGCGAATCGAAACCGCATGAAGGCGCCAGACCGGCCCCACATCGTTTCGTCATTCTCAGCCAATAAGGGCGCATTGATCAATGAAACCGAGGCTCTGGCAAACCCGTGAGCTAGATGCTGGGTCATGCCCTGGTCATCGGTCAGCCTCCAGGGGTCCGAAACACGTCCACTTTCGTCTCCAGGCAGCGGCGCAAGGTGAGATCGGTCGCGCCGACCGTGAACCACCCCTCCGGTTTTTGATAGAAATCGAGACCACGTCCAATCTTCACCGTCCAGCCATTATCCAAGCGCACCTCACGATCGTGCAGCTTGTCGTTAACCCGGACCTCTAATGTAACGTCGTATTCCAGTAGGCTTGCCTTTAGCTCATCAAGTTTATCTTGCAGGGCCGCTAGATCAGTCTGCTGGTCAAATGAGGTGACGAGGGTGACCCGACGCACCGTTGCGGCTTTGATCACCGTCTCACAGAACCGCACGAAGTTGGTGACCTGGTGCGGCATGCGGACGTAGGGGTCTTCGATGAAAACCTGCTTCGCGCCCTGCAAATAAGGGCCGAAAATCGTGTCATATGAATGACCGGTGTCTCCGTAGGCTATCGTGTAGTGCCGCTCCACCGCCTCGACCTGCTCCACGGCTGGCGCAGGCCCCTGCATGTTCGAGGCATCCGTCGGGCTGGGTTGGGCGGGAGACGGTGGTGTGGGCGCCGGGCTGACAGCTTGATCGATTTTCGACCGAATTGGCCGACGCGCTGGCTGTAGCGTAGCCGATGCACCCGCGCTTTCCGGGCAGTGAACAACCACCTCTTTGCCGGATCGATCAAAGAACGATAGGTCAATATTGGCGAACTCGTCGTCCGGTTTGCGCTTATTCATCTGCTCCTTGACGCGGCGGCGGCATTCGATCGCATAAGCGACATATTCCTCGAATTCCTCGTCAGAAGGGGCATCAGATGGGTGGAGAATTTTCAGGAGAGCACAAAGCGTTTTCTTGATGCCCTTTTCGTCACGTCCCTCAACGGCGCGACCAAGCTTGAGCCGCTGGCTCACCTCTTCATAGCGGTTGCTGTATTTCAGTTGGTGGTGGAAAGCCTCTGCGAGGAAATCTGTGATTAGGCCAAACCGAGCGGTTAGAAAGGCGCTACTGTTCTTCGGCATTTCCCAGCCGGGCAGGTAGCAGGCGAATCGGTCCATCACAGCCAGGTCGAACTGCTCTGGTAGTGGTTGAAAGAGATCGTACTCGGTCGAGTTCACTATCTGCTCGACCGACATATCGATGTTACCGACGAACGCTAGGCTTGCGTCTGCGATGACCTCTGCGCCGCGGGAGAAGCGGCCGTTGGCCATATAATCTTTCATGATCTGGATGGTGTCGGGATCCTTAACCTTGATCCCACCAACCTCATCGAAGGCGACGGTGTCCCAGAAGCCAACGAGGCCGATCTTGTGTCGGGCGTTATTGTAGAACAGCACCGACTTGGTTGCCTGCCCGCCACTGATGAGCGTTGAGTAGGGCGAAAACTCACTGAAAAAATATGACTTCCCCGTGCCGCGAGGCCCGAGTTCGATGAAGTTGAAATTCGACTCGACGAGAGGGGCCAGCCTGGCGATGAAGTGGAACTTCACACGCTTTGTTAGCTTCGATGGTTCCAGGCCGACAGAGCGGAGCACGACATCAACCCATTCGTCGCGCGAGAACGCCTTCTTCGCTTCGGCGTAAGCCGCGAAGTCAAAGCGGCTGAGCTGGATCGGACGCAGATCCTCGACATAGAAGGCGTAGGCATCTGCATCGACGTCATTGTGGGCGATAACGACTTCTGCCCAGATGCCGCCTTCAAGCAGCCGGTCGTTATCCCGATAAAATTTCTCGCCTACCGCGATGCGCTGCGACGCGAAATTCTCCAGAGCCGCCCAGTGCCGCTTCTCCTTTTCAACGTATCGCACATGCACTTTGTCGATGAACTTGTGCTTGCCCTTCATGGCGACGCGCGACTGGGCAGAGTTGGCCTCGTCCGGCCGAACGTAGTTTTCCTGAAGGGTCGATAGAACCGCCTCCATGCCAGCCTGGATCTCGGCCGGGTCGTTGCTGGCGCAGTAGCGGGCGAGCAGGAATTCCAGCACGAAGGTCGGAACGTTGGTACCCTTCTTGATCCTGTGCAGCAGATCCTTGCGGACGACCTTCCCGTCGAACACGTCGTTCAGCTTGGCGTCGAGCGCGTCCATCACATACTCAGACTGCATAGTCGGTCTCCAGGTCCAGTGAGGCGTACTGCGCCAGCGTCACGGGATTGAGCGCCTTCAGCGTAAACTTGCCCTCGAACTCCATGGCCATCTTCACCGTCACCTGGATTTTCGCCCCAGGCTTCAGAGTGACCGTGCCCGTCGCAACGTCAACGGCGCCGCCGCGCTTCGCCTCACCGACGATTTCGCCCTTCTTGTTTCGGGTCTCCGCCTCCAGCAGGATCTCGAAGGTCTCTCCGAGCGAGAACATGTTCTCGCCTTCGATCGCGAGATCGACGACGGGAAGGCGCGTCGTGACGCGCTTCGCGCCGTTCTTGTAGGTCAGGATCACTTTGGCTGCGGCCATTTGTGGCTGCTTGGCCTGACGCAGCTTCACCGTGATCACGGGAACGACCGCCTCTTGAAGCGAGGCGCCACCGTGGAAATACAGCAGCCCCTTGCGATATGGCGCCATGCTCCGCGGGCCCGCCAGCTTGGCGAAGTCGCCGCGCACCCCGGCCTTCTCCGCGGCGAGGGCAAAGGTGCTCGCATCTCCCTCTCCTTCACCGAGCAGCGCGCGGTCATGCAGCGTCACCCAGACGCCAGGGGGCTTGGCGCACACATCGCCGGCCCCCGCATGCGCGTTGAGAGCAAAGCCGTGATCGGTGGCGATGACCACGTCGGAGAAGCCAGCCTGCTTCAGCCTGTGAACCGCCACGCGGATCGCCTTCAGCGACTGATGGATGAGGTTAAGGGAGGTCAGCGTGTTCGAGTGCTCGTTCTCTAGGCGCCTGTCGATGTCGAGGGTCCGCAATACGAGAAGCTCAACGGACTCAGCCACCGGAGCGTTGGAGCGCACAAACGCATCAAGGAGGCTCTCGGCAAAGCGATCGCCGAAGCGGGCCCGCATCACTTCCATACGGTTGGGGACCGTGGCCATCTTCGTACCGTTGAGCGTGACACTCAGGCCGTCGCCATCCTTCGTCAGCCGAAGTCCTGCACCGGCGCCAGGGAGAAGCGACGTCATCCCCACCGGCGTGACGGTCGGCAGCTGCGCACAAGCCGCGTAGATCTCGGCCTGCTCGGTCTCAGTAAGCTGCCTGTGCAGTGTGACGCCAAGCTCGTAGCGCAGCGCATCCACCATGATGAAGGCGACCCGGCGGCCGCTTTCCTTGAGCATGGGCTCGACGACCGAATCAAAGACTTCGGCATTCGCCAGGCGTCCGGCCAACGGCCAACCTACCGCCTCAAGATGCTTCGTGAAGAGACGCTGCATGGTCTCCGCGAGTTTGGCGTAGCGCCGGCGGCAGTGGTCGATCGCCTGCGACAGCACGCCGTCGGTCGGGATGTAATCCCCCACCGCCTGCTCGAATTCCCGCTGGAGCCGATCCGCCTCGCGCAGGGTCGCTGCGTAGTGTGAGACAAGGGCTTCGAGGCTGCGGCTGTTGTCGGCGAGCTGGCGGTCGGCGTCGTCGCAAGCCTCAACGAGACGCAAGCCGGCTTCGACCAGGCCCCATTGCGCTTGACTCTCCCCCCTGCCGACCCAGACTGAGCCGCTGTGCCGCGTCACGACGGTCCTGGCGCTGTCCATATCGTCGGCGACGAGGGCGGCCACGGCGACGGCCAGAACCCGGCGCTCCTCGAAGGGGAAGGTGTCGCCTTTGCCCAGCGCTGGCAGGCCCGCACAAGCCTCCGGAAGCTTGAGCTCGTCCTCCACCGCCTGGGCGCGCGTGATGTACTCGTTGCGGGTCGCTCCGCTGCTTCGCAGGCTCTCGCAGAGGTGCTCCACCAATGGTCGTGCTGCGTCGGGTGCCTTGGGGACATTGACGAAAGCCGTAGGCAGATCGCCGGCCAGGTCGAAGGCGAAGGCGCTGAACAACACGAAGCGCCAGAGCTCATCGGCGATGGAGGAATGCGTCTTGCCGCGGGTCATTAGCTTGAGGCCGAGGGCCTTCTCCAGCAGGGCCTTCGCCTCCGGCACCCAGCCTTCACTCTTCTTGAGCTCTTCTGCCTGCTTCGGCGTGGGCACCAGCAGGGCGAGGATGATCTCGCGGGCGGATTCCGCCTGCAGGCAGGTCCGCAATGTCGGCCAGGACAGGCCGCCGCCGATATTGTCGATGAGGGCGAAGGAGGGCGACGGGTTCCCGGCGAAGAGCTGGCGGATCTCGGTGGTGTGGTCGGGCTTCGCCTTCAGGCAGAGGCTTTCGTAGCCATCACCGTCGCTGTCCGGGAAGATGGCGCCGCAGGCAGCATAGACCGCGAAGGGATCCGTCTGCCGATCCTCATCGGTCACCGGCGGCTTGGCGGGGACATAGACCAGCAGCGCCTTAGGGTGGTTCGGCTTGCCAAGGCCAGCAAGCGCCAGCATCGCGGCCTCCCGCGCTTCGATGCTGCTCTCGCTGGCGTCCACCACGGTCGTGTCCGGGTCCGCCAGACCATGGCAAAGATCGCGATAGCGCTGGTCCGGGTCGTAGACGGCCAGCACCGAGGCCTTGCGCAGCCGTCGCCGCATGACCTCTTCCCGGATGAAGGCGGCAATGCTCATGCTTCGCTGGCCTTTTTGCGCCCGCGCGGCTTAGCGGCCTTGGGCTCCGGCGGGACGTAGAGGCGTTCAAGGTCGTGGGCGATGGCCAGCGACTTGTCGGTTTTGCACTTCTCGCGCACGCGGTCGGGCCAGTATGCCATGGCAAGGTACGACCAATCATACTCGCCACTTTGCAGGCTCGACCACGTAGCTCTCAACACAGCGGCCCAGGACCTATGTCGGAATAGCTCCCACAGCGGCGCTGCTGTGATCTGGACACCGTCATCGTGATTTGGGCGATAAGTCGGGGCAATAGCCACGAGCCTGTCACGTAGGTCGACTAGCTCGCGTTCCAGGTCTTGCAGCATTTCAAGCCCCCGATCGTCTTCGCGCGACCGAGCGCTGCCTCTTGCAAGCAGCTCAGCGGCGTCGCGGCCAATCTGCACTAGCTTAGGCTCGATAAAATCGTTGACGACGGTGTAGAGAGTCTGACTGGTCAAACTGGGGTAGTATAACCAGCATGTGTAACCGCCCGAGACGGTCGATATTGGCCAGTAGATCGGAGCCTTGCGTCGACTTTTGCTGTACTGCTTGAGATGCATCGAAAAGAAATCGCGCTGCAGCCAGCGGCGTATGTCTCCGGGTACTTCTATATTCACACTCGTTAGTACCTCTTCGATTAGCCGGGGCAAATCATGCTTGTGGCCTTGGTCACCTACTAGGATGCCATTATGCAAATGGAAAGGTGCGGCGCAGTCGGGCAACATCCCAGGGCTTTTGATTGGGAGGCGATCGAATGGATCAGGCTCGGGCGGAGCTTCACGCTCGCCAGTCGCTAGGCGCCAGTCAAAACGGCCAAAGGCGACGCCAACCGCCCAACTGAGCAGACCAAATTTTTGATCGACCTCGGCAGAAATTTCGTCGTCTTCGTCGGTTGCGCTATCCTCCTCTTCGTCGGGCGATTGAATATCGCCGTGAATTTCTCTCGACAAGCTCACAGTATTTGAATGAAATGCAGATTCATCCAAACCAAACAAGCCAATAGATAATTTATCGATATCACTTTGAACGCCGTCTATACTTCTTAGTATATCATTACGACGAAAAGTCAGGATTTTCTCCGAAATAATTTCAGGGAGGAGAAACGCATGAGAAGTTTCATTAACTGAACTTAGACATTTTTTCAGTAACCATCCACGATAGGCTAAACTGGACAGCTTGCCTTCTTGTTCTGGAGACAGATCAGGAAATGGCGCGTTCTGAAGGAGTCCCATATCATATGCACGACTCTTCCCAACTGCAGCGCATAAAAAATCCACAAAATAGAAAAAGGCGCTTGAATTCACTATCGCTAATGTTGACAGGAGACCAGTACGAGAATTGTTATCAAAAAATATCGCGGGCCCCTTTTGCGCAAAATTGCAACCTGCCGGCATCGCTCTAACACTAAGAGGAAGGTTGGTACGGCGAGACCACGTGAGGCCAGGTCGCAGGAAAAGATCTGCAGATGCGGGTTTTTCGAGAGGCCGATGTTTCGACCCAACAAATCCATGGTACGATTCTTTTTTTGTGTTCCAGGATATCGTCAAATAAATGTCGGAATAATACCGACTAAATTCTCCTCCTTTGCACAAGGGTCGCCACTCGACAAAGGAAAGTGTCGCTACATTTATCTCCCACCATGCGCGGATAAATCGGAAGTCATCTCCTGAGTCATTCGTGCTTCGTGCGATTCGTTTTTCCGTTTCTAAGCGGTTCAGTTTGATGAAACCAAGAATCGCACTTTCTGGAGCCCAGTATGAAAAGGCTGACCCCGGAATATTCTTAAAACTGAGCGAATCCCTGACGAATATATTTGATGCCATTTCCTCATTGCGAACGCACGTGACGGCCTTTAGTAGGGCGGATTCCTTATCTTCGTCTTCAAGGCACCAGAAAAAATCCGTCATGGGGATACCTCCAGCACAAACGCAGCGCCCTCAACCATGGCATCATCCATCACGCCAAGACCTAGATCTGCAAAACACTCGATCCTAGTCATGTCAAGAATAATGTCCTGCCTCCATTTTTGATACGACGGCAAGAAGAAGCAAGTTCTCGAAGTGATTGCACCAACTCTACCTTTTGGGCGTAAAATATTAATGCTGCGCTCGACAAACACTGCCAGAAGATCATTTTTACTTTTCTCATAATTTATTGAAATATACCCTTTACTATTTAATCCGGGCATACCGAATGGTGGATTCATCAAAATAACGTCAAATCTTTCACGGCATTGGTCAATTATTCGCAGCCCTTGAAGCGCGTCCTCGGCAAAAAGCTGCCCCTGATAGGTAGATCGCGCCTCCCGAGCGTAGTC
Source organism: Acetobacteraceae bacterium (assembly GCA_947371015.1). GTDB lineage: Bacteria > Pseudomonadota > Alphaproteobacteria > Acetobacterales > Acetobacteraceae > CAIMOR01. The sequence goes on along the minus strand of CANBNK010000064.1, from coordinate 19,842 downwards.
TGTCAGAGCTTCGCGCAGCCTGGCCTCGGCCTGCTCCCACTGCATTATGTCCTCTGTCCGGAATAGGGCGCCGCGCTCGCTAAAGATCTTTCGTATCAGCGTGGGCAGTTCCTTTTCGATCTGCAGAAGCACACCAAGTTCTGGAAGCCCCTTGAGGACGAAAAGCGTTTGCTCGAACAGCTCGGCATCGAGTTGATCGAGCCCTTCCATGAAGCGCTTGCGCAGATCCGTCTCGGCCGGAGGCGCCACTGCAGCCACCACCTGCCCCCTCCCGACCTGCGGCCGGTCCTGCGCTTTCACACCGGCCTCATGCCATGCTCGCTCGGCTCGCAGCCACAACGCTAGGGAGGCGATCTGCGCCGCCCGCGGATCGATATCCACGCCATAAATGTTGTGCTCGATGATCAGGCGCGGCACGTCGCGCAGGAAGGCAGCCTCGTCCTCGTAGGTCTGGCAGAGCGGCTTCAGCGCGTGTCCGCTGCCGGTCCCGATGTCCAGGCAGCCCGCGCCATGGCTTTGCTCCCAGTCCCAGGCTTCGCGATATATTTCCAGGAACAGGTCGAAGGCGTAGAGCCCAAAGTGCATTGACCCACACGCAGGGTCTAGGAGCTTGATCGTGCGCGGATCGCGCAACCGACCCTCGGGCTCTGGCTTCTCGTCTGGCTTTACCAACAGGTACTGGCAGCGTTCGCGCAGCCCGGTCCGCCCACCCGTCCAGTTAAACCAGAGCCGCCCCAGCGTGTTGTCCACAAGGAACTCCACCACATAGCGCGGGGTGAAGAACTGGTTGCGCACTGCCAGCTCGCGGCTATTGCGCGGCGCCTGGCTAGCATCGCGCATGGCTTTGCGCTCTTCCTTGCCGTTGAAGTACTGGTAGATCCAGCCGATTGTCTCGTCTTCGGCCCAGTGCGGTTCGATCTCAGCGGCGTTGATAAGCTCCAGTAGCGGCAGCAGGGCGGGTTCGCGTGGAAACAGTCTGCCGTTCGGGTAGTGACGATCAAACAGCAGCGGAAGCTCCTCGTTGTAAAGATCGCACAGACTGAGCAGGAAGACGCGATAGGTGTCGCCTGTCTCGCCCAAGCCGCTCCCCGCAACCTGCTGGTAGAGCCGGAAAGCCTTGGATTGGTAGCCTTTGCCCACGCACTCCATCACCAAGCCGCGGGCTTCCATCATCCGCAGCGCCGCCAGTCGATTCAGCGTGGTGAAAGCCTGCTCCCGCACCATGCGGCCCAGGACGGCTTTCCGCGCCTCGCCTTGCTCGCCCATCTCCGTGGCCAGGTAGTGGTCCAGGATTTCGCGAAGGATACGCGCGGTCTCAAGTCGCTGGTCGTCCAGATGCGCCAGGCTGCTGAGCGCCGCCACCGCGCCGGATTCCGGATCGAGGCCATAATCCTGCTGGAACTGGTTCGCGAATTCGCTGGTCAGCAGCGCGCGGGCATCCGTCACGAAGCGCTGGAGGCGGCCCCGGGTCGCGTTGTCGAAGGCCATTACTGCCCCTTCAGGATGAAATCGAGGTCGGTGGTCGAAAGCTCGTGGCGGAGCAGCGACAGCGCGCGGATCAGCGCATCGAGATCCGCCACGCTCTCGATGCGAGCGGGCACCTCGATCGTTTTGCGCGTCTTCTCCCGCATTCCACCGCCTGGCACCGGTGGCGCGGGCGGATAGGCCGCCGCGCGCCGCGCCTTGCTCTCCTTCACCACCTTCGCTTTGGTCTCCGCGATCAGGGAGTCAATGTCGAACTGCCGGGCAATGAGGCGCTTGAGTCCGGCCATGTCCCGCGACACATCGATCGACAGCCCCTGAATCTCAGCCAGGGTGTTCCCCTGCTCCTCCGCGGTTAGGTCCAGCCATTCCGGCAGAAGCGCCAATTCGGTCTCTGCCGCACGGATCTTCTCGGCCTGGGCCTGGCGCATGTCATCAACCGCCACCGCCACATGGCCTTCGATGGCCGTCCGACGGGTGCTGAGGTCCGCCTTGCGCTTGAAGAAGTCCTCCTGCGCCAAGACGTCGGCCACGGCCTCGAGGTCTTCGCGCGCTGCCTCCCGCAGGTCCTTCGGGATACCGGTGCCAGGCAAGTCGGCGATGCCGCTCTCCAGCGCACGCAGCGCTTTGACAGTCTCCGCGATGCCCTGGTCGAAGGCGATCTGCGCCGCGATGGCCCATTTCAGCCCATCGTAGAGGGGCGATAGCTCAGCACCGAAGCGCTGCGGCGCATCCGAGGCGTCCGCCAGCAGCATGTCGGCGATCTGCTGGTTGACCGAGCGCACGGTCTCCACCCCCGGCAGCGCGAGGCTCTGAAGGCGCTCAGCAAGCGGGGCGAGTTTGTGCTGCAACGACGGCAGAATCTTCTGCGCCGTCTTGCCGATGTCCTCTTCCAGGGGCACGACAGAATCGCCTGACAAGTCGGTCAGGCGCGCTGCCGCCCGGGCAAGGAACTCCATGGAGGGTCGGTCGTCGCGCAGGGCCACGCCCGCCGACCGAAAGCTGTTACCGGTCTTGAGGGCCTCAATCGCCTGCTGGCCTGCGACGGTGACTTCCCGGCCAGAGACCTTGAGCTTCACCTCGCCGGCGACGAGCAGGGCAGCGACCATGTACCGCACGGTGTCCGGGGACCAGCCGAAGGGCGGACCTGAGAATTGGTCGAGCAGCCGCTTGCCCTCGACTGTGCCGGTACGCTCGATCGCGTCTTTGATGCTGACGAGGCCCTTGTGATCCGTCTTGATGGTCGGATTGCCGCCTGACATTTGCACGAGGCCGAGCGGGTCAATCTGCGACGTCACCGCTCTGAGGCTCGGCGCACGCAGGAAACGCTCTGCCAGGTCGGTGCCGACCCGCTCCGGCGCTTCCTGATAGCGGTCGAAGACGCGCTCCGCTGCTTCGGCCAAGTGCTTCTTGCATGCCGCCGGCAGCGATTGATCAAGGCTATCCACAGCGGTGAGTTTGCCGCGAAACACGAAAGATCCCTGGACGAGCGAGCGCACGAGCTTTTGGCCGAGTTCGGAGGCCAGGCGAGCCGCGCGGTCGCTCTGGCTTTGGCAGTACTCCTTCACTTCCTGGTCCGGATCGTGCCGGTGGAGTTCCACGATCCGCTGGCAGCGGCAGATCTCCGCGATAAGGTCGTCTGCCTCCATCGAGTTCCTTGCCAGGAGGTAGATGGTGTTCTCGGAAGATTTGTGCCGGGACTCGTCGGTTAGACGGCCCTTCTCGGCTTCGTAGTCAGTTGGGGCAGCGAAGGTGACAACAGTCTGGACGGTTTCCCGCTCGCCGGCCAGTGACGCTTGCTGGCCCGCGGCGAGCCGGCGAAGGCCGGTGGTCACAGATAGCGAGCCGTGGAGACGGACGCTCGGCAACGGGTCGAACACCTCCTTGAGCGCCTCATTGAAGGCGCGACGCATGTCTGGGGTGCGGGGCGCGAGCTGGGACCGCTCACGTTCCACGTCGTTCAATTTCTCTGAGAAGAAGCGGAGGAATCCGTCCTTGTCGCCAAGCGGGACGATGGGGTCCTTAAGCAGTTGGTCCACAGCATCCTTGACCTTGTCGGCCATGGAACCCGCGTCGATCTCGGCCTGCATCAGCGCGGCCACGTTGTTCATCGAAACAGGGAGATTGCCGAGGATCTGCAGGACCGCCACGGTTTTGCCGACACCCTGGCAGACTTCGTCGTCGGGAAAGCGGATCAAGACCTTGTCGACAGCCTGGTGAATCGAGGGGAATGCCCTCCGGATGTCTTTGTCTAAGGCGTCATAGAGCGTGACCGTCGTCGCTAGCCAGCCAACCTCTTTATCAGCCACGGGCTTCAAGGAGCCGACACCCTCGACCAGGATGTCCTGGATCACCTTGATCGCGGACCGCAGGCCGATCCCGCCCGTCGATTTCGCGAGAGCCCCAAGCAGGTGCAGTAGGACGTCGAAGTGCGCTGGTAGGAAGGGATAGAGATTCGTGAACGTCTCACGGTCGAAACCTGCGTCGTAGAACTTGGCGTCTGTAAGCTTGGTGTTCTGGCGCAGTGCCTGACCGTGCCGCTCGAAGAGCGTACTAAGCTGCGCTGCGCCGGCTGCGGATTTCCCTAGCAGGCGGCGGAAGCAAATCTCTTTGATGTCGCTCGACTCCAGCGCGACAGAGATTGGGAACCGATCCTTGAGCTTATAGAGCTCGGGGGAATTGATCGCTGCTCGCGGGTCGTCCTCAGTTAGCGTCTGCTGGGCCGTGCCTACGATCCAGACTTTTCCGCCTCCGAGGTCCTTCAAATTCTGCGCGAGACCTTGCAGATCGAGGATCTTGGTTTGCTGGCTCCCGACGTATTGGCCAATTTCGTCGATGACGAAAATGATGTGCTTCTTGCCCGACGCCTCACGCACGACGCTGATCATCTCCTGAACACGGTCGTTCATGAGATAAACAGTGTCGCTCGTCGCTGTTGAGAACGACTGATCTGTTCGGAAAAGGCTGGGATAGAGTTTGTGGGCTATGCGTGGAATCACGCTATCGACGACCAACTCGTCGTTTCGATAGTCCGCCCATTGCTCGCCTGTCTCCTCGCGGAAGGCTTCCTCGAACTCGCCGTATCGGCCCTCAGTACGAAGACGGCGCTCAAGTGCCGCGACTTTCAAGTTTCGGGAGTAGCCGGCGTACTGCAAAACCTTGTGGTATAGGACGGTCGAAACCTCGGAGAGTGAAGCGCCGGCTATCTGCTCGCTTGCCAGGTCGAGCATGACGACCGCAGCGGGAAAGCTCGCCGCAAGCTTCGCCAAGAGCGCCTTGGTGGTTGGCCGATGAAGCCGATCCTGCAAGTGACGGAGGAATGGCTTCCCGTCGAGCGTGACACGTTCATCAAACGCGAGGCCGAGATACTTCGTGAACGAGCTCTTGCCAGACCCGTAAAAGCCGGAGACCCAGACGCCAATCTCGTGGCTAGCGCCGGACTCCATCGCCGCCTGCATCTTTTCTAGAAGCTGCTCGAGCTGCTGCTCGATGCTTTCAGTCGCTATGTACTCAGAGATCTCCGCCTTCAGCCGCTGCTCCTGAGAAGCCTGATAGGTGATGACTTTCTCAATTGCGCGCTGAATGTCTTTGCCGGCGTCGAACAGGGTGCGGATCTGGGTCATAGCGCTTTCCGATAGAGACTGGGCTGGTTCAGCCGCCGACATGGACGGAACGGTAGTTGCCGTCCTCAGGGTAGAAGCCGAGGAATCGGAGCCTCGTCCTTCCTGTCCGAATGCCCGGGTAAAGGAAAATTGTGGGCACATGGAACTTGCCCTGGAGCTGGGCTTCGATCGCCCCGATCCGCATGTAAGGATGCAGCGCCTCGAGGTCGGTCACCAGCATGATGGTAGACGCGTGGCCTTCGAGCGCGCTCAGGCGCTCCTCCAGCCGCGACTGCAGACGCCCTTGAGCGTTCAGGGCGTTAGCCAACGATGTGTTCGTTCGCCGCCAAGAGAGCGGGGTCTTGCGATCGACCTCCAACCAGACCTTGCGGAGTGGGGCCTTTCCGAGAATGTCGGCTATGTGCTCCGCGATGGAGAACGTTTCGACTTGCCATCCAGTATTTGCCAACTTTGAGGCCCATGCAGGCATGAGGCGCTTCACCTCGAGCAGTTCGCTCGGGTGGAAGACGAGATAGAAGATCGGTTCGAAACTCGCATGAGCAAACTCGCGCCCTGCCTCAACGCGCCGGATGAGCTCGTCGAAGTCAGCCTTGAGCGAAGGCATCGGCAAGCTCCTCCATCGACTTGTGCTTCCAGGAGACATGCATGACGCCGGCCGCCGACTGCAGAATGAGTTCCCGCCTTAGGGAAAGCTGCCTCAACTCTGCCAGTACATCGTCACTCTCCAATCCGAAGAGTGACCAGTCGGGGCTCCTCAGGAGCGCGTTGTCACCCAGACCGCGGAAATGGAGGTCGTGCGCCAAGATCGATGCCACGTTTGAAGAGATCCGGAAGCTGCTGATCGAGCGATCCTCGCCGGTTGTGGATCCCAACAGGCCGAAATCCGCACAGGCGCCTAGGAGGTAGCGAGCGACACGAATAACGGTGCTTTCGGACCACCTGCTGGTCGTTCGGGCATTTGAAACTGCTGACGACACAAATTCGAGCGAGTCGCGCTTTGAAACGGATACCGCCCCAGCAGCATAGCGAGGCCAGTAAATTTCTCGAACAAAATCCGCAAGTATCGGATTTGCTCTGCTAGTGAATATGAAACACAGAGAGCGAAAGTCTTCTCTGGTGATTTGATTGGATGTTGATTTTAGAATTTTAGCTGGCGCAGCATTGTCCACAAGATATCGAGGACAGAAGGCCTCAATGATGATGTTCCTGAGGCGCCGAGCGGCCAGTGTCGGAAATTCACCGGACGCGAGGGCAGCCTTTAAGAGATCCTGTCCACCCATACCGTCTCGCCAGACTGCGAGCAGTTTCTGCGTTTCCGGAACCAGGCCTAGCCCGGCTTGTAATTGAGTGGTGTATTTTGTTTGTAGATTCATAGCGAATCAGAAAAATATGGGAAGCACTGGATATTCGAATTAAACGCTGCCAGGTAGATCGCCGCAACGGTCGCGACCCAGCTCGGGTCTTCCAGCATTGCCAGTGGCCCTATCAACATCGGGCCCGCCTTCACATCGACTGTCTTTCCTGCAAGAGTTTGAAGGCGATTCATCGCTGCATCACGCGATGAAATGGCGCCAGTTGATTTCTCATTGACCAGACGCAGAGCGCTCAACACCCTTTGCTCCTGTGCTTCCGGCAGACGAAAAGGATGAAAAACCCGGCCTACGCCGATGCGCTCATCATGGATACGCCTCGCAGATTCGATGAGGCCCTGATACTGCGCGTGCAGAACCTTTGTACCGAATACAGGAGCGAGGAATGCCAGCGCGGTAGGAGACATAAACCCTGACCGCCACCATCCTGCAACCTCCCGCTCACCGAGACAGCCGACGCAGAGCCGCATCAATAATATGGAACCCACACTGGTTTCGTCCGAGTGTGTCGACCTAGAGATCATTCAATTCACGCCGTTTGGGTTACCTATCCATCAGCCTAACGCATCTGGAGGTGATTTCTATAACTGATGCTGGTTCTCCAGAGCGAGCTGATGGCGTGGACGTGCCCACTCCATCGGCATCGCTGTGCTGTGTCAACGGGCCCGAGCCCTGACCGTGGCGCCAGTCGTAGGATTCTTTTGAGGCACAGGGAGCCGTTCTCTATCGGGAGACGACCTCACCCCAGGGCAGCGGTGCCAAGGTTGTCTGGTGCCGTTGCGGGACGGCCAGAAGCATCACCGCCAAAAAGACATGTCGAATATATTGACAAATCGACATGCCAAAACTACCTTACCCACCATGATCGAAGCCGCCCCCGACCTCAGCCTCGCCGAACTGGCCGCCGCCTCGCGGGTGGATGCCCGCACCATCCGCTCCTGGGTGGCGCAGGGGCTGCTGCCGGGACCAACCTCGCGTGGGCCGCTGGCCCGCTACCCGGCGGGCGCGCTGGAACGGCTGTTGGCCATACTGGGCATGCGCGAGGAACTCGGCATGGCGCTGGCCGCCATTCGGCAGGAATTGCTGGTGGCAACGCCGGAGCAACTGCGCAGCCATGCCGCCAAGGGTGCCGAGCATGCCGCCCGCCGCCCCGCCACGGCACCACCGCCGCCGCCGCGCGGCTCGGCGCTGGACTATCTGCAGGCCCTGCGGGCGCCGGCACCGCCACCGCCACGCATGGCCGCCCCGGAACCTTTGGCCTCGAAGCCATTCGCCAGCGCCATGCCCGAGCCAGCCAATGGCTTCGAGGCGCTGGAGCAATACCTCGGCGCCCGGGGCAGCCGGCCGCAGCGCAAGGCGCGGGCCGAGGAATGGCTCCGCATACCCATCACCCCCGACGTCGAATTGGCTGTCCGCGGACGCCTCGACGCTGAACAGCGCGCACGCCTGGAACGCTGCGCCGACCTTGTCCGCGATATCCTGCTGGGGAAAGACCGATGACCGCTACCAAGCTCACTCTTGTTGCTGGCCTGGACCGCACTCTCGCCTGGCGCGAGGGCAAGTCCGTTCGCTATCTGGTCGCTGACCTCACCGCCGAGGGCCCGCCCGCCGCCTTGCCGGAGGCGCCGGCGTTGAACCTGGCGCTGGCCATCGATGTCTCCGGCTCGATGCGGGGCGAGAAGCTGGCGGCGGCTCAGCGCACCGCCATTGCCGTCGCCGAGGCGCTGGGGCCGCAGGACCGGCTGAGCGTGGTGTCCTTCGGCTCGGCGGTGGAGGTGCTGCTGGCGGCGCGTGGCATGGATGCGGCGGGGCGCGAGGCGGCGGTTGCCGCCATCCGCCGGCTGCATATCGACGGCATGACCAATCTTTCGGGCGGCTGGTTGCAGGCGGCGGAACAGGTGGCGCTGGCGCAACTGGCCGACCAGGCCGGGACGCACCGGATTCTGCTGCTGTCGGACGGGCAGGCGAATGAGGGCATTACCGACCGTGCCGAACTGGCCCGCCATGCCGGCGAGCTGCTGGCACGCGGCCTGATCACCAGCTGTGTGGGCATTGGTGACGGCTATGACGAGGATCTGCTCAGCGGCATGGCCGAGGCTGGTGGTGGCCGCCTGCATGATGCCGCCGAGGCCAGCGAGATTGATGAGGTGGTGCTGGGCGAGTTGCGCGAGGGCCGCGCCACGCTGGTGGAGCGCGCCACGTTGCGGTTGGAGGTGCCGGCCACGCTGCGGGCCGAGGTGCTGGGCGCCTGGTCTCACACCGCCCTGCCGGGCGCGATTGAGGTGATGGTGGGCAGCCTGCTGCCGGACCGCGCCAAGCGCGTGGTGTTCCGGCTGCATTGTCCCGAGGGCGAGGCGGGCAGCGCCTTCCTGCTCGGCCTGGCCGCCAATGGCGCCTTGCCGGATGCCAGCGGGCTGGCCGAGGCAGAGCCGGTGGAGGTGCAACTGCGCCTGGCCGGCGGCAGCGAAAACAACGCCCAGCCGCGCGACCTGGACCGCAGCCTGGCCGTGCTGCGCGCCTGGCAAACCGATGTGCTGCGCCGCATGGTGGCGATGAACCGCGATGGGGATCACCGCTCGGCCACGCAGTTCCTGCAGCGCCAACTGGGCTACATGGAACGCTACGGCCGTGGCCTGCCGGGGGCCGAGCCGATTTTGGCCGAGTTGGTGATGGTGCTGCGCCACGCCGATGAGACCTGGAGCGAGCGCACCCGCAAGGGCGTGTTTGCCATGTCCACGCAACTCTCCCGTGGCGAGGCAGACCTGCGTGCCGCCGCACCGCAGGCGATGCGCGAGCACTTCGAGCCGCGAGGACGGCGGTGAGCAGGCGCTACCTTGCCTATGGCTCCAACCTCTGTGCTGAGCAAATGGCCCAGCGGTGCCCAGCCGCTGTGGCCGGTGAGGTGGTGGAACTGAGGGACTGGCGCTTCGTCATCAACCGGCTCGGTGTGGCAACGATGCTGCCGGTGGTGAGGGCGCGGACCCTGGGGTTGACCTGGTACCTCACAGAGGCGTGCGAGGCGGCGCTGGACGGCTTTGAGGGTGTTGCCACCGGCCACTACCGCAAGACGGAGATTGTGGCAGGTGAGGCCTCCGCGCTGGTCTATCTCTCGGCGGAAGATCGCCAGGGATTTGCCCGCGATGGATACCTGAGCCGTATCGATGCGGCTGCCGCGCGGCTGGGCTTGCCGCCTAGTTACCGGCGCGAGTTGGCTTCCTGGGGCACCCTGGTCAGTCCCATGCTGGCCAAGCGGGTAATGCGCGAATACCGGCTTTCCCGAAACGGCGTGCATGGCCCACACCACTGGACGCGTGTGCTGGAGAACGGCCTGTCGCTGGCGGCGCTGACACCGGGTGCTGATGCTGCGGTGGTGGAACTCTTCGCGCTGCTACACGATTGTCGGCGGATCGATGAAGACGCGGACCTCGGGCACGGCGAACGGGCAGCGGAATTCGTCCGCCGCCTTGTTGATGAAGGCGTGGTGGCGCTGGCGCCGGAGCGCCTGGCAGTGCTGTGCGACGCCTGCGAACGCCACGAGTATGGCGACATTTCCGATGATCCGACCATTGGCTGTTGCTGGGATGCCGATCGGCTGGAACTCTCGCGCCTCGGCATTCGGCCCAGGGCTGAATATCTCAGTACTGTCGCAGCGCTCAACGAAGCGCTTCAGGCTGCGGCTTGGCAGCGCGGTCGCAAACGGGAGCTTGTGGTGGATTTCGCAGAGCGGTGGGCGATCGCTCACCAGAGGTCAGATGAACACCAAGCATAACCATGCGCATTCTCGATGTGAGTTAAAATGAACTGCACGTCGGCTAACCCTCGCGTATCGGCCGCAGATACTCGTGGTATGTGACGGTGGTACCGGCCGCGGTGATTACCTGCTGCTCTCCCACCCTGGCGCCACCACGGGCGCTGATGGCGGTCGCCATCGCCGCGACGCCCGGCCCGTCGACGACCCAGGACCGAATGGCCGTGACACCCGCCGCCAGCAGGTCCGCATCCACCGCCGCCTGGATCGCGGCAAAGACGCCGCGCTGGCGAAAGCCGGGCCGCACCCAGGACAGCAGCCCATGCGCTTCGCCAATCTCGGGCTTCAAGCGGCACGCCTGCAACCCGGCTAACTCACCATCGACCACAGCGCACCAGCCAATCAGATCCGGCGGTGGCGCCGTCACCACGGCGTGCCGCGCCAGCCCAGCCTCGACATAGCTGGCCTCGCCCTCGCGCCAGAGCGCCTCCGCGGGTGAGCCAGTCAGCGGCGCATAGCGTTGCACCTGAATGGTCATGTCGTTCAACTCCAGGAGATGGTGACGCTGCCATTGGCGCCGGCCGCCGCGCCGCGCTGATTGCCGGCGCCGCTACCCGGCCCACCGGCCGCGCCGACCACGATGGTGATGACGCTGCCGGGCGTCAGCGCCCCGCCGGCGAAGCTCGTCACCGCGCGGCCGCCAGCGCCGCCATTGCCGGCAAAGCTGTCGTATGTACCGCTCTTGTCGGAGGACTGGTCCCAGGCGCCGATCCCACCGCCGGCCCCGGCGCCGGCCGCGTTGCTGTCGCCGCCCGTCGCGCCACCGGCGGCTCCTGTGCCGCCTGCCGGGGCAGTGGCACCACCACCCCCGCCGTAGCCGATGACGCCGCCAAAGGCCGAATATCCGCCCGTGCCGCCGGGGCCTACGTTGCCGCCGCCACCACCGCCGGCGCCATTCACTGCGGCCGTCAGGCTGGCGAAGTAGGGCACGGTAAAGCTGTAGGTGCCTGGGGTGGCGTAGGTGGCCGAGCCCGGCGTCGTGTAGCCAGTGATGAAATCGTACAACGCCTGGGCGGTGGCGAGGGCGGCACTGCCACGGGCGACGCACCAGTCGCTCAGCGCCGACATGCTGCGCGCTGACGGCGCTGCGCCCTTGCTGGCGGCGGCCAGGTAGGTAGCCTCGAGATCAGGCATCGCGGTGGCGCTCCAGTGCCCGCAGCCGTGCCTTCATCGCGTTCAACTCCGCCGCCAGGTCGTGGATGGCGCCGAGCAGGATGGCATCCAGGCCGGAGGCGGAGACGGCCAAGTGGCCTTCGCTGTCCTTGGTCACCGCCAGCGGATGCGCGGCCTGCACCGCCTGTGCCACCACGCCCAACTCCCGCCGACGGCCGCGGCCGATCCACTGGAAGGTGACCGGCTGAATGCGCAGCGCCTGCCGCAGACCGAGCCGAGCCGGCCTGATCTCGGCCTTGAGCCGTTGGTCGCTGCTCCAGGAGACATTGCCGGCAACCGCCAGGCCGGTGCTGCTAAAGGTGCCGATGGCGGTGCCGCCGGCCGAGGCGACCAGCGTGTTGGCGGTGGCCGCGGACAGCCCATTCTGCTGGGCGCCAACCTTCAGCGCCGGAGCGGCGGCGGTCCCTGCTGGGAGGGCAGCGACGCCGGCCGAGAGCGTCATGCTTGTGCCGACCGTCAGCGCGCCGCCGACGGTCGCAGCGCCGGTCAGGGTCAGTGCCGGGGCGGTTAACGCGCCATCGGTATCCAGCGTCGGTAGGTTGGCCGCGCCAGGCGCCAGCATCAGGTATTTGGTGCCGGCGCCCCAGTTGATCGCCGAGGTGCCGCCGGCAGTATTGCGCCTGATCTGCGCCCGGGTCAGCGTGCCCGGCGAGCCGGCCGTATAGATGCCCTCGCCGATCTCAAAGGCGGTCGGCGCGGTGAGGCTATCGACGACGACATAGGCCAGCCGCGCCCCAGTGGTGACGCCAGCGCCGGCCGGGTCCAGGTAGCCGGTGATGGCGGTGCCGATGGCATAGGTGCCGGTACCGGTCGTGGTGGTGGCCACCAGGACGCGGTCGGCGAGGACAACAGGCGTGCCCATCAGAGATCCTCTTCCAGGGAGAAGTCAGCGCGCCACAGCGCGTTGGCGACGCGGGTCAGGGTTGGCGCCCGGCTGAACACGCCAAAGCAGCCGGTGCGGGCGGGGTCGGTGTGGACGCGGGCGGCGAACACTTGGCCGGTGCTGCCGGCGGCCAGCGCCGCCTGCTCAACCTGGGCCGCCTCGGCCGTAGTCAGGGTGTCGCCGGTGAAGGCCAGGGTGCGGTAGGGCCGGCCGCGCTGAACGTCACGAACGCCGGTCAGCGGCGCCCGGGCGTTGCTGCCGGGATCGCTGGCGCCGAGGCTGTAGCCGTAGGAGGCCTGCCTCGTTGTCACCAGGGCTGGACCCACCCAGAGCCGGCCCAGCTGGAGATAGGCGTCGCTGGCGGTGCCGGTGAGTTGCAGGCGGAGGTAGCGGCAGGTGATCGGCGTGCTGCTGGCCGAGGCCCACAAGCCAAAGCTGGCCATGGCGGTGCCCAGCCACTGGCTGCCGGTGTCGAGCGCAGCGCTGCCATCCAGCGTCGCCGCATCCGCGGTCAGCCGCACAGTGGCGCCGGTGCTCGGCAACAGCCCATCCCGCGGCGCGGCAATCGCCACCAGGCCGATGCTCTGGGCGCTGCCGAGATCGACCCGCAGGTTGATGGTCGTGGCGCCCCAGGCAGCGCTGCGCCAGATATCGCTGATCTGCGGCGTCAGCACCGCGCGCAAGCCAAGCCCGGCCGCCTCGCTGCTGACAGCAAGGTTCGCCGGCGAACCCTCCGCCAGGTTCGACCAACTCAACAGGATGCCCATGGATTACCCCCAGAGGGTGAGCGTGGTCGCATCGCCCCGGGCCGAGACGCCCTGGACGATGAGCGGCCGGCCGGTGGCCAGCGCGCGGTGCTGCGGCCAGCGCAGGGCGACGCAGGCGCCCAGCTGGCAGGTGGGCCAGCAGTAGCCCGCCGCCCCAGCCCGCAGCCGGGCCAGGAACAGCCGCCGCGGCTTGCCAAAGATCGCCAGCAGCCGGTCGGCCAGCGATTGCGCATCGGCCTGCAGGTCAAAGCCGGCAATCAACTCCGGCCCGTCCTCGGCCAGCGGATAGGCGGCGCTGATCGCGGTGTTGGCGGAGACGGCGCTGCGCCAAGCCTGGCCCCAATAGGTTCGCTCGGTGGCGGTGACGGCGCCGGCCAACTGGTCGCCCTCCTGGGTCCGGCCGAGGGCCTGGTAGCCGACCCGGGCGCGCCACCAGGGCGCCCGCAGCGGGCCGATCTCCTCCGGCGGCGCGGCCAGCATCCAGGGCTCGATGGTCAGGCTGGGCGCCTGGTCCTCCGGCGCGGCCAGCTGGCCGCCCTGGTAGAGCCCGGCGGTGCTGGTGCCCCACCAGCCAAAGATACCGGCCGCCAGTGCCTCCATCGCCTCGCCGACGGTGCCGCTGCGCAGCCAGAGGCCGTACTCGCCGACCGGCCAGGCGAAGGCGGTGCCAGAGGCCGCGGCAATGCCGCCCGGGCCGCGCAGCAGCTTCTGGGCGATGCTGGCGGCGGAGCCGGTGTTGTAGCCCCCGGTGCTGGCGTCGTTGTCGCCCCGGGCATCGGCGGTCAGCAGTGACGGCGTGGCGCCAACCCGGAGCAGCCCTGCCGCGAGGCAGGTCTTGTAGGTGCCCGACGCCACCGTGGCGCTGCTTAGCCCGGCATAGCTGGCGACATCGCCGCTGGCGGTCAGCGCCACGCCCTTGTCCCGCACCGCCAGCACCTGTTGCAGCGGGCCGTCATGCAGCTGGTAGAGCAGCAGCCCGGCATCGATCAGCACCGGCTCGACATTGCGCTTGATCCCGTAAAGCCGCGGCTTGAACTGCCCGGCCAGGGTGCTCGGCCCCTCCAGCCCGCCAGTGCCGAGATAGAGCCCGCAGACCGGCACATCCAACTCCACCGCGGCCGGGCGCAGCGGCACCGCCAGCCGCGTGGTGCCGGAGGCGGCGCCCGCCGCGCGCAGGTCGGCCACCTGGCTGAACTCGGTGAGCGGCGCATGCAGCGGCCGGCGATGCGGCCCACGCCGCAACACCACCCGTCGCCCTGCCACCGACCAGTCGCCGGCCAGGGCGTCGAGGGCGCCATCGCCATTCACCAGCCGCAACTCGCCCGCGGTCAGCGCCAGGCGCCGGCTGGTATCCGGATAGAGCGGCAGGTTGCGCTCGATGGCCGGCGGTTCCGCCAGCCTGGCGGCATAGGGCGTGTTGGGCGCCAAGCTATCGCCGGGCTCGCCAATCCAGCCGCGGTCCGAGACTCGGACGATGGGCAGCGTCGCGGTCAGGTCGGCGGGGCGGTCCGGCGCACCCATCGGCGCCATGCCCAGCGGCAGCAAGGCCACCGGCGCCGGCCCGCTGCCGGCACTGGCCGCGGCCGCGCCGATCTCGGCCAGCCATACCGAGGGCTCATTGGTCTGCGCCTGCAGCGGCGCGCTGCTGGCGGCACTCAGCCCGGCGACGCTGGGCCAGATTGCCGCCAGGGCTATCGCAGCCAGCGGTGCAGCGGCGAGCATCATGCCGCCAGCCGCAGCCGGGAGGTGCGCAGTTCCTCCCGCAGCCCCGCCACCTCGTCGCGCAGCAGCTGCAACTCATCCTTCAGCGGGTTCACCGCCGCCGACAGGCTGGCCTCCAGGTCGCCACCAAAGGCCGGCAGGTTCAGCTGCGCGCCGAGGCTCTCAATGGACGAGCGCACAAAGCGCTCCAGATCGGCCGCGCTGCCGCCAGTGCCGTAATAGGCCTGCCCCGCCTGCAACAGCGTCGCCGCCGACTTGGTCACCGTCGACAGGTCGGCGCTGCGGATATCACCGCCACGGGCCGCCTCCAGCGCCTGGCCAAAGGCACCCTGTGCCAGGTTGAGCCGCTCGGCCGGGCTGGCATTCTGGTAGGTCAGGTTGTCGAGAAAGCTGGTCAGCGTGTTCTGCTGGCTGGCGACCAGCTTGAGCCCCTCCAGGTCGCGCTGGTCCGTCAGCCCCTGCAACTGCCGGGCGCGGGCAGCATTCACCGCCGCCTCGGAGAGGCCCAGCTGCGCCGCCTTGCTGGCCGCGGCGTCGAACTGGTCATTCAGCTGCTGCACGGCGCGGGCGAATTTATCGGCCGGCAACTGGCTGGCGGTCAGCGTGTCATAAGTGTCCTTGACCCATTTCAGGTCGGCTAGGCCGTTGCCAAAGTCACGCCAGTCGATGTGCTCGGCGGCAATATTCTGGTTGGCGCTGGGCCGGCCGCCATTGGTGGTGTCCAGCACCTGCTGGATCTGTTGCAGCGCGCCGCTGAGGCTGTCCCACCGCACCCCGCTCTGGATGGGGATGCGCACCGCGGCGTTGGGGATCTGCCCGGCGCTCTGCACGGTAATCTCGTGCACCAGGTCGCGCGCCAAATCCTGCGCGCCCTGGTCGCTGCGGCCATAGCGCGCGGCGGCGCCATCATTGACCCGGTAGTAGATGCCGTCGCGGTTGCCGACGCCGATGGCGACCTTCTGGTTGAAGCTGATGCCGAGCGTGCGTTCCAGCCGCGAGGCTACATCGACCACGCCACCGATCATCGAGGCGGCGGCGTCGCGGTTGCCCTGGCTGTACTTCTTGCCGGTCTGGCCTCCGATGATGGTGCTGTCGGTGGCGAAGTCATAGGTGGCATTGCCCTCCATGTTGGAGGGCTTCTGGCCCGGCAGCAGCGCGCCGATGATGGCCAGAACCGCGCCAGCGATCCAGCCGACCGGGCCGAGCGAGGCGCTGATGATGCCGGCCGAGGCCAGCAGCGAGGAGACGCCCGCTGCGGCGGTGACAGCGCCACCGGCGACCTGAAAGCCGCCGCCAACCCCGCCCTTCTGGATGCCGGAGTAGATGCCATAGGCGCCGCCGATGACGCCCGCCGCGCCGCCGGCCACCTGGCCCAGCGTGCCGACCCCGGCGCCCTGGGCGGCTACGGCGCTTTCGGTGGCCGGGCCGTACATGCCATTGGGCATGGCACCGAGGGCGCTGTTGGTGGCGCCGGTGAGATCGCCGTAGCTCCAGAGGGGCGTGGCAGCGATGTTCTGGTAGGTGCTGGTGATGCTCTCGCCGACGCCGCTGAACAGCCCGTCCTGACCGGTGAGGCCGAGCGAACGGCCGATGCCACCGTACATCGAGCCGCCGGAGAGCTGGTTGATCACGCTGGCGCCGCTGCTGAGCATGCCCAGCTGGCTCATGGCGCCACCGCCCTGCGTGGCGGCCACGCCACCGGCGCTGCGCAGCACGCCGAGGCCGGAGACCGTGCCGTCGACGCTGTAGGTCGCGCCAGCAGGGATGGACAGCACCGGGCCGGACACCCCCTCGGCCAGCGGGGTATAGGCGGCCGCTGGAATGCCATCGATCATGACATTGCCGGTGCCACCGGCGCCGCCGCCACTGCCGCCAAACACGCTCCCCACTACGCCGCCGAGGTCACCCAGCGTGCTGCGGTTGCTGCCGAACACCGCGTTCAGCACCGGGTTCACCAGCGCCACCTTGGCGAAGTATTGCACCACCTCGGCCATCACCGCCTTGGCGATATTGCCAAAGCGGATGGTGCTCAGCTGGCCATTGCTGAGCGCCGTGGTGATGGCCTGGCCAATCCGGTCAAATGCCTGCACGCCAACATTGGACAACTCCGTCCAGGCCTCCTGCTGCCGCTTGAGCGCCTGGGTCTCGTCGGCAATCTGCCCGGCCAGGGCCAGCCGGCGCGCCTGGGCGGCACCGTCGGTGACGCCCTCCTGGGTCAGCTTCTGCCGCTCGCGCAGCACCGCCAGCTCCCGCTCGCGCTGCGCCACCGTGGCGCCGACCAGCTGCGCCTCGGCCCGCAAGGTCTCCAATTGCTGCTGCTGGCCGAGCTCCGCGGCATTGGACCGCGCCAGCGCCTGCGCCTCGGCCAGGGCGACGTAGCGGGTGGTCAGCACCTCCACGATCCGGGTGTAGTCGGCATCCGCCTCCGCCCGGACTTTTAGGGTTTCGGTTTCCGCCCGCAGCCGAGCCTCGACCTCCCGCACCGCGCCGGCGCCCTGCAACTGCGCTGCAGCCAAGTCCTGCGCCCCGCTGATCTGCCGGTTCAGCGCCTCCAGGCTGTCCATCAGCTGGCCGCCCAGCCGGCGCTGCACCAGCCGCCGCGCCTCGGTCTTTTCGGCAAGGGTCGCCTGGCCCAGCCCGGCCTGGCGGGCGGCATTGTCCAGCGCCTGGTCGGAGGCCGCGAGGTCCCGCGCCGCGCCGGCCGCGACGTTGGCCAGCCGGGCCTGGTCCTGCAGCCCGCGCAGCATCTGCGTCGTCGCTGGCGTCAGGCCTTCCTGCTGCGCCGCCAGCGATTGCAGCGAGGAACGGATCGCCGCCGCCTGCTCCGTATTGGCGCCAGGCAGGCCGCCGCGCAGGTCACCGCGCAGTTCCTGGATGCGCTGGCGTTGCTGGTAGCTGCCGCCGACATCATTGGCGGCCTGGTCCGCCAGCGCGCGCAGCTGCTCCGGGCTGGCTTGGCCGGCCATGGCCAGGCGTCGGTTATTGGCCCGGCGCTGCGCCTCATCCAGCCGCTCCAGCTGCGGGATCAGCGTGTCCAGCCCGCCGATCATGGCGTTGATGCTGGCGGCATAGCTGCCGTTGAGCTCGACCGCGCCCTGCAACGCCTGGCGCAGCTGCAGCACCGCCTCCTCGGTGACCTTGTTCTCTCGGCGAAAGCGGGCGATGGCCGCGGTGGCCTGCTGGTAATCGGGCTGAGTGCCCGGCACCAACCCGCCACCACCGATGATGGCGGTCGGGTCCAGCGCCGCGGCGCCATCCGGCACGGCCTGCAGCATGGGCCGGTTTAGGGTGCGGGTGATCTCGCGGCCGAGGCGGTAGGTGCTGGTGGCGTTGTTCTGCGTGGTGGTGCTGAACTGCGCCCGCTCATAGCCGAGCTTGGCCTCGGTCAGCCCCTGGTAGTAGCGGGTCAGTTGTATGAGGGTCTCGCCCTCGCCGCGCAGCCCCTCGCGGTAGCGCTGCCCGGCCTCGGCGGCATTGCGGTACTGATCGCCCTGGGCGCGCAGCGCGGTCTGGTAGTCCTGCGCCCGCCTGGCTGTAGCCTCGTATTCCGCCTGCTGGCGGTCCAGCTCGTCGGAGAGCTTTTCGGCCGCGGTCTTGCCCACGGCCATGTTGGCGGCCATGGCCAGGATGGCCAGGCCGGCGCCCGCCACCGCGCCGAAATTGCCGAAGACGCCAAGCAGCTGCGAGCCCTGCTGGCCCAGCGCCACCAGCGCGTTCTGGCCGGAGCCGACCTGAACGACGAAATCCTGCACCTGGAAGCCGGCCTGGCCGATGACCTGGCCCAGCTTGGACGAGCCGGTGGCGACCTTGGCGGTGGCGTCGTCGAGATCGAGGTAGCGGCGGCGGGCCAGGTCGAGCAATTGGCCGGCGCGCTCCTGCGAGGCCAGGCCGGCCTCCAGCGCGCGGTTGATGCCGGCCTGGGCGACGGCGAAGCGCTGCTGTGCCCCCACGACGGGGTCGAGGCTGCGCTCCAGCTTGGCGAAGCTTTGTGCGCCGGAGGTGGCGCCGCGTTCGAAGGCGGCAAAGGCCTGCTCGCCGGTGGCGCCGACTGATTGCAGCACGGCCTTGACCCGGTCGGCATCCTCGACCGCCAGGCGGATGGAGATTTCGCGGGCCATCTCAGCCTCCTGCCAGGGCGGCACTCAGGGCGGTCTCCGCCCGGGCCTCGGCGCCAGCGATGTCGAGCACCTTTTGCAGCTTCACGGTCGGGACCAGCCGGGCGATGGCGAGCGGCTTGGCGTCGCGGCGAAGGTACAGCAGCGCCACCAGGCCGCCGGCCTTGGCCGGCACCAGGACGATGCGGGCGCCGCTGCGGCTGCTGCTGGAACGGGACCGCCCACTACTGGCAGGGCGACCGGCCGACACCACCTCGGCATCCAGTCCATCCGCGAAGACAGCAAGGTCGGCATAGCGGCGGCGCTGGCCGCCGGGCACCGCGCCGCCCTTGCGGCTGCTCGGCACGGTACCGAGACCGAGGCGCCGGCCGGCCTCGGTCGGGATCACCAGGAAGCGCGAGCGTCTGGCGTTGATGGTCGGGCCGGTATCGAAGGCGTCATGCAGCACCGTGCTCTTGGAGTAGACAAGCGCCGCCGGGTGGAAGGTGCGCTTGCGGCTGCGCGGATAGACCTCGCGGCGCCAGGCCTTCTCCAGGCCAGTGCCGAGGCCAGCAGCGCGGACCTGGCCGCGGAGTTCGTCGAGCAGGCTGGCGGAGGCGGTCTCGATGGCGGCGCGTAGGGCGGTGCTGATGGCCGCGGCCTGGTCGTCCAGCAGCGGCCGCAGGTTGTCGCTGATGGTGGCGACGAGGCGCATGTTTGTCTCCTGCAGGGGACGGCATTCCTTGCAATCCCGTCTCCCGTGGGGTACAAATGCGCCGTGATCGAAGTTCGCCGCACTGTCGTCTTCATGGAGTGGCTGAAAGCCCTTCGCTCCGGGACCGATCGGGCCATTATCGCCAAGCGCCTGGTGCGGTTGTCGAATGGCAATTTCGGTGACGTGGAGCCGGTCGGCGAAGGCG
>CANBNK010000063.1 GCA_947371015.1 Acetobacteraceae bacterium | reverse complement strand
CTGCGCAGCGGGCTGACGCAGAAGGCTGCGCAGCGGGCTGACGCAGAAGGCTGCGCAGCGGGCTGACGCAGAAGGCTGCGCAGCGGGCTGACGCAGAAGGCTGCGCAGGGCGGTAGCGTAACAGGGCCTCGCCGCAACCGGCGGTGGCTGTTACGCTGCCGGCATGCGCTCCTGGCTCACGCTGCTTCCGCTTCTGGTCCCCTTGGCCGCCTGCAACGTCAATCCGCCAAACCTGCGCGGCACCTGGCGTGAGGCGCAGGAGAACCTGCCCGGCATCGCCGAGGCGCAGACCCTGCTGACCGGCGCCGGCTTCGACCGCCGGGCCGAGCCGCCGGAGCCGGAAGGCGCGGCGCTGCGGCTGTGGCTGGGCAGCCGAAGAGCGCATGCCATGCTGGTGCAGGCCACTGGAGAGCGCCGGCTGTGGCGGACGCCCGGCGGCTTCGCGGTGGCCACCGATGGCGCCCGGGTGGTGGCGACCGCCGGGCTGGCCCAGGCGCTGACCGCCAGCCACCCCGAAGGCGCCGACCCGCTGGCGGACCCGAAGGCGCTGCTGGCGCGCAGCCACAGCCTGCGTCGCCAGGTGGATATCGGCACGGCGGACCGGGAGCCGGGCGGCATGCGCTTCGGCCTGCTGCTGGACTGCCGGCTGCGGGCGCGGGCAGTGCCGGAGGATGCGGCGACCCTGCTGGTGGAGGAGCGCTGCTCCAGCCCACAGCTGGCCGATTTCACCAACCGGTTCTGGGCCGATGCCGAGACCGGCGCGGTGCTGCGCAGCGAGCAATGGATCGGCCCGAACCTGCCGGCACTGCGGCTGGAGGAATTGGCGCCCGGCTGAGGCGGGCGTCGCTGGCATCAGCGCCAGACCAGCGTTGCCAGCAGCACCGGGTCAGGATTGGCGGCAGCGCGGGGGTGCCGGCGAAACAGCCGGGGCTTGACCGCATGACCGGGCGGTGCGGTCACCCCGGCAGCTCAGCTTTGCCAAGTCAGCTCCGCCAGCCGAGCCCGGCACGGCGCATGCGGCGCAGCACATAGAGCATCCAGGCCAGTTGCACGGCCAGGGCCGGCAGCACGACGAAAGGTTTCCACTGCGCCGGCAGTTGCAGGAAGATGGCGGCCAGGTCGGCGTGGAAACACGCAAAACCCCAATGCGCCAGGGCCACGCCGCGCACCGGCATGCCGCTGCGCTGGGCCATCTGGTACAGGTGGGTGCGGTGCGGGGTGGCGATGCCCTCCCCCATCACGGCGCGGCGGGCCAGGGTGAAGCAGGCGTCGAACAGCAGCCCGAAGATCAGCAGCGGAACGATCAAAAAACTGACCTGCATGGCGTCGAACCGGGCCGCCGCCACCGCCAGTACCGCCAGCATGAAGCCAGCGAACTGGCTGCCGACATCGCCCATGAAGATGCGCGCGGGGTTCCAGTTGAACGGCAGGAAGCCGGCGAACCCCGCGGCCAGGAACAGGCTGGCGGCATAGACGAACCAGCCGCCCTGCCCGGCTGAGATCACCGCCAGCGCGATGCAGGCGATCAGGACCGTGCCGGCCACCAGGCTGTCCAGCCCATCCA
Organism: Acetobacteraceae bacterium; assembly: GCA_947371015.1. Lineage (GTDB taxonomy): Bacteria > Pseudomonadota > Alphaproteobacteria > Acetobacterales > Acetobacteraceae > CAIMOR01. The sequence continues at coordinate 26,204 of CANBNK010000063.1, read as the reverse complement.
TGAAGTTGACCGCGTTGGTGCAGCCGACAATCCAGAACAGCGTGACCAGCGGCGCCGCCCAGGCCAGGGTCAGGTCGCCGACCCAGGGGATGGAGAGGCGTTGCAGTACCAGGCCGCTGGCCAGCGCCACGCAGGCGGCGCCAGCCTGGGCGCCCAGCTTGACCACGAAGCGAAAATCAAAAATGTCGTCGGCCAGGGCCACGGCGGCGATGGCGACGGCGGCCAGGATGACGCCGAGGAATTGCGGCCCCGCCACCCGGGCGTAGTCGGCCTGCGCATACAGCACCAGCATGCCCAGCACGAAGGCCAGCACCACGCCGACGCCACCGCCCTTGGGGGTGGGCTGGGTATGGGCGGTGGCGGCGCGGCGGGCGGGGTCGTCCAGGATCGGCCAACGGATCATCGCGCGGACCGCGACCGCCGAGACGCCGGCCAGGAGGACCGCGAAGGCGAGGTGTTGGGCGAGGGCGTGAAGCTGCATGCGCGGGCGGTGTGCCCCGGCGCGGCGGTTATCGCAAGAAGCCCCGCGCCGCGTTGGCCCGGACGACAGAGGACTCAGCGGAGAAAACCAAGATAGCCGCGGCCCAGCGCCTCGGTGCGGCCATCGCGCGTCACCTCCCAGAGCGGGTTGTCCACCGCCAGGCGCTGGCCGCCATCCCGCACCACCGGGCGCAGCGTGGTGCCGGCCGAAGCGGTGGTCTCGGGGCCGAAGATTTCGAGGGGAATGCGCAGGTAGATGCCTTTATCAAAACTGCCCTCGCCGAAGCGGTGGAAGCCGGCCGTGGTGAAGCTGGCGAAGCCGCCGATTTCGATGCCGTTCTCGAACCGGCGGCCGAGTTCGATGGTGGTGCCCCAGTCCCCCGCCAGGTAGCGCCCGGCCCGCAGCACGCCGAACAGGCCGAACCAGGGCAGTTCGGTATAGGCCGAGAGATGGCCGGTGATGACCTGGTAGCGGCGCATCGAAAACTTCTGGCCGTAGTCGCGCTGTTGCACCCAGTTGAGGTCCACCCCCAGCGCGAAGCCGCGCGCCACCGGGCGCCACAGCGCTTCGGCCGAGACGCCGGCGAACATCGGCTCCAGCAACCCGCCGGTGACGCGGGCGAAGACGTCCTCGGCGGGCGTCCAGATGCGTTCGGCGTAGAGCGCGGGGATGCTGGTGGTGCCGGCGCGGGCGTAGCGGCCGATATCGCTGCGGACATGCGGCAGCAGGCTGTTGGAGGGCAGGCCGCCGCCGAGATTGCCGGCCACCGCCTGGGACAGGCTGCCGGCGATGGCGAAGCCCTCCCCCAGGCTGACCCGGCCGCCGGCGGCGACGGCCAATTGCCAGCGGGCGCCGGTGTGCGGGTCTCCCAGTTGCACCGGCAGGCGGGGGGCGACTCCCCAGTCCAGCCAGGGGGCGGGTTGCTTGGCGCGGGGCGGCCAGGGTGGGTCCGCGGCGGGCAGCAGGCGGGCGCTGACCAGCATTTCCTCGGCGCTGGCCTGCGGGGTTTCGAGGGCCTGGCGCAGCACCACCAGGCGGGCGGTGGTGACGCCCTGACGCTGCCATTCCACGCGCAGTGTTTCAACCTGCGGCGGCAGCACCGGTTGCAGTGCGCGGGCGACGCGGCCGGCAAGTTGGGACAGCCGGCGGAAGCGGCCACCGCTGACCAGCACGCGGGCCTCGGCACCCTGGAGGGTGAAGGCCAGCGGGCGAAAACCGGCGCCACGCAGGGCGGCCAGAGCGGCCGGGGTCGGGTCCGCAATGGGCGCGGCGGAGGTTGGGGCCGCGGCAGGCGCGGCGGGGGGGCGGGGCGGCATCGGCGGCAGGGTCTCGGTGGGCAGGCTGGGCGGGCGATGCGCATCCAGCCGCAGCGAAATCCGCAGCAGCGCGTCGGTGCCATGGATAAAGTGGGCGCCGATATCGACGTGCTCGCTTTGCCATTGCAGCCCGGCATTCCAGCGCGTGGCGGCGCGGCCGCGCAAGCCGGTGGTCTTCGCGGGCCAACCGCCACGTTCGTCGCGCAGCGCGTCGCCGCTGTATTCCAGCTTGGCACGCAGCCCCTCCAGCCCCAGCACCGGCGGCAGGATCAGCTCAGCGCCCCCGAAGACGCCGATGTCGCGCCCGCGGAAAAAGCTGCCCAGGCTCGGCGTGCCGCCCTGGCCGACATTGCGGCTGCGGTTGGCGAGCAGGCCGATATTCGGCAGGTCCGCCCCGGTGCCGAGGCGGCCCCAGCCCAGCCCCAGCGTCAAATCTATCGGGCCGAGGCGCTTGGATGCCACCAGGTATTCGCCACCATAAATGCCGGTGCCCACCGCATCCTGCAGGCCGATGGCCAGGGCGGGGACGAACTGGCTTTCCCGCAGCAGGCGCAGCTTCAGGTCGAAGGCGCGGTCCACCGTGGTGCCGCGGCCGGTGGTGCCGTTCAGCCGGTTGGTCAGGCGGAAGGTGGTCTCCAGGAAGGGCAGCGCCTGCAGGTTGAGGAACCAGAAGTCGCGCTGGCGGCGCCAGGCGGTGCCGATCTCCAGCGTGCCGTCATCACGCAGCCGGGCGTTGCGGGTTTCGACCAGGCCGACGCCGCCGAAATTGCCCCCGCTGGCCGGCAGTTCCTCGGCGTGGAGCGGCGCCGTCAGCGCCAGCAGCAGCAGCCCGAGGCGCAGCGGCCGCATCATCCATCAGAACCCAACGACGCGGCCCATCAGCGCCAGCGTGGCGGTGGAGACCGCGACCTGGGCCATCAGGTTGCTGACCTCCCGCAGGGTGCCCCAAACCTCGAACGGCGATGGGTCCTGCGGCACCACCACCATGGAACCCGGCGGGATCGGCGGGCCGGGGAACTGCCAGTTGCCCAGGCCAGCCGGCGCCGACTGGCCATTGGGCAGCACCACGAAGGCGCGCGAGCCATCGGCGTAGCGCTGCTCCCCGCCGGCGGCGCGGACGTAGTCGCCGGCCTTCATGCCGGTGGCGAATTGCAGGCTGCCGGGGTTCAGCACCGCGCCGATGACCGTCACATCGCCCGGGCGCTTCGGCATGAAGATGAGGTCGCCGGGTTCCAGCAGCACGTCCAGTTCGGGCCGGCTGGCCAGCACCACCGGGTTGGCCTCCACCACCATGCGGCCCAGCGCCGGGGTGTTGCGCAGACTGGCCGCCAGTTGCCGGCCGGCCTGCACCGCGCCGCCGAGGTCGAGCGGGCCGGAAAGCCCGGCCATGGCCTGGCCGGAGGCGACCTGCATCATGCCCTGTTCCAGCTGGGCGGCGGTTCGACGAAAACCGTCCTGCTGGCGGGCGCGCAGGGCAGCGCGGGTGAAGATGGCGCCATAGGCATAGGCCTGCGGCGTCAGCCCGCCGGCGCGGGCAATGACATCCGACAGGCGCTCGCCGCGCCGGATATCGAAGACGCCGGGGCGCATGAACTCGCCGGCCAGCGTCACCGGGCCCAGGTCGCGGTCGGAGAAGCCGCGCGGCAGGCGGATGGCGTCGCGCGGGGAAAGCCGGACGGCGGCGAAGTTGCCGCTGCGCAGGTCCAGCAATTGCCGGGTCAGCGGCAGGGTGGCGGTCTGCTCGGCGGGTTCGCGGGCGAATTCGATGGTGGAGAGGTCGGCGGTATCCGTGGCGCCGCCGGCCGCGGCCAGCACCTGGTCCAGCCCGGTATTGTCCACCACGGGGTAGAGGCCGGGGTGGCGCACCTCCCCGGTCAGCAGCACGGTCTGGTCCAGCAGGTAGGGCAGCAGGCTGGGGTAGTCGATGAAGACCTGTGGGCAGGTCAGCCGGCCGGCGCTGTCCGGGAAGCCGGCGCCGCGGGCATGGCCGTAGCGCTGCGGCGCCGATTGCGCGGCAACCGCCAGCTGGGTCAGTGCCGGGCAGTCCGGACCGCCCTGGCCGGGCAGGCCGGGCGGCGCGGCCGGGCCGCCGATGGGGTTCATGCCGTCGCTGGTGGTGGTGGCGGCGGCGGGCGCGGCGGGGGCGCCGGGGCTGGTCGGCGGCGGCAGAGTGCCGCGCAGCGCCTGCTGCACGCTGGGGCTGGCCAGCCACATCACGTCGGCCAGGCCGAGCACGACCACCTCGTCGCCCTCCTGCAAGGCCAGGTCGGCACGGCCGCCCAGCACGCGGCCGAGGTCGAAGGGCAGCCAGCGCCGGCTGCGGTTCTGGGCATCCGTGCGCCAGACCACGCCGAGCCGCGGGTAAGGGTCGGCCCGCACCAGCCGCGCGTCGGACAGCAGGCGCCGCAGCGTCAGCCCACGCCCGGCGGCGCGCGTCACCGGCACCGCGACATGGCCGCCGAGCCGCAACTGGTTGGCCACCACATCGGCGCCGGGCTGCACCACCAGCAGGTCACCGCGGCGGATCGGGTCGCGCGGGGTGATCTCGCGGAAGCTGCGGCGGCCATCGGCCTCGGTGCTCTGCACCAGAAAGCGGCTGCCGGTGGGGCGCAGGGGTTCGCCGGCCAGGGCGAGCATGGCCGAGAGCGGCAGGCTGCTGGTGCCGGCGGGAAGTTCGTAGATGCCGGGGCGGGTCAGCTCGCCGCCCAGCGCGACCACGCCGCCGAGCGAGGGCACCAGGATGCGCTCGCCTTCGCGCAGCGTCAGGTCCGGGCTGTCGCCCTCACCGGCGATGACGGCGTAGAGATCGACGATGCGGCGGCCGGCCGGGCCTTCCACCCGGATGGCGCGCAGGCTGCCGGTGCGCTTGATGCCGCCGGCCGCCACCAGCGCATCCAGCACCGAGCCGAAGGCGGTGAGCGCCTGCATGCCGGGGCGGCCGACCTCGCCACCGACGAAGATCGCGACCTGGCGGACCTGGCCGATGGAGACGAAGACCTCGGAGCCCGAGAGGTCCCGCGCGACGCGGGCGGACAGGTCGGCGCGGAGTTCGCGCAGGGTGCGTCCGGCGGCCGGGATCGGCGCCAGGTCCGGCAGGATCAGGCTGCCGTCGCGGGTGACGCGGGCCGAGAGCGAGGCGCGGGCGCGGCCACGGAAGGAGACCACCACCTCGTCGTCGCGGCCGACGACGTAGTCCTCCGGCAGGGCACCGAAGGACATGCCGCTGGGGCCGCCGGCGCCGGTCGGCTGCAGGCTGTCATAGCCGAACTGCCGCAGCAGCGGGGCGCCGGGCTCGGCGCGCGCCTGGAAGAAGGCCTCGGCCGGGGAGCCGGGTGCGGCGGCGGGCAGCATCGGGGCGGCCAGCGGCGCCGGGGCCAGGGTGGTGGCGGCTGGTGGCGGTGTGTTCGGCAGCATGGTTGTGGCCGGGCCGGCGCCACCTGGCTGCATCGGCCGGCCGGCGCCGGCAGCGTCCAGCATGCGTTGCAGAATATCCTGCTGCGCCGCCGGGGGCAGCAGCGGCAGGGAACCGCCGCCCGGCAGGGTGGAGGGCAGCGCAGGCGGCGTGAGCAGGCTGCCCTGCGCCAGGGCGGCGACGCTGCCGAACAGCAGATGGGCCGCCGCCAGCAGGGGCAACAGGAAACGACCGGCTCGCTGGGGCGTGAATTGGCGAATGGTACGCAACCGCTGATGGTGAAAGCCGTGCCGTCCCACGGAATCCGCCCCTGGGATGCATCGCCAGGGGCGACGCAACCCCAGGGCGAGAACCACTGGTTGATACAATCTTAAGCCCGGTTATCCTCGCGATTGCAATGTCGTATCGAGCAGCCCTGCCGCTGATGCTGGACGCTGCCCTGCGCCTGGGGCCGCGCCCGGTGGTGCTGGCGGCCTGGCATCGCAGCCCGTTCGGCCGCGCGCTGCTGCGGCGGGCCTTGGCGGACCAACCCACGGGTGAGGCGGCGGTGTGGCCTGAGGTGCCGCTGGCGGCACGGGGAGAGTTCTCGCTGGCGGCACGGGGGGCGTTCCCGCCGGCACATGTGGCCGCGGTGCTGGCTGCTGCCGCGGTCACTGGGCCACAGCCCTGGCATGGTCCCTTCGCCGCCGAGGTGCCGGCAGCGCGGCTGAACCTGTTCGCCGCCGGGGATGTGCGGCCGGTGTGGGAGGCCAATCGCTGGGCGGCGCTGCCCCTGCTGGCTCAGGCGCAGCGCTTGGCACCGGAAGCCGGGCACGGCGCCCGGGCCGCCGTGCTGCTGGCGGATTGGCAGCGGCGCAACCCGGCGTTTCGTGGGCCGAATTGGGCCTGCGGGCAGGAGGCAGCGCTGCGGGCGCTGCATCTGTGTTTGGCGCTGGCGCTGCTCGGTGCGCCGCCGCCAGCCGGGGCGCGGGCGTTGCTGGCGCTGCATGCCCGGCGCATCGGCGCGGCGCCCGGCTATGCCCTGGCGCAGGACAATAATCACGGCATCAGCGAAGCGGCGGGCCTGCTCGCCATTGGCCTGGCGCTGGGCGATGCGGCGCTGGCTCGGCGCGGCGCGGGGCGGCTGGAACGGCAGATCCTGCGGCTGGTGGGGCCGGATGGCGCCTTCGCCCAGGCCAGCACCGGCTATCATCGGCTGCTGCTCGACGTGGTCGCGGTGGCGGAATGGCTGGCGCGGCGGCATGGCGGGGGCCTCTCGGCGGCGGCACGGCAGCGGATGGCGGCGGCGACCGACCTGCTGTGGCGGCTGACCGACCCGGCGACCGGCGCCACGCCGCGGCTGGGCCACCAGGATGGCTCGGCCTTCGCCGACCTGGCGCTGGCCGGGCCGGATGACGCGCGGCCCAGCCTGGAACGTGCCGCGCGGCTGTTCTGCGACCGCGGTGGCGGCTTTGGGGCCGAGGCCGGCTGCGATTGGCTGGGGTTGCAAGGCTTGCAGGCCGGCGGCTTCATCCGGGCCGGGCGCTGGCGGGCGGCGGGGCTGGAGGGCTGGGCCGCCGGCAGCGCCCGGGGCATGCTGCGCACCGGCCCTCTGCGGTTCCGGCCCGGCCAAGCCGACATGCTGCATTTCGACCTGGCCGATGCCGCCGGCGCCCTGCTGCGGGATGGCGGCACCGGCGCCTATAACCCCGGCCCCGGGCGGGAATGGTGGCTGGCGGCACTGAGCGGCACGGCGGGGCACAACACCATCGGCTTCGATGGCGAGGACCAGATGCCGCGGCTCTCGCGCTTCCTGTTCGCCCGCTGGCCAGCCTGCGGCCCGCTAGAGGATGGCGGCTGGCTGCGGGATGCGAAGGGCCGCCGGCATGACCGCCAGGTCAGCGTGCAGGGCAGCGCATGGCGGGTGCAGGACCAGGTCGGCGGGCCATTCCGCGCCCTGGCGCTGCGCTGGCGGCTGGCCCCCGGTGACTGGGCGCTGACCGCCGATGGCGTGGCCGGCCCGCGCGCCCGGCTGGCGGTTTCGGCCGATGCCCCGGTGGAACTGGCGCTGGAACAGGGCTGGGAAAGCCTGGCCTATGGCGAGGTCTCGCCGGCGCCGGTGCTGGTGGCGCGAGCCACCGCGCCGGTTTCCCGTTTGTTAACCGTCGTTACGCTTTTCTGACCACCTGCGGTTGAAATCGGCGACGGGCCGGCCCACCCTGGCGGCCGGTCATTGGGGCATTCCATGCCGCTGGAGCTTTTGCTACGCGGGGTTTGGGCGGTGCGCGGGCGCGTGGCGCTGGCGACCCTGCTGCTATATGTGCTCGGCGCTCTGCTGGTGGTGAGCTGGCCGCGCAGCTTCGTGGCGCGCGGCGTGGTGGCGCCAGCGGAATCGACCGGCATCGCCACCTCCTCCCTGCTGTCGCCGGCCAGCCTGCTGGCCAATGGCGGGCTGCTGGACAATCGCCCCGGCGGCAATTTCGCGGTCTATCTGGACGCGCTGCGTTCGGCCGAGGCGGTGGAGATGCTGGCGCGCGACACGCCACTGCTGGACTACCTGACCAGGCTGCGCGCCGCTGGGCTGACCGGGGCACTGCGCGACATCTTCGGCCTGCGGCTGGAAGCCGACCTGGACGACGCGCGCAATTGGCTGGACCGCAACCTGGCGGTGACGCAGAGCACCGCCAGCATCACCTTTTCGCTGGAGTTGAAGCACCGCGACCGCGCGGCGGCGCTGGATGCGCTGGCCCGGCTGCACGGCTTCGCCGAGGCCAAGGTGCGCGCCGACCTGGGCGACCTGGCGGCCCGGCGCGTCGCCGCGCTGCGCGCGCAGTTGCAGACCGAGACCGACCTGTATGTCCGCCAGAGCCTGTACGATCTGCTGAGCCAGCAGCAGCGCGCCGGGCTGGTGGTGGGCGCCGACCGCACCGTGGCGGCGCGGGTGGTCTCGGCGCCGATGGTGGAACGGCGCGCCTCGGTGCCCAATCGGGCGCTGCTGCTGGTGCTGCTGGCCGTGGCGGTGCCGTTGGCGGTGGGCGGCCTGACCCTCGCGCTGGTGCTGCTGGGCTGGCAGCCGAAGCCTTGGCGCTGGCAGCGCCGACCGGCCGGGGTGCCCTGGCATGCCGGCTGGCGGCGCGGCTTCGGGCTTTGGTGAATACCGCGGCGCCAGCCTGGCGGCCGGATGCGGCGCTGCTGGCGGCGGCCAGCGGGGCGCTGGCGGCGGTGCTGCAGTTCGCCGGGGCGCTGAAATCCGTGCCCGGCCTGGCCGCCCTGCCCTTCGACCTGACCGTGCTGGCCTTCGCGCTGCTGCTGCCCTCGCTGGCGGTGCTGCTGCTGGTCCGGCGCTGGCGGCTGGGGCGCGGGCTGGCGGTGCCGTTGGCCGCGGCGCTGGGCCTGGTGCTGTGGCTGGTGCTGGCCGGCACCTGGAGCGTTTCCGACGAGGTGCTGGCGGAAAAGCTGCCCGGTCTGGTGTTGCTGGCGCCGCCGATGCTGCTGGCCGGGCTGCTGGTGGGCGCCGATGCCCCGGCGCTGCGCCGCTGCTGCGCGGCAACCCTGGTTGTGGGGGTGGTGGTTGGTGGCGGCATCGCCTGGGGCGTGGCGACGCGGCAGGTAGTGCTGGGCGGCAGCAGCGCGGAAACCGAGCTGGTGCGGGTGCAGTACCAGCTGGCCGGGCTGGCCATTGCCTGCGCCGCCGGGCTGGCCGCGGTGCGGGTGGCGGAGGCGCGTGGCCTGGCCAGGCTGGGTTGGCTGGGGCTGACCGCGGCACTTTCGGTGGCGGTGCTGGTGCCGGGCGGGCGGCTGGCGCTGCTGGCGGCGGGCTTGGGCGTGGCAGGCGCGCCGGCGCTGTTCTGGGGGTTGCACGGGCGCTGGCTCGCGGCGCTGGGCTGGGTTGGCGCCATGCTGGGCGCGGGGGTGCTGGGGCTGGGGCTGCTGCTGGCCTCGCCGCGCGGCGGTGCCGGGCTGCGCACGCTGGAACGCGTGTTCGGCGAGCCGAATACCGCCACGCCGGCCCGCGTGCTGTTGTGGAATGAAGCCCTGCGCTGGGGCGGCAAGGCGGCGCCGCTGGGCCTGGGGACCGGCGGCTTTCCGCAGGCGGCCGGCTTCGGCGAACGGCGCGGCATGTATCCGCACAACCATGCGCTGGAAGCCCTGGCCGAGGGCGGGTTGCCCGGCCTGGTGCTGTGGCTGGCGGCCTTCGGCGGCGGCGTGGTGCTGGCGCTGCGCCAGGCCGCGCGCGTGGCACCCGGCCGCGCGGCACGGATCGCCGCGCTGACGCTGCCGGTGGCGCTGACGGTGATGGTCAGCACCGACCTGGGCAACCGGATGGCGTGGTTCGCGCTGGGGCTGCTGCTCTCCCTGGCGTTGGAGGCCGAGGCCCGCCATGTATGAGCGTTGGGGCAAGCGCGCGCTGGACGTGGCCGGCGCCACGCTGCTGCTGGTGCTCACCGCGCCGGTGCTGCTGCTGGCCATGCTGGCGGTGCGCGTGGCGCTGGGCAGCCCGGTGCTGTTCACCCAGCCGCGCGCCGGGTGCGGCGGCCGGGTCTTCGTCACGGTGAAGCTGCGCAGCCTGCGCGCCGGCCCGGGCGACGACGCCGCGCGGATGACCCGCTTCGGTGCGGTGCTGCGGGCCAGCGCGCTGGATGAGCTGCCGCAACTGCTGAACGTGCTGCGCGGCGAGATGAGCCTGGTCGGCCCGCGCCCGCTGCTGCCCAGCTATACCCGGCGCTACACGCCGCGCCAGGCCGAGCGGCTACGGGTGCGCCCGGGGCTGGCCGGGCTGGCCCAGGCCGCCGGCCGCAACGCGGTGCCGTGGAAGCAGCGGCTGGAGCTGGACGCGCAATACGCCGCGCGGGTGACGCTGCATGGCGACCTGCTGATCGGGCTGCGCTGCGCCTGGCTGCTGCTGCGCCGCCGCGGCGTGACGGCACCGGGGCATGCGACAATGCCGGAGTTTCGGGGCTAAGCTGGCCGCAGAAGAACCGGAGGAAGCGCCGCATGAGCGCGGACTACTACGTCAAGCATGTCCAGGCCTCGCTGCGGCTGGCGGATGCGGAACGCATGCTGGAGGCGACGCTGGCCGCCGGTGCGGCTGCCGGCCTGCTGCCCTTGGCGGTGGCGGTGCTGGATGCCGGGGCCAACCTGGTCGCCTTTCGCCGCCAGGACGGCGCCGGCACGCTGCGGCGCGCCATTGCCGAGGGCAAGGCCAGCGCGGCGCTGGGCATGGGCATCGGCAGCCGCGTCATCCGTGATCGGCTGAAGGAGCGGCCCGCCTTCCAGGCCGCCATCGCGGCGGCCAGCGACGGCCGCTTCATCCCGGTCCCCGGCGGCGTGCTGGTGCTGAACGCCGATGGCGAGGCGATCGGCGCCGTGGGCGTCTCCGGCGATGCTTCCGACAAGGACGAATACGCGGCGATCTCGGGCGTGCATGCGGCGGGCTTCGCCAGCCACCCGGCGGAACCAGCGGCGAATTGGGCGGAGGCTGGGCTATGATCGGGCGCCGTATTTTTGTCGGTGGCGCGCTGGCAACGCCCGCGCTTGGCTTCGCCCAGTCCGGCTTCCCCGACCGGCCGCTGCGGCTGGTGATTCCCTTCGCGCCCGGTGGCGGCACGGATGCCTTCGCCCGGCGCATCGCCACCCGGCTGGGGCAGGAGCTGGGGCAGAATGTGGTGCCGGACAACCGCGCCGGCGCCAGCGGCGCCATCGGCATGGCCGATGTGCTGCGCGCCCGACCGGACGGCTACACCCTGGTCTTCGCCGGCGCCTCCACCCATTCGCTCTACCCGCTGGTGGTGGCCCGGCCGCAATACGATCCCCTCGTGGATTTCAGCCCGGTGGCGCTGGTGGGGGCCAATTCGGTCTGCGTGATCGCCCGCAGCGAGGTGGCAACCAGCCTGACGCAGTTGGTGGCGCTGGCCAGGGCGCGGCCGGGGCAGCTCCGCTTCGCCAATCCCGGCACCGGCACCTATGTCCACATGGTCGGCGAATACCTGAAGCACGAGGTGCGGCTGGACTGGCTGCCGGTGCCGTATCGCGGCAATGGGCCGGCCATGGTGGACCTGCTGGCCGGGCAGATCGACGCTGCCACGGATACGGTGGTGACCAGCCTGCCGCATCACCGCGAGGGCAAGGTGAAGATACTCGCGGTCTGCTCGCGGGAAAGGTCGGCACTGGCACCTGACGTGCCGACGGTGGCCGAGGCGCTGGGCCTGCCGGGCTTCGAGGCGGCGCTGTGGTCCATGCTGGCGGTGCGTGCCGGCACCCCGCCCGAACTGGTGGCGCGTCTGCACGACGCCACGCTGAAGGTGCTGGCCGACCCCGCCTTCCAGCGCGACCTGATCGAGGCGGGGATCGAGCCCTCGCCGCCCGCCACGCCGGACCAGGTGGCCGATTTCGTGCGGGCGGAAACCGAGAAGTGGCGGCCGATCGTCGCTGCGACAGGGGTGAAGTTGGAGTAGGCGGCGCGCCGAACTATCTTGATCGCCAGCACGGAGGAACCGACCCATGGACGGCATCGCCAACCCGAACGACCAGCGCGCCCAACTGGAAAAGCTGTACGGCGAAATGGCGCCGCACAGCCTGTACCCGCTGTGGGAAGTGCTGGCCAACCTGGTGACACCTGTGCCGCGCAGCGTGGCGCAGCCCTACCTGTGGCAATACGGCCCGGCGCGGGACTACCTGCTGCGCGCCGGCGACCTGATCAGCGCCGAGCAGGCCGAGCGGCGGGTGCTGATATTGGAGAACCCGGGGCTGCCGGGCACTTCCGCCGTGGTGCCCAGCCTCTACGCCGGGTTGCAGCTGATTTTGCCCGGCGAAGTGGCGCCCTGCCACCGCCACACCCAATGCGCGCTGCGCTTCGTCATCGAGGGTGATGGCGCCTATACCGCCGTGGATGGCGAGCGCTGCTACATGCAGCCCTTCGACCTGGTGCTGACGCCGAACTGGCAATGGCACGACCACGGCAACACCAGCGACCGGCCGATGATCTGGCTGGATGGGCTGGATATTCCGACCGTGCGTTTCTACGATGCCAGCTTCGCCGAGCGGCTGGAAAGCCCGATGCAGAGCGAGAGCATTCCGGCCGGTGACAACCTGCATCGCTATGGCCGCAACATGCGGCCGTTCCGCGCCACCGCCGCCGAACGCCGGCCGCAGCAGCAGCCGATCTTCCACTACCCCTATGCGCAATGGCGGGAGAGCCTGATGGCTGTGGCCGCCGCCGACGTGCCTGACCCGCACCTTGGCCATGCGCTGGAGTTCACCAACCCGGCGAACAGTGGCCCGATCATGCCGACCATCGCCGCGCATGTGCGGCATCTGCCGGCGGGGTTCGAGACCAAGCCGCGGCGGGCGACCGATGGCACCACCTTCGTGGTGGTGGAAGGCCGCGGCACGGCGCGGATCGAGGGTCGCGAGTTCCGCCTGGAGGAGCGCGACCTGTTCGTGGTGCCCAGCTGGAACCAGTTGGAACTGCGGGCGGAAACGCCGCTGACGCTGTTCGGCTACAGCGACAAGGCGGCGCAGGAGAAGCTTTCGCTGTACCGCGAGGAACGGCTGGAGCGTGATCGCTTCTGACTGAAGCGCTCACGCTCCAGCCTTGTTGTTTGAGCGACTGTTTCACGGCTTACGGCGATTCCGCCTAAGCCGATCAGGCTCTAGCCGGGTGATCGTCGCAGGCGGAATCGCCGAAGACGTGAATCACACGACAAAACAAGGGGCTAGAGTCTGTCGGGCGCTTCTGTCTGCGCCTGACAGACTCTAGCCGGGTAACGCCTCGCATCAGGCGCGGCGGCGGCTGAACCTTCGCGCCCAGGTGGCGTTGGCGGGGGGAAGTGGAAAGGAACCCTTCGCCATGACAAACCAGACGCACAATCAAAACGAAATGCCGCACCTGACGCCTGACCGCAACGTGGAAGCGGGCGTCGAGGGCAGCTTCCCGGCCAGCGATCCAAGTGCCGCGACGGCGAGCCAGGGCGCTCGCGCCGTGCCGCCGCAACACATGATGGACGGCACCAAGGGGCCGGCGAAACACCTGGACCAGGTGGAGGTCAATGCCCGGTTCCGCGATCGCGAGGCCGCCAGGCTGGCATTGGAAAGCCTGGTGCGGGAAGGCCCGCTGGACCGCCGGCATGCCGAGGTGCTCGGCACGGGGGATGACCAGGTGACGCTGCGCTTCCAGGCACCACAGCAGGATGCACGGCGGCTGGAAGCACTGGTGCAGAAGCAGGGCGGCGCGACGCGTTGATGTGACAGCCTGATTCACGCCCAGCGACGCAAGCGCCTCGGGCGATCAGCACGTTTGACAGCCTGATTCACGCCCCGCGGCGCAAGCGCCTCGGGCGATCAGGCTGTGGCCGCAACATGCTGGCGGAACCGAGGCATCACCTCCTCCGCCAGCCGCTTCATGGTCTCGGCTTCGCGCGCGCCGTTTACGCCGGACCAGTCCAGCCCGGCCATCAGCAGGTGGCCGAAGGGGCCGACGCGGTCGCGGAAGGCGATCAGGCGGTCCAGTACCGTGCGCGGGGAACCGCAGATCACGCAGTCGCGGATGATGGCTTCCAGCGTCACCGCTTCGTCCGGCGTGTCGCTGCGGGGCTTCAGGGTTTCCAGCTGCCCCGCGCGGCGGGCCAGGGTGCTGAGGTAGTGGAAGTAGTAGCGGTTGGCACCCTCGGCCGCGAGCATGCGGTCCTCGGCCTCGGCATCCGTCGCCGCGATGCAGAAGTTGCGCGAGACGCGCCAGTCGGCGCCCGTTGCGGCGCGCCCATTCGCCGCCAGCGCCGCGCTCATCGTGCGCCAATGACCTTCCACGATGCGTTCGGCGACGAAGTTGGCGGAGACCACCGACCAGCCTCGCTCCGCCGCGGTGCGAACGCCGAAGCTGTCCATGCTGCGGGCGGTGATGGCGATGGGCGGGTGCGGCCGCTGGTAGGGCTTCGGCATGGTGCCGACGCCGAATTCGGGGATGACCGCCTTGGTGATGCGGGCACCTTCGATCTCATAGGGCGGGTCCTGCCGCCATATCGAGAGGATGGTGTCGATGTGCGACAGCATGCGCTGGCCGCGCTGGGCTGCATCCGTATTGCCGAACAACTCCCAGTCGCTGGCCAGGCCGCCGGGGCCGATGCCCATGATGAAGCGGCCCTGGCTCATGTGGTCGAACTGCGCGACCTCGGCGGCGACGATGGCCGGGTGGTGGTTCGGCAGGTTGATGACGCCGGTGGCGAAGGTCAGGTTGGTCCGCGGCAGCAGGCTGGCCATGAACATCATCGGCGAAGCAATGGGCTCCGACGACGCGGAGAAATGCTCGCCGATCCAGAGTTCGTGGAAGCCCAGCCGGTCTGCCAGCAGGGACTTTTCCGTGTCTTCGGCCAGGGTCTCGTGCATCGGGCGTTCGGGCGGATGCAGCGGCATCATGAACAGGCCAAGGCGCATCTTTGGGGGTTCCTTGTCTCAGGCCAAAGCCATGGTGGCGCGGGTACGCAGCAGCAGCCACCCGGCAATGGCCAGGTTGAGCATATTCCAGGCGATGCCGTTGATCACGGCCATCTGGTAGCTCGCCGTCGCATCGAAGATCAGGCCGGAAACCCAGCCGCCCAGCGCCATGCCCGCCAGCGTGGAGGACAGCACCAGGCCGATGCGGAAGCCGGCTTCCTCGGGCGGGAAGAACTGCCGGACCAGAATGGTGTAGCTGGGCACGATGCCGCCCTGGAACAGGCCGAAGATCGCCGAGACGACGTAGAGCGAGGACAGGCTGTCGAACGGCAGGAACAGCGCCAGCGCGGCCATCTGCAGGAAGGAGCCGAGCAGCAGCATGGCCGCGGCGCCGATGCGGTCGGTGATGACGCCGCTGATGAGGCGGGAGACGACGCCGAAGCCGAGCATCAGCGCCAGCATTTCGGCGCCGCGCGCCGCGCCGTAGCCGAGGTCCACGCAATAGGCGACGATATGGACCTGCGGCATGGCCATGGCGACGCAGCAGGAAACACCGGCCAGCATCAGCAGCGCCTGCAATGCGTTGGGCGAAAGCCCCAGCCGCGCCAGGCCGCCCGCTGCCAGCGCGGTGGCGCCGGCGGCCTGCCGGGGCGGTGGGCGGCGCATGGCCAGCGCCAGCGGCAGCATCGTCACCACGCAGACGGCGGCGATGCCGAGATGCGTGCTGCGCCAGCCGTATTCCGCGATGAAGTGCTGCAGCACCGGCGGCCAGAACGCGCCCGCGAAGTAGTTGCCGCTGGCACACAAGGCCACCGCGATGCCGCGCCGACGGGTGAACCACAGCGAGGTATCCGCCACCAGCGGGCCGAACACCGCGCAACTGCCCATGCCGCCGATGAACAGCGCGTAGAGCGCGGCATAGGCGCCGATGCTGGGGGCAAAGGCGGTGGCAGTGTAGCCGACGCCCAGCCCCAGCGCGCCGATCACCACCGGCAGCACCACGCCGAAGCGGTCCGCCAGCTTGCCCATCACCACGCCGCCGACCATGAAGGCCAGCATGGTGAAGGTATAGGGCAGCGAGGCCCCGGCCCGCGCCACGCCGAATTCCGCCTGCACCGCGGGCAGCGCCACGACGATGCTCCACAACCCCACGCCACCGATGGTGGAAAGCAGCACGGCCGCCAGCAGGCGCCACCAGGCGTAGGGGGATTCGGCTTCGCTCATCGGGTCAGTCCAATTGTACGTTCAGGCGGGCGAGCACCGGGCGCCAGCGGGCATCCTCGGCGCGCAGGAAGGCGCCGAGGCCCTCGGGCGTGCTGCTCTCGGCGAACTGGCCCTCGGCCAGCATGCGGTCCTGGAATTCCTGTCCGGCGATGGCGCGCTGGGCCGCGGCGTTGAGCTTGGCGATGGCTTCCGGCGGGGTGCGGGCGGGGGCCAGCAGGCAGAACCAGGTCTGCGCCACGCAGCCGGGGCTGAGCTCCGCCACCAGCGGCACATCCGGCGTGCTGGGCATGCGGCGGTCGCCGGTCCAGGCGACCAGCTTGCCCATGCGGTTGCGTTCCGCCTGCAGGCCGGTGCTGCCGCCGACGACGATGAGGTCCAGCCGGCCACCGGCGAAGTCGTTGAGCTGCGCGCTGTCGCCGCGATAGGTCACGTCCTGGGTGCGGAAGCCGAGTGACTCCTGCACCAGCGCCCAGGCGATGTTGTTGAAGCTGGACGGGCCATTGGTGCCATGCGTCAGCCGTCCCGGCTGCGCCTGGGCCAGCGCCACGATCTCGGCCAGCGTCTGCGGCAGGCCGGGGCGCACATTGACCGCGAAGGGCAGCTTGGCGACGAGGGAGACCGGCGCGAAATCGCTGGGCTTGTAAGGCAGGTTGCGGGCGATGATGGGGTTGATGGTGGAGGCAGTGCCCGAGGCCATCAGCAGGGTATAGCCGTCGGCCGGGGCGTGCGCGGCGTAGTCGGTGCCGACGACGGTGGCGCCGCCGCCGCGGTTTTCCACCACCACGCGTTCGCCTAGTGCCGCCGCCATGGGTTCCGCCAGCAGCCGCGCCGCGACATCCGTGGAACCGCCAGGTGGAAAGGGCACCACGATGGTGACCGGGCGCTGCGGGAAGCCTTGCGCCTGGGCGCGGCCGGCAAGCAGCAGGGCAGGCAGGGCCAGGGCAGAACGCCGCCGCATCTCGGTCTCCTACGTGTTTTGCGGTAGCGTGCCAGCTTATGCATGGCGGCGCTACCTGCGCCCGAGCGCCTTCGCGCTACCTGCGCCCGAGCGCCTTCGCGCTACCTGCCGGGGAAGTCAGGCGTGCGGCGGCCGAGGAAGGCGCTGACACCTTCCGCGAAGTCGGCGGTACCGGCACAGGCCAGGAAGTTGGCCTTTTCAGCATCCAGTTGTGTTGGCAGGTCGCGGCCCGCGGCGGCGCGCAGCAGCAGCTTGGTGCGGCCGCTGGCCTCGCGCGGGCCGGCGGCCAGCTTGCGCGCCATGGCGGCAGTGGCCTCGGCCAGGTCAGCCGCCGGCACCACCTTGTTCAGCAGCCCCGCCGCCAGCGCCGCCGGCGCGTCCAGCGTTTCCTCCAGCAGCGCGATGCCGAGTGCGCGGCGCAGCCCGACCAGGCGCGCCAGGTTCCAGCTACCGCCGCAATCGGGCGAGGTGCCGAGGCGCAGATAGGCCAGGCTGAACTTTGCGGTATCCGCCGCAATCGCCAGGTCGGCGGCCAGCGCAATGCTCATGCCACCGCCGGCCGCGGCACCCTGCACGCTCGCCAGCACTGGCACCGGCAGCGCGGCGAGCAACGCCAGCGCCTCATGCATCGGGTCCATGATGGTGGCGATGGCGTCGGGGTTGCCGAAGGCGGTGATGTCGCCACCGGCCATGAAGGCGCGCCCTTCCCCGGCCAGCACCACGCAGCGCAGCGCGGCGTCATCGCCCAAGGCCAGCACGGCGTCGCGGAAGGCGATGGCCATCGCCGCGTCGATCGCGTTCAGCCGTTCCGGCCGGTTGAAGCGCAGCCAGGTGATGCCGGCGTCGCGCTGGATCAGCAGGGGTTCGCTCATGCATCGGCTCCGGCTCGGGCGATAAAGTCATCGGGCTGGAATTCGCGCGTCATCCGCCAATAATCCAGTAGCCGCCAGGGCGAGGTGACGGTGACGCGGTTGTGCTTGTTCTTGTACCAGCTGGTGACGCCGGGATGCGCCCAGACCATGCGTTGGCAGGCGGCATCCACCTTCACGTTGTAGGCGTCGTGCACGTCGCGCTTCACGTCCAGCGTGGCCAGGTCGTGTTCCAGCATCTCTCGGAGTGCCTGGCAGATGTAGCGAACCTGGCATTCGGTGTGGAAGATGATGCTGCCGCCATGCGCCAGGTTGGTGTTGGGGCCGTAGGTGATGAACAGGTTCGGGAAGCCCGGCACCGTCATGCCCATATAGGCGCGCGGGTCGTCATCCCCCCACAGGTCGCGGATGCTGCGGCCCTCGCTGCCCACGATCTCCATCGGCCAGAGCATCTTGCTGGCCTGGAAGCCGGTGGCGAGGATGATGACATCGAGCGGGTGGAAGCTGCCATCCTGCATGCGGATCCCGTCGCGTTCCACCTGGGCGATGCGGCCGGTCTCCAGCGTCACGTTCGGGCGCTTCAGCATGCGGTACCAGTGGTTGTCGCGCAGCATGCGCTTGCCATAGGGCGGGTAGCCCGGCGTGACCTTGGCCAGCATCGCCTCATCGCCATCCAGCTCGGCGCGCATATGCGCCACTAACATTTCCCGCATGCGGTGGTTGGCGGCGTTCAGCGACAGCGCCGGCTGCTCCCAGGCCGGGTCGGGCGAGAGGGTGGCGTGGAAGCCGTCCGAGCTGGCCCAGAACAGCTGGAAGCGCAGCCATTGCGAATAATAGGGCAGATGCTCCAGCGCCCAGGTGCTGCCGGGGGCAACCTCGCGGTGGTAGTTCGGGTTGTTCACCGCCCAGTGCGGCGAGCGTTGGAACACCGTCAGTTCAGCCGCCTCCGGCGCGATGGAGGGTGCCGCCTGCATGGCGGACGCCCCGGTGCCGAGCATGGCGACGCGTTGGCCGGCCAGCGGCGCAGTGTGGTCCCAGCGCGCAGTATGGAAGACCGGACCTTCGAAGTCGTCGATGCCCGCGACATCCGGCAGCGCCGGGCGGTTGAGCTGGCCGACGGCGCTGACCAGGGCGTTGCAGCTCAGCGTCTCCTGCCCGCCGTCGCGGTGACGCAGTTCCACCTGCCATTGCGCCCGGCGCGGGTCGAAGCTGGCGCGATCAACCTCCACGTTGAAGCGGATGTGGCGCAGCAGGTCGTACTTCGCGGCCATGTCGCGCAGATAGGCCAGGATCTCGTCGCGGCGAGAGAAGTGGCGCGACCACTTGTCGTTCGGGTTGAAGCTGAACGAGAAGAAGTGGTTCGGCGTGTCCACCGCGCAGCCGGGGTAGCTGTTCTCCAGCCAGGTGCCGCCGAGTTCCGCGTTCTTTTCCAGGATGGTGAAGGGGATGCCCATTTCCTGGAGCCGGATCGCGGTGCACAGCCCGGTCAGCCCGGCGCCGATGATCAGCACGCGGAATCGCGCCAGCCCGGCCGGCTGGCGACGCCAGCGCACCGCGCGCTCGTCTTCCGGCGTGAAGCGCATTTCCTCCAGCAGCAGCGGGATGTACTCGGCCGGGACGGGCTGCCCGACGCCGGCGCTCATCATGCGGGCCAGCGTCGCTTCGTCGGGGCGGGGCGGCTCGGCGCGGCCTTCGCGGGCGTAGTCCTGCAATACCGTGACAAGCCGGTCGCGCAGCGCGGCCTTCATCTCAGGCGGCACGGTTTCCAGGAAGCTCCAGGGGCCCTGGATATGCGGGGCCACCTGGTCCAGCAGGCTGGTGTCGCCGGTCAGCTGCACCAGCACCATCAGCAGGGGGGCGATATCGGCTTCGGCCAGGGCGGCGCGGAGTTGCGCCTCATCGGCCACCGCCGCCCGTACCGCATTGGCAAAATCCTGCCGCATCGCCGTTCCCGCCTGTTGTTATGCCGGCATCCTACACCGCCGGCAGAACAGGTGAAGCGGGCGGCTACTTCAGCCGGCGCGCCCACATCGCGAAGATCTTCGTCCAGCTGTCCTCGGCCGCGTGGTGGTCATAGACCGGCCGTTCCGGAAAGGCGAAGCCGTGGAACGTGCCCGGATAGACATCCACCTGGCTCGGCACGCCGGCGGCTTCCAGCGCCGGGCGCAGCTTCGGGATGACGAAGTCGGGCACGGTATGGTCGGTTTCGGCGAAGGCGTAGTACAGTTCGCCGCCCGCGGCCTTGGCCAGCGCCAGATGCGGGCTGTCCTCGGCTTCCGTCACGATGCCGACGCCATAGAGCGACGCCCCCGCCTTCATCCGGTCAGGAAAGCGGGTCAGCGCGTTGGTGATGTGCCGGCCCGACATGCAGTAGCCGACGCAGCCGATCGGGCCAGGCTTCGCCGCGTCCTGCGCGTCGATGTAGCCGATCAGCCCGGCGGTATCGTCCATGACCATCTCGTTGGTCAGATGGTTCATGGTCGGGCGGATGATCGCCGACATGGCGTCGTCGCGGCGCGCGGTGTCGAAGCGGATATGGCCCATGCGGTAGTACATGTCCGGCAGCACCACGAAGTAGCCGGCCTTGGCGATGCGGCGCGCCAGGTTGCGCAACTCCTCGCGGATGCCGGGTGCATCCATGTACAGGATGATGGCCGGGAACGGCCCGCCGCTGTCGGGGTGGCAGGTGAAGGACGGCATCTGGCCGTACTTGGTGGTGACGATGACGTCGCGTTCGATCATGGACCATTCTCCCCTGGGGTCTGCCAAGGCTAGCCCAGGACGGGCGGTGGCGGGAACCGGGGCCGGCGTATCCTTGTGGCGGGCCGCAACGAAACAACCCGTCAGGCTGGCGCCCGACCCAGGCTGGCTGCTAGAGTTTGGGCAAATATCCTTGCAGGAGGGGCGAAATGACGAAGTTGCACGTCAATGGGCGGGTTCACGACGTGCAGGTTGACCCTGACACGCCCCTGCTCTGGGTCATCCGCGAACAGCTGGGCATGACCGGCACCAAGTATGGCTGCGGCATCGCCCAATGCGGCGCCTGCACGGTGCAGATCGACGGCCAGGCCGTCCGCTCCTGCGCGCTGCCGGTCTCGGCGGTGACGCCGACGCAGAAGATCACCACGATCGAAGGGCTGTCCGCCAACAGCGCCCACCCGCTGCAACAGGCCTGGGTGGCGCTGGACGTGCCGCAATGCGGCTATTGCCAGTCCGGCATGCTGATGGCCGCGGCCACGCTGCTGGCCAGCAACCCGAAACCGACCGAAGCCGAAATCCGCGAGAACATCACCAATATCTGCCGCTGCGGCACCTACAACCGGGTCATCGCCGGCATCAAGCGCGCCGCCGACGCCACGGCCCGGCGCGGCTGAGGGAGGAAGCATCATGACGCATATCTCACCGTCCTCTCGCCGCGGCTTCCTGAAGGCCTCTGCCGCGCTCGGCGCCTTCACCCTCGCCATCCAGGCGCCCTTCATCGAGGAAGCTGCCGGCCAGACCGCGCCTGCCGCCGCCGCCATTCCGCCCGAGGTGAATGCCTGGGTGGTGG
Source organism: Acetobacteraceae bacterium (assembly GCA_947371015.1). Classification (GTDB taxonomy): domain Bacteria; phylum Pseudomonadota; class Alphaproteobacteria; order Acetobacterales; family Acetobacteraceae; genus CAIMOR01. Next base: position 4,986 of record CANBNK010000063.1, on the reverse strand, counting down.
TGAAGGCCGACGACACCGTCGTCATCCGCATCGCCCGCTCCGAGATGGGCCAGGGCACGCTGACCGGCCTGGCCCAGCTGGTGGCCGAGGAGCTGGACTGCGACTGGGCCAAGGTCACCACGGAATACCCAACCCCGACCGACAACCTGCGGCGCAACCGGGTGTGGGGCGACATGTCCACCGGCGGCAGCCGCGGCATCCGCGCTTCCCACGACTACGTCCGCAGGGGCGGCGCCGCGGCCAAGATCATGCTGGTGCAGGCCGCCGCCGAGGCATGGAAGGTGCCGGCCGCCGAGCTGACGGTGAACAAGGGCACCATCAGCCACGCCAAGACCAACCGCCGCACCACCTATGGCAAGGTGGCCGTGGCCGCCGCGGCCATCACCCCACCGGCGGCCGCCAGCATCACGCTGAAGGACCCGAAGGATTGGAAGATCGCCGGCAAGCCGCTGCCCCGCCTGGACACGCGGGACAAGGTGAATGGCAAGCAGGTCTATGGTGCCGACCTGAAGCTGCCGGGCATGCTGAACGCCGCGATCAAGGATTGCCCGGTGTTCGGCGGCAAGGTCCGCAGCTTCAACGCCGCCGCCGCCATGGCCAAGCCGGGCGTGAAGAAGGTGGTGCAGGTGGGTGAATCCGCCATCGCCGTGGTGGCGGATACCTGGTGGCAGGCAAAGACCGGGTTGGACGCGGTGGAGATTCTCTGGGACGAGGGCCCGAATGCCCGCATCCAGCAGGCCGATATCGATGCCATGGTGGCCGAGGGTCTGACCGCGACCCAGGCCTTCATCGGCAACAAGGCCGGCGATATGGCCGGCGCCATGGCGAAGGCTGCCTCGAAGGTGGAGGCGACCTACAGCTTCCCGTTCCAGAACCACGCGACGATGGAGCCGATGAACGCCACGGCGGTGTGGACCGCCGAGAAGTGCGAGGTCTGGTGCCCGACGCAGAATGGCGACGCGGCGCTGGCCGCGGCGGCGGCGGCTTCCGGCCACCGGGCGCAGCAATGTGAGGTCCACAAGATCCATCTGGGCGGCGGCTTCGGCCGGCGCGGTTGGCATGACTACGTGACCCAGGCGGTGCAGATCGCCAAGCAGATGCCGGGCGTACCCGTAAAACTGCTGTGGAGCCGGGAGGAGGACATGCTGCATGGCCGCTTCCACCCGATCACCCAGTGCAAGCTGACCGCGGGCCTGGACGCCGATGGCAAGCTGGAGGCGCTGCATATCCGCATCTCCGGCCAGTCGATCGTGGCCGGCATTGCGCCGAACCTGCTGGAGAACGGGCTGGACAGCCGCGTGTTCCAGGGCCTGGCGCAGGGCGGCAACGAGTTCACCTTCGGCTACGGCGTGCCGAACCTGCTGGTGGACCACGCCATGCGCAACCCGCATGTGCCGCCGGGCTTCTGGCGCGGGGTGAACCTGAACCAGAACGCGGTCTACATCGAATGCTTCATCGATGAGGTGGCCCGCGCCGCCGGCAAGGACGCGCTGGAGTTCCGCCGCGCGTTGCTGGCCGGTGCGCCGAAGCAGCTGGCTGTGCTGAACGCGGTGGCGGACAAGGGCGGCTGGGGTAAGCCGGCGCCGGCCGGGCATCATCGCGGGCTTGCCGCGATCATGGGCTATGGCAGCTATGTGGCCGCCTGCGCCGAGGTCTCGGTCAGCCGCGCCGGCGAGGTGAAGGTCCACAAGATCACCGCCGCCACCGACCCCGGGCATGCGGTGAACCCGCAGCAGATTGCCGCCCAGGTTGAGGGCAGCTTCGTCTATGGGCTGGGCGCCGCCTTCTACCAGGAATGCACGGTGAAGGACGGCCGCATGGAGCAGGAGAACTTCGACACCTACCAGGCCCTGCGGATGGACGAGATGCCGGCGGTGGAGAGCATCGTGATGCCCTCCGGCGGCTTCTGGGGTGGTGTCGGCGAGCCGACGATTGCGGTGGCGGCACCGGCGGTGCTGAACGCGATCTTCGCCGCCACGGGCAAGCGGGTGCGCCGCCTGCCGCTGCGCCATACCGACCTGAAGCACTGATACCGTCGGCCAAGTTCCGTGACCGACGGTATCAGCTGCGTTGCACGCCCTCAGACGCCGGGCGCCGCCGTCCGGCGGCTTGGCTTTCGCCGCGTCGCGCGGGTCCGCGCGGTCTTGAGCGCGACCGGCGGGCGCCGTTCGGCGCCTCGGCAGGAGGCAAGCCTCCTGCCGGTAGCATGAGCCGGATGCGCCGGCGCCAGGCCCTGGGAGCCTCGTTGGGGCTGCTCACGGCCCCGGCGCTGGCGCAGGCCGAGCCGAAGGTGGTGGTGGTCGGCGGTGGGTTCGCCGGCGCCACCGCGGCCCGCACGCTGCATGCGGCGGGCGTGGCGGTGACGCTGGTGGAAGCCAGCGCCGACTACTTCGCCTGCCCGTTCAGCAACGCCGTCATCGCGGGGTTGCGGGAGATGTCAGCCCAGCGCTTCGGCTATGACGGGCTGAAGCGCGCCGGCATCAGCGTGGTGCACCAGCGCGCCGTGGCGCTGGAGGACCGCGCGGTAAGGCTGGCGGATGGCACCGCCCTGCCCTTCGACCGCGCGGTGCTGGCACCGGGCATCGACCTGAATTGGGGCGCGCTGCCCGGCTATACCGAAGCTGCCGCCGAAGCCCTGCCGCATGCCTGGAAGGCCGGGCCGCAGACCCTGCTGCTGCGCGACCAGCTGCGCGCCATGCCGGATGGCGGCCTGGTGGTGATGAGCGTGCCGGCCAACCCGTTCCGCTGCCCGCCCGGCCCGTATGAACGCGCCAGCCTGATCGCGCATTACCTGAAGACGCAAAAGCCGCGCAGCAAGCTGCTGGTGCTGGACGCGAAGGACCAGTTCTCCAAGCAGCGGCTGTTCGAGCAGGCTTGGGCGGCGCTGTATCCCAACCTGGAATACGTCTCGCTTTCAGCTGGCGGCCAGGTGACAGAGGTGGACGCGGCGACCCGCAGCTTCAAGACCAACTTCGAGAACCATGTCGCGGCCGTCGGCAATGTCATCCCGCCGCAGCGGGCGGGGGAGATCGCGCAGCTGGCCGGCGTGGCGGACCGCTCCGGCTGGTGCCCGGTGGACCCCACCAGCTTCGAGAGCCGGCTGCGGTCGGGCGTGCATGTGGTGGGGGATGCCTGCATCGGCGGGGCGATGCCAAAGAGCGCCTTTGCCGCCAATGCCCAGGCGCGGGCCTGCGCCCAGGTAGTCGCCGGGCTGCTGCATGGCGAGGCGCCGACGCCGACCAAGTTGCTGAACACCTGCTACAGCCTGGTGGCGCCGGAGTACGGCATCTCCATCGCCGGCGTGTATCAGCCGGCCAATGGGCTGCTGACGGATGTGCCGGGCGCCGGCGGGGTCAGCCCGCTGGACGCCGATGCCAACTTCCGCGCGCAGGAAGCGCATTATGCCGAGGGCTGGTTCGCCACCATCACCCATGCCGTCTTCGGCTAGCGCATGCGCGCCGGCCGTGTCGATCATCCGCGCGATCGCTTGCGGCGCGTTGGCACTGCTGTTGCTGGCCACGCCAGCCTGGGCGGCGGGCGATGCGGCCCGCGGCCGGGCCATCGTGACTACGCGGCAGAAGGGGCTGTGCCTGCTCTGCCATTCGGGGCCGTTTCCGGAAGAGCGGTTCCAGGGCAACCTGGCGCCATCCCTGGCCGGGGCCGGGCGGCGCTGGAGCGCAGCGGAGCTGCGGGCGCGGATCACCGACAGCCAGGGCTTGAACCCGGACAGCATCATGCCCTCCTACGGCGTCTCGCCGGCGCTGCGCGATGTGGCGCCGGCGTTTCGTGGCAAACCGATACTGACCGAAGCGGAGATCGAGGACGTGGTCGCCTTCCTGCTGACGCTGACCGATGCTGAATAGACGCGAATTCGCCGCCGGCGCCTTGCTGGCGCTGACGCTGCGCCCGGCGGCGGCAACGCCTGAGGACCAGGCCGCGGCGATCCGCGCCTTCACCGGTGGCGCGGTGCCGCGCGAAGGCCGGGTGGAGCTGGATATTCCGCCGCTGGTGGAGAACGGCAACGTGGTGCCGCTGAAGGTGACGGTGCAAAGCCCGATGACGGCGGCCGACCACTGCACCGCCATTGCCCTGTTCAATGAAAAGAACCCGCAGCCGCAGGTGGCCACGGCGCGCTTCGGCCCCCGCGCCGGCCGGGCGGAACTGGCCACGCATATGCGGCTGGCCACGTCGCAGTACATCACCGCCGTGGCGGCGATGAGCGATGGCAGCTTCTGGTCCACCCGCGCCGAGGTCATCGTCACCCTCGCCGCCTGCATCGAGAGCTGAGCCATGGCCCGCGTGCTGCTGAACCTGCCGCGCAGCGCGGCCAAGGGCGCGGTGATCGAGATCCGCACCCTGATCATGCACCCGATGGAGAGTGGCTTCCGGCCGGGCACAAATGGCACGATCCTGGCCCGCGACATCATTACCCGCTTCAGCTGCAGCTATAATGGCGAGCAGGTGTTCCAGGCCGAGCTGAGTTCCGCCATCGCCGCCAACCCGTTCATCAGCTTCACCACGGTGGCGACGGAAAGCGGCACTCTCAGCTTCACCTGGGAAGGCGACAACGACTTCCGCCAGACCGAGACACGCGACATTGCCGTGACATGAGATGGCTGCTGCTGCTGGTCGGCATCGCGGCGGCGGAGCCGCGTCCTACCAACGTAACGGCCGCCGGGCCGTGGCAGGCCCAGGCGCAGCCACGGTCCGGCGCGCTGGACATGTCGCGGGAGTTGCAGGCGATGCAGGCCGATGACAGCGCCAACCCGGGCATGCTCTGGGTGCAGGAGGGCGAGGCACTGTTCCAGCGGCCCGAGGGCCGCACCGGCAAGGCCTGCGCCGCGTGCCACGCCGGCCTGGCCGGGGTGGCGGCGCGCTACCCGGCCTGGGACACCGTGACCGCTGGGCCGATCGACCTGGCCGGGCGCATTCAGCACTGCCGCACGGAGCATCAACAGGCCACGCCACTGCCGCGCGAAAGCGAGC
>CANBNK010000062.1 GCA_947371015.1 Acetobacteraceae bacterium | reverse complement strand
TCGACCCGCCACCGGAAGTGCCGCGCGGTGGGGTGAACTGCACGATGAACGTGACGGCGGCGCATTCCAGCTACCCCGTGAAGTGCATGCTGACGCCGAATGTGCGCGGCAATGCCGGCTGCTACGCGCCGCTGAGCGTGACGGCACCGCCGCATTCCTCGCTGAACTGCGACCCGCCGGCGGCGGTGGCGTATCGCACGCGGATTTCCTGGTGGTTGGGGCCGAACCTGTATCGCGCGCTGGCGCCGGCGATACCGGACAAGGTGCAGGCGTTCACCGGCATGCCGAAGGCGTTCGGCTTCTATGGCCGGAACATCCAGGGGCGGGTGGCGAGCGACCATTTCTTCATGGGTGGCGGGCAGGGTGCGAGCCAGCGGCAGGACGGCAAGTCGGGGCTGCTGTTCCCGACCTCGGCGGCGAATACGCCGGTGGAGTTGCTGGAAAGCCGGATGCCCGTGCTGATTTTGGAGAAGGGCCTGGCGGCGGATAGCGGCGGTGCCGGCAAGCGGCGTGGCGGCCTTGGCCAGCGCATGCGGGCGCGGCGGTTGGAGAGTGGCGCCGAGCCTATCAGCGTCGGGCTGTTCCCGGAAGGCCATGGCATTCATGTGCAGGGGCTGTTCGGCGGGCAGCCTGGCGGTGGTGCCATCGGCATCGTCAAGCGGCCGGGTGCCGAGCCGCACAACGTGACGACCGGCGAGATGGTGGCGCTGACCGACAACGGCATCGAGATCGATGCGACGATCGCCGGTGGCAGCGGCTTCGGGCCGGCGCGGGAACGCGCGCTGGAGGATATCGCGGCCGACCTGGAGGATGGCTACATCACGCCGGCAGGTGCCGCGCGCGACTATGGCTGCGTGCTGGATGCGGAGGGCCGGCTGGACGTGGCCGCCACCCTGCGCCAGCGCGCACTGACCACGACGGGGGGCTGAGCGATGAACACGACACGACGCGGGGTATTGGCGGGCGCTGCGCTGTTGGCGCCCTGGCAGGCGATGGGCTTCGAGCGCGAAGGCGCACGCAAGGTGCTGGTATTCTCCGGTAACCAGGCGGTGCCGGTGCTGGACCCGCATGTGCGTTACGACTGGTCCACGCGGATGATCCAGCAGGGCGTCTATGACGCGCTGCTGAAGTATGTCGGCGACCCCCCGCGCATCGTGCCGTGGCTGGCGGAACGCTATGAGGAAAGCGCGGATGGGCTGAACTATACCTTCCACCTGGTGGCCAATGCCACCTTCCACAATGGCGACCCGGTGGATGCCGAGGCTATCAGGTTTTCCTTTGAGCGCGGGTTGAAGCTGAACGCCGGCATCGCCTGGATGCTGAAGGATTTCCTGAAGCCCGAGAAGATCGTCGCGGTGGATGCGCGCACCGTGCGCTTCACGCTGGAGCGGCCCTTCGCGCCGTTCATCAGCTATGTGCCTTGGTGGTACATCGTCAACCCGAGGCAGGTGCTGGCGAATGTCAGTGAGGGCGATTACGGCCGCAAGTGGCTGGCCGAGAATGCGGCTGGCAGCGGCCCGTTCAAGCTGCGACGCTTCGACGGCAACAGCCTGGTCCATATGGACACCCACGCCGCCTACTGGAAGGGCTGGCCGATGGGCGAGGCCAACCGGCTGGCGGGCGCGATCTTCCGCATCGTCCGCGAGGCGGCGCCGCGCCGCGCCGGGCTGCAGCGGCGCGAGATTGACGTCATCACCAACATGTCGCCGGATGACATGTCGCAGTTGGCGAAACTGCCGGGGATCAAGAACGAGGACCATCCGGGCTTCACCACCTTCGGCATCAAGTTCAACTGCCAGAATGGGCCGACGGCGGATGTGAACCTGCGCAAGGCGATTGCGCATGCGATGGACTACGAGGCGCTGATCGCCATCCACAATGGCGGCGCGCGGCTGATGGACAGCCCGTTCCCGCCGGGGATGGAGAGCCATATCAGCGTGCCCGGGATTGCCCGCCGTGACCTGGACAAGGCGAAGCACTTCCTGGCGCAGAGCCGGTTTCCGAACGGCGACCTGGAACTGGAATACGTGCATGTGCAGGGGCTGGAGGACCCGCGGCGGATCGGCCTCGCGCTGCTCGACAGCCTGCGCCCGCTGAACATCCGGCTGAACATCGTCGGCCAGCCCTGGACGACGATGGTGGCGCGTGGCAGCAAGTCGGAGACGGCGCCGAACATGACCAGCATCTATGTGACGCCGGTGGGGACCGACCCCGACACCGTGGCCTACCAGTACCACCGCGAAAGCTGGGGGCTGTACTACGGCATGTCGCACTACGAAAACCCCGAAGTGTGGCGCATGATCGGCGAGGCACGCGGCATGGTGGACAAGCCGGCACGGCTGGCGCTTTACGCCGAGATTCAGCGCCGCATTGTGGCTGACCAGCCGGAAATCTTCGGCATGATCCCGAACCGTACCTGGGCGATGCGGGACTATGTGAAGGGCTTCCAGTTCAGCCCCATCCGCTTCACCGGCGAGGTTGACCTCTACCCGATGTGGATCGACGCCTAGGTGCGGTCGGCGAAGGGCGCAGGCGAAGCCGAGTATCGTAGTCGTGAATCGCAGCTTCCGCTTTGACAGCGTGATGCTTTGGTACCTGGCGCGACGCCTGGCACTGGCGGGCGTCATGCTGTTCGGGCTGGTGTGCCTGACCTTCGTCATCGCCAATGTCGCGCCTTCGGACCCCGCGGCGCTGGCGGCGGGGCCGGATGCCGGGCGCAGCCAGATCGAGCAGGCGCGGCGCGAGTATGGCTTGGATAAGCCGCTGCCGGAGCAGTTCCTGCGCTACGTCGGTGACCTGGCGCAGGGCGAGTTCGGCCGCAGCGTGGCGACGGGGCGTTCGGTCGGGCGCGACCTCGGGCGGTATTTTCCGGCGACGCTGGAGTTGTGCCTGGTGGCGATGACCATCGGGCTGGCAGTCGGCATTCCGCTCGGCATGCTTTCGGCGTTGTTCAAGGACCGCTGGCTGGACCAGCTGACCCGCATTTTCGCCGTCTCCGGCATTGCGCTGCCGCCGTTCTGGTTCGGGCTGCTGCTGCAACTGGGCTTCGCCACCTGGCTGGGCTGGCTGCCGACCAGCGGGCGGCTGGGCGTGGCGACGGAACCGCCTGAGCCGATCACCGGCATGCTGCTGCTGGACAGCGTGCTGCGCGGGGATGCGGCGCTGTTCTGGCAAAGTGCGAGCTACATCATCCTGCCCGCGCTGGTGCTGTCGCTGCCGTGTCTTGCCAGCATCCTGCGGGTCAATCGCAGCGAAATGGTGGAGTGCTTGCGCGCGGACTACATCACCGCCGCAAGGGCGCATGGCACGGTGCCGTGGCGGTTGGTTGCGGTGCACGCGCTGAAGAACGCCACGCTGCCGACGCTGGCGATCATCGGCCTGCGCTGGGGCTGGATGATGAGCAGCACGGTGCTGGTGGAGACAGTGTTCGATTGGCCGGGGACCGGGCTCTATGCCGTGTCCTCCGCCATCGCCGGGGATTTCAAGCCGGTGATGGGCGTGACCTTGATCGTCGGGCTGAACTTCATGCTGGCCAACCTGGTGGTGGATTTGCTGTACGGCGTGCTCGACCCGCGGCTGCGCGACGCATGATGGGCCGCCGCACCCGCCTGGCGCTCTGGCAGCTCAGGCGCAGCTTTTCGTCCATGCTCGGGCTGGGGCTGGTGTCGGGCATCGTGCTGCTGGCGCTGCTGGGGCCGTGGATCGTGCCCTACCCGGATGACGTGGCCGGCGCGGTGAACATTGCGGGCAAGCTGCGGCCGCCGAGTGCGGCGCATTGGTTCGGCACCGATGAGGTGGGCAACGACATCCTGACGCGTGTGATCATCGGGGCGCGGCTGTCGCTGCTGGTGGGCATGGGCATCACCTTGGCGGCGGCGTGCATTGGCGTACCGCTGGGGATCCTCGCCGGGACGGCCGGTGGCGTGGTGCGCGAAGCGGTGATGCGGCTGACCGACCTGTTCCTTTCCGTGCCAGGCCTGGTGCTGGCGATTGCGCTGGTGGCGGCGCTGGGGCCGGGTATCGTCAACGCCATGGTGGCGCTGGTGCTGGTATGGTGGCCTGGCTATGTGCGGCTGGCGGAAGCCAAGGCGCTGTCGCTGCGGGAGGAACCGTTCATCGAGGCGGCGCGCGTGGCCGGTGCTTCGCGGTTCCGGATATTGTGGCGGCATGTGCTGCCGAACAGCCTGTCGCCGATCATCGTCAAGATGAGCATGGATGTGGGGCAGGCCATTCTTGCTGTCGCGTCGCTTGGCTTCCTCGGGCTGGGGGCGAAGCCGCCGACGCCGGAATGGGGCGCGATGATTTCCATTGCGCGTGGCTACCTGCCGGATTGGTGGTGGTACGCGATCTGTCCTGGCGCCTTCATCTACGCCAGCGTGCTCGGTTTCAACCTGCTGGGGGATGGGCTGCGGGACATACTGGACCCGCGGAGCAACCGCCGATGACGCTGAATCAGCCCCGCGAACCCCTGCTCGACATCAGCGACTACCGCCTGGCCTTCGACAGTTTCGACGGCACCGCGCAGGTGCTGGATGGCGTGTCGCTGCGGCTGGAACCGGGCGAGACGCTGGGCATCGTTGGCGAGACCGGCTGCGGTAAATCCGTGCTGGCGCGCAGCCTGCTGCGGCTGAACCCGGCGCCGCCGGCGCGCGTGGTGTCCGGCAGCATCCGGTTCGAGGGCGCCGACCTGCTGACGCTCAGCGAACGGGAGATGCGGCGGCTGCGCGGGCGACGCATCGCCATGGTGTTCCAGGACCCCGTCAGCTACCTGAACCCGCTGCTCACCATCGGCACGCAGATGACGGATGCACTGCGCGGCCAGCATGCGGCGGTGGGGCAGGCGCAGCCGTCGCGCTTCGTGGCACGGGCGGAGGCGGCGGCGCTGCTCGCCAGCGTGGGCCTGGCGGAGCCGGAGCGGCTACTGGCCAGCCACCCGCACCAGCTTTCCGGCGGCATGCGGCAGCGCGTGCTGATCGCCATGGCGCTGGCCGGCAACCCCGCGCTGCTGGTGGCGGACGAGCCGACGACGGCGCTGGACGTGACGGTGCAGGCGCAGGTACTGGCGTTGATCGCCGGCCTGGTGCGTGACCGTGGGCTGGCGCTGCTGCTGATAAGCCACGACCTGGGCGTCATCGCGGCCAGCTGCGCCCGGGTGGCGGTGATGTATGCCGGGACCATCGTGGAGGAGGCCGCCACCGCGACGCTGCTGCGCCAGCCGCGTCACCCCTATGCGCAGGGGCTGCTGGCGGCGGTACCGGATCTGGACCGGCCGGAGCATCGGCCGCGCGGCATTGCCGGCAGTATCCCGAACCTGCTGCGGCCACCGCCGGGCTGCCGGTTTCATCCGCGCTGCGGGCTGGCGACGGAACGCTGCCGGGTGGAGAAGCCGCTGTTGCGCGAGCTGGCGCCGGGGCACAACGTGGCGTGTCATCACGTATGACCGCGCTGCTGCACGCCACCGGCCTGGCCAAGACCTACGCGCTGCCGCGCACCGCATTTCAGCTGGCGCGCACGTTGCAGGCCGTGGCGGGGGTGGACCTGCTGCTGCAGCCGGGCGGCACGCTGGGGCTGGTGGGGGAGAGCGGCTGCGGCAAGTCCACGCTGGCGCGGTTGCTGCTGCGGCTGGTGCCGGCCTCCGCCGGGCGCATCGTCTTCGCTGGGCAGGACATCACCACCATGCCGGAGGCGACCCTGCGCCCGCTGCGGCGGCGGTTGCAGCTTGTGCACCAGAACCCCGGCGCGGCGCTGGACCCCCGGCTGACCGTGGCGCAGGCGGTGGCGGAGCCGCTGGTGATCCAACGCCTGGCGCGCGGCGCCGCGCTGCGGGATCGCGTGGCGGCACTGTTGGCGGAAGTGGGGCTGGGCGCCGAGTTCCTGCCGCGGTTTCCGCATGAGCTGAGTGGCGGGCAGAAGCAGCGGGTATGCATCGCGCGCGCCCTGGCGCCGGAGCCGCATCTGCTGGTGCTGGATGAGCCGACCAGCGCGCTGGATGTCAGTGTCCAGGCGCAGATGCTCGATATGCTGGCGGAGCTGCGTGAGCGGCGCGGGCTGGCCTATCTGTTCATCAGCCACAACCTGGCGGTGGTGCGCCAGGTCTGCGCCGAGGTGGCGGTGATGTATCTCGGGCGGATTGTCGAGCAGGGCAGCGCCGCTGAGGTCTTCGGTGCGCCGCGGCACCCCTATACGCGGGCGCTGCTGGCCTCGGTGCCGCGGCTGGCCGGCGCGGCGCTGCCCGCCGCGCTGGGCGACGGTCCAGCTGCCGCGACGGTCGACGGCCAAGCAGCCGCGACGGTCGACGGCCAAATGGCCGCGACGGGAGAGCCGCCGAACCCGGCCGCGCCGCCGCCGGGTTGCCCGTTCCATCCGCGCTGTACGCTGGCGCAACCGGCCTGCCGCATGGGCGTGCCGCCGCCGTTGGTGAACGGCCTGGCCTGCCCGGTTTCACGCGCCGGGTGAACGGGCGTTCGGGAAGAACAACTGCTCGCCGTTGATCTTGTAGCCGGCGATGCTGGCCTGGCCTTCCGCTGAAACCAGCCAGTCCACGAAGCGCTGGCCATCGGCGGCCTTGACGCTGGGGTGGCGCACTGGGTTCACCAGCATGACGCCGTACTGGTTGAACAGCCGTACATCGCCCTCCACCAGCACCTTCAGGTCCTGGCGGTTGCGGAAGGCCAGCCAGGTGCCGCGGTCCGCCAGCACGTAGCCCCCCTGGGCGGCGGCGGTGTTCAGCGCCGGGCCCATGCCCTGGCCGATCTCGCGGTACCAGCGGCCACGGCCCTGCGCCACCGGGTCCAGCCCGGCGAGTTGCCACAGCCGCAGTTCCGCCGCGTGGGTGCCGCTGCGGTCGCCGCGGCTGATAAAGGGGGCGCTGCTGCTGCCGATGGCGCGCAGCGCTGCGGAGATGTCTCGCGTGCCGGCGATGCGGGCCGGGTCGGCGGCGGGGCCGACCAGGACGAAGTCGTTGTACATCACCGCATGGCGCGGGCCGCCGGCGGCTTCGGCGACGAACTTCTCCTCCGCCTCGCGGTCATGCACGAACACCACGTCGGCGTCGCCGCGGCGGCCGATATCCAGCGCCTGCCCGGTGCCCACGGCGACGACGCGGACGCCGATGCCTGTGGCCTGGGTGAAGGCCGGCAACAGGTGGCCGAACAGGCCGGATTGGTCGGTGGAGGTGGTGGAGGCCACGGTAATGAAGCGTTCCTGCGCCGCGGCCGGCATGGCCAGCAGCAGGCAAACCAGTATCCGTCGCAGCATGCTTCCCTCCCGCGCGTTGCCGCCGCATCCTAACCCGAACCAGGAGGGACCCGCCATGCCCCAGCCGCCGCGCCGCCTGCCCGAATCCCGCGCAATGGTGGTGGCACCGCAGCCGGAAGCCGCCGAGGCCGGCGCCGCGGTGCTGGCCGCCGGCGGCAATGCGCTGGACGCGGCGCTGGCGGCCGCGCTGACGCAGGGCGTGGTGGACCCGATGATGTCCGGCATCGGCGGCATTGCCACGATGCAGGTCTACGACCCCGCCAGCGGCACGCACCTGGTCATCAACGGGCTGGGCACCTGCCCGGGCGCGGCGACGCCCGGCATGTGGGCGCGCGACTTCCTGGGCGAATGCAGCGACGGCTTCGGCTTTCGGGTCAAGGGCTACGCCAACGAACTGGGACCGCTGGCGGTGACGGTGCCGGGGGCGCTGAAGGTCTTCGCGGAGGCGCATGCCCGGCTGGGGCGCAAACCCTGGGCCGCGCTGTTCGAGCCGGCGATCGGCTTTGCCGAGGCGGGCTGGATCATCCGCCCCCACGTCCACACCATGTTCACCATGAACGAGGCGCCGTATGGCCGCCTGAGCTACGCCGACAAGCTGGCCTATACCGAGGATGGCAAGCGGCTGTACCTGCGGCCGGATGGCCAGGTGAAGCGGCTGGGCGATGCGGTTCGCAACCCCGACCTGGCGGCCACGCTGCGGGTGCTGGCGCGGGACGGCGCCGCGGCCTTCTATGAGGGCGAGATCGCCCGGCGCATCGTGACGGAGATGGAGCAGCGCGGCGGCCTCATCACCATGGCCGACCTGGCCGGCTTCCGCGCCGCGATCAGCGCGCCGGTCAGCGTCGACTATCGCGGCTACCGTGTGGCTGTGGCGGAACCCCCGGCCGGTGGCGTGGTGGTGGCGGAGATGCTGCGGATACTGGAGCGCTTCGACCTGGCCGCGTTGGGGCACAACTCGGCCGAGTATATCCGCGTGGTGGCGGAGGCGATGAAGATCGCCGGCGCCGACAAGGAAGCGCATATCGGGGACCCCGTGTTCTTCCCGGCGCCGATCGGCATGCTGCTGGGCGACGCCTATGCGGATGCCTGCGCCGCCCGCATCCGCGCCGGCGAACGCGCCAGCCTGGTGCGGGTAACGGCGGAAGCGAAGGACACCACGCATGTCTCTGCCGTGGATGCGGACGGCATGGTGGTGAGCATGACGCAGACGCTGGCGACGCCATCGGGGCTGATCCCCGCCGGCAGCGGCTTCATGCTGAACGGCGCGATGAACTGGATGGACCCGCGGCCGGGCATGGCGGGCAGCATCGCGCCGGGCAAGCGGCGCTATTCATCGATGGCGCCGACCATCGTGTTCGATGGCGACCGGCCGGTGGTGACGCTGGGCGCGCCGGGCGGGGCGTGGATCACGGTGGCTGTCATGCAGGTGCTGCTGAACCTGCTGGACTGGGGTATGGGCATGCAGGAAGCGGTCAGCGCGCCGCGCTTTTCCGCCACGTCGGACGTCATCGACATCAGCAACCGCATTCCCCGCAGCACGCAGAAGGCGCTGGAGGCGGCGGGCTACCAGGTGCGGCGCAGCTACCAGAGCTACGCCTTCGCCGGGGTGCACGGGGTGAGCATGTGGGATGGCCGGCTGGAAGGCGGCGCCGACCCGCAGCGGGACGGCATGGCGATGGGGGTCTGACGCACGAACCACAACGGCGGATCATGCCGTTTGGCGCCGACGCCTCGGGTGATCAGGCGCTTTCCGGCAGGAAGCCGGTGCGGATCATGTGCGCCCAGACCGGGGAGCCGAGCGCCTGGGCGCGATCAGCGGCGGCGTTCCAGTCGTAGCGGATGGCGAGCAACTCGGCTTCCGGCGGTGCGTCCGGCGGCAAGTGCAGCACGGCGTAGCGGGCGTGCGGCGCGCGGGATTCGCTGCGCGTCACGTCCTCCCCCTTACCGACGCGGAAGCCGGGCAGGCCGAGGCTGCCGGGGTTGATCACGAGGGGACCGCCGGGCACCTGCATCACTTCATAGCGGTGGCTGTGGCCGCACAGCACGACGCGCGCGGCCAGGCCGGCCTCGCCCAGGCGAGTGCGGATATCGGCCAGCGGGCTGGGCACGAACAAGCCACCACGGGCCTCCTCCAGCAGGTTCTGCGTGTCGCTGTCTGGCGAGCCGTGGCAGGCCAGGATGCCGCCGGCCAGGTGCAGGCTGCGGGGCAGGTCGCGCAGCCAGGCGCGCTGGTCCGGCGTGGTGGCGTTGTAGGCGATGGCGTCCTGGCCGCGCTGCCTTTCCGCCGGCGCCTCGCCGACATGGCGGTCGTGGTTGCCGCGAATGCAGGGGATGCCGCGCTGTTGCAGCAGCGCGATGGTTTCGGCCGGCCAGCCCATGCCGGAGGCGATGTCGCCGAGGCAGATGATCTCCTCGATGCCGCGGCGGGCGATATCCGCCAGCGCTGCTTCCAGCGCGGCCACGTTGCCGTGGATATCTGTGATGACTGCCAGGCGCATCAGGGGCTCTCCGAATTCGGGGCATGGTAGGGCCTGATGCATGATGGCGGAATCGCCGAAGTGCGGCACGGATGCTTCCCGGCTGCGTTCGTCGGGTCAGCACCGCCGGGGGCATCAGCGGTTTGCCGCGATGCTGGCGCTGCGGCACAATGGCGGCCTGCGCCGCGCCATGGCCCGCGAGCCTGGGTTGGGAGAGGCGGACATGACCGCGCCGGTGTTGCAATGCTTCGGGCTGACCCGGCGATTTGGCGATGTGGTCGCGGTGAACGATGTCTCGCTGGCGCTGCATGGCGGCGCGCTGCATGCGCTGGTCGGGCCGCCAGGCGCGGGCAAGAGCACGATTCTCAATCTGCTGGCCGGCGAACTGGCACCGACCTCCGGCGCGTTGCAACTGGATGGCGAGAGCGTGACCGGCTGGCCGGCGTGGCGCTTGGCCCGGGCCGGGGTGGGCCGCAGCCTGCAGCGCGGCACCATCATGCGGGCGCTGAGCGTGCAGGAGAATGTGCGGCTGGCGGCGCAGGCCAGGCTGACGCCACCGACCCGGCTATGGCGCAACGCCGCGAAGGAAGCGGCGCCGCAGATTGCCGCGCGGGCGGCGCTGGAGCGCGTGGGGCTGGGGCCCGATGCCGCACGCAAGGCGGGCGCGCTGGACGACGGCCAGTTGCGGCTGCTGACGATTGCCATGGCATTGGCGACTGCGCCGCGCGTGCTGCTGCTGGATGAACCGCTGGCCGGCATGGGGCCGGAGGACGGCGAGGCGGTGGCTGCGCTGCTGCGCGACCTGGCGCGGGACCATGCCGTGCTGCTGGTGGAGCACGACCTGGACGCGGTGTTCAGCCTGGCCGACCAGGTGACGGTGCTGGCGGCGGGGCGCGTGCTGCTGTCGGGCGCGCCCGCGGCGGTACGGGCCTCGGCGGCGGTGCGCGATGCCTTCGCCCAGCCGCCGAGGTGAGGCCGCCGGGCGCGGCTTGCGCGGCTCGTCTCAGACCCAGTTGAAGGTCGGCGGGCTGATCTCGTCCACCGTGCGGTGCGCCCAGTCATTGTCGGGCACGCGGGCGATGACGCGCTTCTGCGCTTCGTGCAATGCCGCGGCGGCGCCGCGATAATCCATGGTCAGCACCTCGCCATTCTCCACCACCTTGTTGCCGTCCACGTACACCGCCTTGATGGCGCGGTCGCCGGCCGCGTAGATCAGGCTGCGCAGCGGGTCGCGCGCCGGGCGCACCTGCGGGTGGGTGATATCGACCAGCACGAAGTCGGCGCGGCAGCCGGCGGCCAGCTTGCCGATATCGTCGCGGCCCAGCGCCGTGGCACCACCGATGGTGGCGGCGTCGAACAGCTCATGCGTCGTCATGCTGCGAGGGTCGGTGGCCTGGGTGCGCGCGAGGTAGGCGACCAGGCGCAGCTCATCCAGCATGTTGTGCGGGTAGGTGTCGGTGCCGACGCCCATGTTAACGCCACCGCGCTTGTAGCGGCCGAAATGCTTCATGGTGATCCCGCGCCGGGCGAAGACGGTGGGGCAATGCGCCACGGTGGTGCCGGTCTCGGCCAAAATGTCCAGGTCACGGCGGGTGTGCCAGGGCGTGCTGGGGTGGTCGTCCAGGAAGATGCCGTGGCCGATGATGCTGCGCGGCCCGAGCAGCCCTTGTTCGTGCAGCCAGCCGATCGGCGTCATGCCGTGGCGGCGGGTGATTTCGTGGAACTCGGAGACGGCCTGCGCCGCATGGATCTGCCAGGAAAGCCCACGCGCCTTGCTCTCGGCATGGCTGTCGCGCAGCAGCTCCGGCGTGCAGGTATCGATCTGCGCCGGCACCACCATGCCGAAGAGGCGGCCGCATTGATGCTGCTCGGCGCGCTCGATCAGGGTCATCGCCTCGGCCATGGCCTTCTCGCCGGCCTTGGCGTCCCATTCGTATTCCACCACGTGGCCGTTCTTGGTGTACCAGCGGGCGCTGCGGAACATCGGCGCGATGCAGACCCGCAGCCCGCTCTCGGCCAGGATGTCGAGCCAGCCGGGATGCGCCATGGAGAGATCGGCGACGGTGGTGACGCCGGAGAGCAGCAGTTCCGACAGCGCCACGCGGACGCAGTTGGGCACCGCCTCAGCGTCTCCCCGAAAAATCGGCAGGTATTCGTACAGCGAGGAATTGTACAGGCCGGGGGACCCGACCTCGTCGATCAGCCCCTTGTTCATGGGTTCCGATGACGGGTGGCTGTGGATGTTGACCAAGCCGGGCATCACCATCAGCCCGGCGCCCGGGGTTTCCTGCCCCACCGGCCCGGCATAGTCGCGGCCGACAAAGAGCAGCTTGCCGTCCTCATGCACCACATCGGCGTCGGGCATGTAGACGTGCTGCTTGGCGCTGGCATCCCAGGCCACCACGAGTTCCGCCTTACGAAAGACGCTGATCATCTTGCTGCACTCCTCGGTTCAAGGGATGCTCACCGGCCAAGGCCGCAGCGTCAACCGGAGGAAACCAAGAATGAACCTGTCCCGCATGCTGCGCGCCCGCGCCGAGCAGGGCCGCCCGGTGCGCGTCGGGCTGATCGGGGCCGGGAAGTTCGGGTCCATGTTCCTGGCAATGGTCCAGCGCAGCCCGGGGCTGCACCTGGCCGGCATTGCGGACCTCTCGATTCCGCGGGCGCGAGAAGCGCTGGCGCGGGTCGGCTGGTCGGCGGAACAATACGCGGCGGCCAGCCTGGACGCGGCCATGGCCAGCGGTGGCACCTGGCTGACGCAGGATGCCGGGGCGCTGATGGCGGATGCGCGGATCGACGTGATGATCGAGTGCACCGGCAATCCGGCGGCGGGCATTCGCCACGCGCTGGTGGCCATTGCGCATGGCAAGCACATCGTCATGGTGAATGTGGAGGCGGATGTGCTGGCCGGGCCGCTGCTGGCCGCAAGGGCAGCCAAGGCGGGGGTGGTGTATTCCATGGCCTATGGCGACCAGCCTTCGTTGGTGTGCGAACTGGTCGATACCATCCGCGCCATGGGGCTGCCGGTGGTGGCCGCGGGCAAGGGCACCAAGTACCTGCCACACTACCATGAAAGCACGCCGGATACGGTCTGGGGTTTTTATGGGTTGACGCCGGAGCAAGCAAAACTGGGCGGCATGAACCCGCAGATGTTCAACAGCTTTCTGGATGGCACCAAGAGCGGCATCGAGATGGCCGCCATTGCCAACGCGACGGGGTTGGCACCACCGGAGGATGGCCTTGCCTTCCCGCCCTGCGGCACGCAGGACCTGCCCTTCGTCTTCGCTGGCAGCACGGGGCGGGTGGAGGTGATCTCCTCGGTGGAGCGCGACGGGCGACAGGTGGTGAATGACCTGCGCTGGGGCGTCTATGCCGTGTTCGAGGGCGAGACCGACTACATCCGCCGCTGCTTTTCCGAGTACGGCGTGCATACCGACCCCAGCGGCAAGTATGCGGCGCTGTGGCGGCCGTATCATTTGATCGGGTTGGAACTCGGCGTTTCGGTGGCCTCGGCGGCGTTGCGCGGCGAGCCGACTGGCGTTGGCGAGGCCTGGCGCGGCGACGTGGCGGCGACGGCGAAGCGCGACCTGAAGGCCGGCGAGATGCTGGACGGCGAGGGCGGCGCGATGGTCTGGGGCAAGTGCATCCCGGCCGAACGCTCGCTGCGCGAAGGCGCGCTGCCGATTGGCCTGGCGCATGGCTGCGCTCTGACGCGCGATATCAAGCGCGGCGAGACGGTGGGCTGGGCCGATGTGGCGATTGATACCACTATCGAGGCGGTGAAGCTGCGGCGCGAGATGGAGGCGCAGCATCGCCCGGCGCGGGCAGCCGCATGAAGCCGGCGCCCTTCGAGTATATCCGCGCCGAGAGCGTTTTGCAGGCGCAGGAATGGCTGGCGGCCGACCCCGAGGCGCGGGTGATCGCGGGTGGGCAAACACTGATGCCGATGCTGGCAATGCGCCTGGTGCGGCCGACGCGCGTCATCGATATCGCCGGCATTGCCGGGCTGGATGAGATCGCGGTGACGGCGGAGCTCGTCACGTTCGGCGCCATGGTGCGCCAGGTAACGGTGGAGCGCAGCGCGGCGGTGGCGCAAGCGCTGCCGCTGCTAGCCAAGGCGATCCGCTACGTCGGTCATCCGCCGACGCGGCGACGCGGCACCATCGGCGGCAGCGTGGCGAATGCCGATCCCGCAGCGGAGATTGCGCTGGTGGCGGTGACGCTGGGCGCCGAGGTCCTGACCACGGCAGATGGGTTCAGCGCGCGCGACTTCTTCCTGGCGCCGATGACGACGGCGCTGCCGGCCGGCGCCATGGTGACCGGGCTGCGCTTTCCGCGCGTGACGGCAGCGCGGCGTGGGACCGGGTTTGCCGAGGTGGCGATGCGCCAGGGTGACTACGCCATGGCCGCCGCTGCCTGCGAACTGGTGTTGGGGGCCGGTGGTGAGGTTGCGTCGCTGCGGATCGGCATTGGTGGCGCCACGCCGGTGCCGGTGCTGCTGGATTTGGCCGAGCCGACGCGGGAGGCGATTGCCGCCGCGCTGGCGCCGCTGGAGATGATGCACGACCCCAATGCCGGTGCGGGCTATCGGCGGCGCGCCGCGCTGGCGCTGGCGATGCAGGCGCTCGACGAAGCGCAGCGCGAGGTGATGGCGTGAAGTTGGTCCTGAACGTGAACGGCAGTGACCGCATGCTGGAGTTGGAAGATCGCACCAGCCTGCTGGACGCGCTGCGCGACGGCGTGGGCCTCAAGGGCACCCATGCCGGCTGCGAGCACGGCGTCTGCGGTACCTGCACCGTGCTGCTGGATGGCGAGGCGGTGCGCAGCTGCCTGATGCTGGCGGCGCAGGCCGAGGGCCATGCGGTGACGACGATAGAGGGCGTGACGCCGGGGCCAGGCGAGCTTTCCATCGTCCAGGATTCATTCGTCGAGACGCATGGCATGCAGTGCGGCTACTGCACGCCCGGCATGGTGCTGACCGCGATTGCGCTGCTGCGCGACAACCCTGCGCCGACGCGCGACGAGATTGTCGAGGCGATCAGCGGCAACCTGTGCCGCTGCACCGGCTACGGCCAGATTGTCGAGGCGATTGCGCTGGCGGCCGAACGCCTGCAGCGGAGCAACACGCCATGACCGTGCAGTTGCAGCCACCGTTCCGCTATGTCGGCCACAAGCGCCGGGTGCGGGAGGATCGGCGCTTCGTTGCCGGCGGTGGGCATTTCGCCGCCGACCTGGTGCTGGCGGGGATGCTGCATTGCGCCCCGGTGCAGAGCGAACATCCGGCAGCGCGCATTGTCGGCATTGACGCCAGCGCGGCGCTGGCACTGCCGGGCGTGCATGCGGTGCTGACCGGCGCGCAACTGGCAGCGGCGAGCGAGCCGCTGATGAACGGTGCCAACACGCCGCTGGTGGTGCGCTATCCGCTGGCGGTCGGCCAGGTGCGCTATGCCGGTGAATGGGTGGCGATGGTGGTGGCCGAAAGCCGCGCCCTGGCCGAGGATGCCCGCGAACTGGTGCGCGTGGAGTACGAGCAACTCCCCTTCGTCACCGATGGCGAAGCGGCGATCGCCACAGACGCGCCACTGGTGCATCCGCCGCATGGCAGCAACGTGCTGCTGGACCGGCGCTTCGTCTGGGGCCCGGTGGCGGAGCGCTTTGCCGCGGCGCCGCGCAAGCTGGCGTATCGGGTGCGTTGGGCGCGCAGTTCCACCGTGCCGCTGGAAACCTTCGCGGTGACGGCGCAATGGGATGCGTCGCAGGATGTGCTGGATGTGTGGGCCAGCATCCAGATGCCGAAATTCCCCGATCAAATCGCGCGCAGCCTGCGCCTGCCGGGCAATGCGGTGCGGGTGCACTATGATGTCGATGTCGGCGGCAGCTATGGCGTCAAGCGCGGCATCAAGCATGCTGTGTTGGTCGGCCACCTCGCGCGCGTGCTGGGACGACCGGTGCGCCTGGTGGAAGACCGGCTGGAGAACATGACCGGCGGCGACATGCAGGGGCCGGAGCGAGTCTTCGATGTAGAACTCGCCTATGACGATGACGGCCGCGTGCACGCGATGAAGATGCGCGCGCTGGACAATGTCGGCGCCTATGCCGGGCGTTCACCGTTCCAACTCGGCAAGCCCATCGGCGCCATCGTCGGCCCCTATGCCATCGAGGCGGTGGAGTATCATGCGCTCGCCGTCGCTTCCAACAAGACGCCGCAGGAAGCGGTGCGCGGCTTCGGCCAGGCGCCGACCAACTATGCGTTGGAGACCGGCATCGACCAGGTGGCGGCGGCGCTGGGGCTGGACCGGCTGGAGGTGCGGCGGCGCAACTTCATCCGCGCCGATCAGTTCCCGTATCTGATCCCGTCCGGCACCACCTACGACAGCGGCAACTACCATGGCCTGCTGGAGAAGACGGTCGCGGTGGCGGACCTGTTCGCCGAGCGCGATGCGTTGCGCGCGCAGGGCTTGCTGGCCGGTGTTGGCATTGCTGCCTGCCTGGAACCCTCGGGCGGCAATTCCTCCTTCGAGCCGTTGCTGAATCCCGCGAACCGCACGACGACCTGGATGGAGAGTTGCCGGCTGCATGTCGACGGCCTCGGCGGCATCACCGCGGCGATGCACACGACGACGTCGGGGCAAGCGCATGAGACGCTGGTGAGTGTGGCGGTGGCCGAGGTGCTGGAGATTCCGCCGGAGCGTATCCGCGTGATCCGGCCGGACAGCCTGGCTTCGCTGCCCAGCAACAGCCCGGTCGGCAGCCGCATGGCGATCATGCTCGGGGGCGCGGCGGTGCGGGCGGCGCAGAAGCTGCGCGCGCAACTGCTGGCGATAGCGGCGCATGACCTGGGCGTTTCGCCGCTGGAACTGCGCTACAGCGAGGGCGATGTGCATGCGGCGGATGGCCGCAAGCTGACGTGGCAGGAACTGGTGGTGATCGCGCACCGCGAATACTTCCGCCTGCCGCTGGGGATGGAACCGGGGCTCTCCGCCAGCAGCATCTACATGGTGCCGACCGGCGGGGCGTTGCCGAAGGACGACAAGGTGCAGATGTACCCCTGCCACTCCTTCGAGTTCCACTATATCCTCGTCGCCATGGACCGCGTGCTGTGCCGGCCGCAGATCCGCCGCTACATCATTGGCCATGATTGCGGCCAGGTGATCAGCCCGGACGTGGTCAAGGGGATGACCCTGGGTGGCATTGCGCACGGTATTGGTGCGGCCTTGCTGGAGGAGTTCAGCATCGACGCGCAGACCGGCCAGCCCACCGCGGCCAGCTTCATGGACTACCTGCTGCCGTCAGCGCATGAGGTGCCACACGTAGAAATCGTGCACCAGACCACACCCTCGCCGCTGACCGTCTTCGGCCAGAAGGGCAGCGGCGAAAGCGGCTATCTCGGCAGCCCCGCGGCCATCGCCGGCGCCATCAACGACGCGCTGGCGCCGCATGGCGTGCGCGTGGACCAACTGCCGATGCGGCCGGCGCTGCTCTCCGATTTGCTTGAAGGAACCCACACATGATCATCGACTGCCACGGCCATATGGTGCCGCCGCCGCTGCTGGCGGAAATCAAGGGCCGCGCCGCGGAATTCCCCAGCGTTCACATCACGGAGGCCGGTGGCTTCAGCTTCGCCGGCGGCAAGGCGACGCGGCCGGTGGCGCCCTTCCTGCAGAACGCCCAGCAGCGGCTGGACTGGATGGACAAGAACGGCATCACCCACCAGGTAGTGGGCGGCTGGCTGGACATGTTCGGCTATGAAATCCCGGCCAGCGAGGGCGTGGCGTGGTCTCGCCTGATGAACCAGCATTTGAAGGCCGCGCAGGCGGCGCAGCCGCGCTTTGTCCCGCTGGCCTCCGTGCCCTTGCAGGATGGCGCCGCCGCCGCCGAGGTGCTGACCGAAGCGATGGCGATGGGGTTCCCCGGCGTCATGATCGGCACGCAGCCCAAGGGCGTCGGCGGCGTGCTGGACGACCCCTCGCTGGACCCGTTCTGGGAGATGGCGGACAAGACCGGCGCCGCCGTCTTCATCCACCCGGTGTTCGAGAGCGGCGACAACCGCGTGCATGACTACGGCATGGCGAATGCGGTCGGGCGCGTGACGGATACGATGATCGCGGTTTCGCGGCTGATCTATAGCGGGCATGTGCTGAAATATCGCGGCGCCAAGGTCATTTGCGGCATTGGTGGCTCAGGGCTGCCCTTCATCCTCGGGCGGCTACGGACCAACGCGGCGCTGGATGCCAAGCTTGGCGACCCGGAGGCGAGCCTGAAGGCAATGTGGTACGATACCATTCTGCAAGATGCGCGGGCGCTGCGCTTCCTGGCGGATACGGTCGGCGCCGACCGGCTGATGCTGGGCAGCGACTACCCGTTCCCGATCGGCGACATGGCCCCGCGCAAGGTGATCGCGGAGGCCGGCTTCAGCGCGGCGGAAACGGCGGCGATGGAAACCGGCATCGCCCGCGCGCTGTTCCGCCTGTAGTCGCGCCCCGGCGGTGGGGCGCGACGTTGGCGCCCTACCGCGTAGCCGCGGTGAAGGCGAAGTTGTCGTAGGAATTCTCGGCAATGCGGAACCACTGGAACTGGTCGTCGCGGTAGGGCTTGTAGCTCTCCCAGATGCGCTTGAACCGGGCGTTGCGGCCGGCGGTTTCCTCGATCACCTCATGCGTGGCGCGCCAGGCGGCCTGCATGACGTCGCGCGGCCAGGCGCGTAACTGGGCGCCGCCGGCCACCAGGCGGCGCAGCGCCAGCGGGTTGCCGTGGTCGTAGCGCGCGATCATCTCCGGCTCGACCTCGCTGCATGCCACTTCCAGCGCGGCCTGGTAGGGCTTCGGCAAGCTGTCCCAATGGCGCTGGTTGATCAGCAGGTGGCCCTTGGCGCAAGGCTCCCAGAAGGCCGGCGCGTAGTAGTATTTCGCCACGCGGTAGAAGCCGAGCTTCTCGTCATCATAGGGCCCGACCCATTCGGCGGCGTCGATGGTGCCGCGTTCCAGGCTGGGATAGATGTCGGTGCCGGGGATCAGCGCCGGCACCGCGCCCATGCGTTGGAAGATCTGCCCGCCCATGCCGGCGACGCGGAACTTCAGCCCCTTCACGTCCTCGACGCTCTTGATCTCGTTACGAAACCAGCCGCCCATCTGGGTGCCCGTCTCGCCCAGCAGGATGCCGTGGCAATTGTAGTCCTTCAGCACCTCGGCACACAGCTCGTTGCCGCCGCCGCGGCGCATCCAGGCGCTCTGCTGGCGCATGTTGCCGCCGAAGGGCAGCGAGGTGAAGAAGCCGAAGGAAGGGTCCTTACCGATATAGTAGTAAAGCGCGGTCTGGCCCATCTCCACCGTGCCGTTCTGCACCGCGTCCAGTACCTGCAGGCTCGGGACGATCTCGCCCGCCGGGAAGGTTCGGATGTTGAAGCGGCCGTCGGTCAGTTCGCCGACGCGCTTGGCCACGTGTTCCGCGCCGAAATACAGAATGTCCAGGTTGCGCGGGAAGCTGCTGGTCAGGCGCCAGCGGATTTCTGGCAGGGTCTGCGCCAGGGCAGGGGCGGCCAGCGCGGGGACGGCGGCGGCGCCGGCCAGCAGGAAGCGACGGTTCATTCTGTTCCCTCCGATATGCGGTCTTGTTGCTGGCAGCATGCAACGAAGCGGCGGGGGCTGCCCAGCGGAAACCGCGGGGGCCAGCCTCTGATCGTCGCCGGTGGAATGGCCGGCGGTGTGAATCAGCTGCTCGGCCAACAGCTAGATTCTGTCAGACGCTTCCGTGAGCGTCAGACAGACTCTAGGCTTTGCCGGAGTGCAACCGAATGGGGGGCTTCCATGGCGCAACTGGCAGGCAAGGTCGCGGTGGTGACGGGCGCGGCGCAGGGCATCGGCCTGGCCATTACCGAACGCTATTTGGCCGATGGCGCCATGGTGGCGATGCTGGACATCGACCGCGCCAAGCTGGCCGAAAGTGCCGCGGCGCTGCCGGCCGACCGGGTGCTGCCGCTGCCGCTGGACATCAGCAAGCCGGACCAGGTGGCGGCAACCTTCGCCGCGGTGGTGGCGCGCTTCGGCCCCTGCGACGTGCTGGTGAACAACGCGGCCGTGTCCTTCCGCAGCAGCTTCCTCGACATGCCCGCGGACAAGTGGGCGCGCGTCATCGACATCAACCTGAACGGCAGCTTCCTGTGCGGCCAGGCGGCGGCGCGGCAGATGGTGGCACAGGGCGGGGGCGGGCGGATCATCAACATGGCCAGCACCTCCGGCCTGCGTGGTGGCAGCGCGCGCAGTGCCTATGGCGCGGCCAAGGGCGGCATCATCAACCTGACGCGGGCGATGGCGGTGGAACTGGGCGAATATGGCATTCTGGTCAACGCCATCGCGCCCGGGCCGGTGCTGACCGCCATGGCCAACCACGACGCGGTGCAGAAGCAGGCCTTCCTCGACCGCATGGCGCTGAAGCGCTACGCCACGCCGGCCGAGATCGCCAGCGTCGCCGCCTTCCTGGCCGGGCCGGACAGCAGCTTCATCACCGGCGAGACGATCAGCGTGGATGGCGGCTTCCACAATGCCGGCATGATCATGGACATCAAGCAGATGGCGCCCAGCGCGCGCGAGTTGCCATGAACTACGCGCTGCCGGAGGCGCGTGACTGGGTGCGCGCCACCCTGCGCGGCTACTTCACCGCGCTGTACACGCCCTTCACGCCCGACAACCAGCTGGACGAGGCGGGGCTGCGCCACAACGTGGATACCACGCTGGCGCTGCCCGGCGTTGGCGGGCTTTCCGTCAACACGCTGCACCAGGAGTTCTGGGCGCTGACCCAGCCGGAACGCCTGCGCCTGGTGGAGGTGGTGCTGGACCAGGTGCGCGGCCGCGTGCCGGTGGTGGTCGGCTGTTCCGACCCCGCGCCGGACAACGTGGTGATGTATGCCCAGCATGCGCGCGCCCATGGCGCCGATCTGGTGATGGTGTGGCCGCCCTATTACGGCCCGCGCAGCGCGACGGGCGTGCGGCACTTCTATGAGTGGCTGGCGCCGCGCGTGGGCATCGGCATGGTGATCTACAGCACCACGCTGGCGGAGCTCGGCTTCTACCTGACACCTGAGCAGGCCGAGGCGCTGCTGCCACTCCGAGAAGTCTGCGCGCTACAATCCACCACGCTGAACTTCGCCAGCCATGCCGCCATGCTGGAACGTGTGGGCGCCGAGATCGCGGTGGCGACCTCGCTGGAGGAGTACCATCTGTTCGGCCGGCTGAGCTTCCCGGAACGGGCGCCGGAATTCCTCATCGGGTCTTCCAGGCCGATCTTCTGCCAGTCCGCCGCGCAGCCGCATTGCGGGCGGTTCCGTTCGGCGGTGGAGGCGGGCGACTTCACCGAGGCGGCGCGGCAGGTGCGCGTCATCAGCGCCATCGCGGAGAAGCTGCAGAGCCGCTACTTCGCCGCCGGCTTCCACCATGTGGCGCTGTTCAAGAGCCTGGCGGGGTTGCTGGGCATGAAGACCGGGCCGTTCCGCCCGGCGCTGGCGCCACCGGAAGCGCGCGAGTTGCGCGAATCCGCCGCGGTGCTGGTGCAGGCCGGGCTGCTGGCGGAGCTGCCGCCCGACCTATAGCCCCGCGAACAACTCGGTGCTCAGGTAACGTTCGGCGAAGCTGGCGGCGATGCCGATGATCAGCTTGCCCTCCATCGCCGGCTGCTGCGCCAGTTCCAGCATGGCGTGCAGCACCGCGCCGGAGGAGATGCCCACCGGCAGCCCCTCCACGCGGGCGCAGCGGCGGGCGGCGGCAAAGGCGTCGCGTTCGGCCACGCGCATCACCTGGTCCAGTGCCCCGCGTTCCAGCACCGCCGGACAGAAGCCGGCGCCGATGCCCTGGATGTCGTGCGGCCCTGGTTCATCGCCCGACAGCACCGCGCTCTCGGCCGGCTCCACGCCGACGATCCGCAGGCCAGGCTTGCGCGGCTTCAACGTGCGGGCGATGCCGGTCAGCGTGCCGCCGGTGCCGACGCCGCTGACCACCACATCCACTTCCCCGGCGCTGTCCACCCAGATCTCCTCCGCCGTGGTGGCGGCGTGGATCGCGGGGTTGGCCGGGTTGTCGAACTGCTTCGGCATCCAGGCGCCTGGCGTGGCGGCGACGATCTGCTCGGCGCGCTCGATGGCGCCGGCCATGCCGCGCTTGGCCGGGGTCAGCTCCAGCGTGGCGCCGAGCAGTTTCATCATCTTGCGCCGCTCGATGCTGGCGCCATCCGGCATCACCACCACCAGCTTGTAGCCGCGGGCGGCGGCGACGAAGGCGAGCGCGATGCCGGTATTGCCGCTGGTTGGCTCCACCAGGGTCGAGTCGCCGGGGCGGATCAGCCCCTCGCGCTCGGCGGCATCCACCATGGCCAGGCCGATGCGGTCCTTCACGGAGCCCAGCGGATTCTGGAATTCCAGCTTCAGCGCCAGCCGGGCGCCCAGCTTGTCGGCGGCTTCCAGCTTGGGCAAGCGCACCAGCGGGGTGTTGCCGATGATCTCCAGCACGCTGCCGTAGAGCCGGCCGCGCGGCGCGGTGGGGAGGGGAGTGGTCATGCCCCCTGGATTACCACCATTCGCTATCGTAGTTTAGTGGCTTCTGTGAGGGGTACCGCCCATGCTGCTGCGCCAGGACCGCGCCCAGACCGCCATCGCCGTTGCGCTGGACGTTGCCTTCCACGCCGGGCGGGGCGGCACGCTGGTTGGCGCGGCGGAGGTGGCGGAGCGCCTGGGCACTGCCCGTCGTGGGCTGGAGCCGGTGTTGCAGGCGCTGTCCCGTGCCGGGCTGCTGGACAGCGTGCGCGGGCCGAAGGGCGGTTATCGGCTGGCGCGGCGGGCGCGGGATATCCGCCTGCTGGACCTGGTGCTGGCGCTGGAGGACAGCGCCGAGCCGGCCTCGCCGGACGCGCTGTCCGGTGAGTTGCAGCGCGCCGTGACCACGCCGCTGTGGAGCGAGTTGGACACGCTGCTGCGCGACCGCTTGGCGGCGATCAGCCTGGACGACCTGCTGCGGGCCGCCGCCAGCGCCGGGCTGCGGCGGCCGACGACGGAACCGCTGAACTTCGCGATCTAGCGTCTGATCACCGGCGGCGTGAATCAGCCGCGCAAACAACACTAGCCGGCCGCGCGCTTTCCGCTCGTCGCCGCCGCCGCTGGCAGCAACTGCGCTGCCAGCCCGACCACAGCGCCGATGACGACCAGCGCCGGGGTTGGCAAGGCCGCCCGCCTGGCGTCCAGCGTGCAGGTGCCCAGGGTGGAATGCAGCACCGCCTGGCCCGGCAGCGTCGCCTGCGCCACCACGGCCACCGGGGTTTCCGGCGCCAGGCCGCCGGCGAGCAGCCGCAGCGCGATTTCGTCCAGTCGGCTGAGGGCCATGAAGCCGGCGATGGTGCCGCCCGCCTTCGCCAGGGCGCCCCAATCCACGTTTTCCGGCAGGCTGCCGGTTTCGTCATGCCCGGTTACGAAGGTGACGGCGCTGGCCAGGCCACGATGCGTCAGCGGAATCCCCGCCGCCGCCGGGGCCGCCGCGCCGGCCGAAACACCCGGCACCACCTGCCAGGGAATGCCGGCGGCGCTGAGCGCCAGGGCTTCCTCACCGCCCCGGCCGAAGATGAAGGGGTCGCCGCCCTTCAGCCGCACCACGCGCAGCCCGGCGCGGGCACCCTCAATCAGGCGGGCGTTGATCTTCGGCTGCGACAGCGGCGCGGCACCCTTGCGCTTGCCAACCGCCAGGATGGTCGCGCCGGCCCGGACCAGGCGCAGTACAGCGCGGCCGGGCAGGGCATCGTGCAGCACCAGGTCGGCGCGCTTCAGCGCCTCCGCGGCGCGCAGCGTCAGCAATCCGGGGTCGCCGGGGCCGGCGCCGACCAGCCAGACCTCGCCTGGGGCGGGGCCGTCGCCGGTAGCCAGGGCGGAGCGGTCATGCAGCATGGGTAGGTTCCACGACGATTGGTGCGGGTTTTGAGTAAGGTAACACATTTTACGAGCGTGAAACGACAAATCAGCGCTGCCGCAAGCCTTGTCAATACGAGCCACCGAGCGTAAATGACTAACAACACAGTTTGTAAGCGTCTAATTGGCGCTCCCGCAGAGGAAATCCCGCCATGAGCACCAAGGCCAAGGGCCGCACGGCTACCTCGCCCGTGGTTATCACCGCGAACCGGCTGCAAGACGGTCAGGTGGTCTGGCTCGGCACGGGCGATGCGTGGGTCGAATCGCTGTTGCAGGCGCGCATTGCGGCAGGTGATGCCGCGGCCGTGGCGCTGGCAGCGGGACAAGCGGCCGAGCGGGCGCAGCTGGTGGTGGGCGTCTATGCCGCCGATGTCGCGCTGACGCCGCAGGGGGTGCGCCCGGTGTCGCAGAAGGAACGCATCCGCGCCGGCGGGCCGAGCACCACCGCGCCGTTGGCGCAGGCGGCCTGAGCCATGCCGGAAGCCCCTTTCCTGCGCCCGCCCGAGCATGCGCGGACCTATCGCTATGATGCCGTGGACCGCGCGTTCCTGGCCCAGCGCATCGCCGAGTTCCGTGGCCAGGTGCAGCGCCGCCTGGCCGGCGAGTTGACCGAGGATGAGTTCAAGCCGCTGCGGCTGATGAACGGCCTGTACCTGCAACTGCACGCCTACATGCTGCGCGTCGCCATTCCCTATGGCGTGCTGAACGCAACGCAACTGCGGCAGCTGGCCTATGTCGCGCGGCGCTGGGATCGCGGCTGGGGCCACTTCACCACGCGGCAGAACATCCAGTTCAACTGGACGAAGCTGATCGACACGCCGGAGATGCTGGAGGCGCTGGCGGCTGTGGACATGCACGCCATCCAGACCAGCGGCAACTGCATCCGCAACACCACCACGGATGAGTTCGCGGGCGCCGCACCGGATGAGGTGGCGGACCCGCGCGTCTATGCCGAAATCCTGCGGCAATGGTCCAGCCTGCATCCGGAGTTCACCTGGCTGCCGCGCAAGTTCAAGATCGCGGTCCGCGGCGCCGAGGAAGACCGCATTGCGTCGCGCACCCATGACGTGGCGGTGCAGCTGAAGCGGGACGCGGCGGGGGCGGTGGGCTTCACCATCCATGTCGGCGGCGGGATGGGTCGCACGCCGATTTTGGCGCAGCCGATCTTCGACTTCGTGCCCGAGGCCGAGTTCCTCAGGGTGATGGAAGCGATCCTGCGCGTGTACAACGCGCTGGGTCAGCGCGAGAACATTTATCGCGCGCGCATCAAGATACTTGTGAGGGACCTTGGGCGAGACGGTTTCCTGGACCTGGTGAATGCCGAGCTGGCGCGGATGCCGGTCGAGCCGTATCGGCTGGCGCCGGAGATCGTGCAGGCCATTCGCGCGCATTTCGCGCCGCCGCCCTTCGCGCCGGCCAATGGTGGCGCTGCCGCGCTGGAACGCGCCACGGCCGCCGATGCCGATTTCGCCGACTGGGTAAGGCTGAACACGCGGCCGCATCGCCAGCCGGGCTATGCCTCCGCGGTGATCTCGCTGAAGCCGGTTGGTGGCATTCCGGGCGACGCCATGGCGGAGCAGATGGAAGCCGTGGCAGAACTGGCGGAGCGGCACGGCTTCGGCGAGTTGCGCGTCAGCCACACGCAGAACCTGGTGCTGCCGCATGTCCAGCTGAAGGACCTGCACGCGCTGTGGCAGGGGCTACGCGCGGCTGGGCTGGGCACGGCGAATTTCGGCCAGGGCACCGATATCATCGCCTGCCCGGGACTGGATTACTGCGCATTGGCGAATGCCCGCAGCATCCCGATTTCGCAGCAGATCAGCGAGCGGGTGGACGCGCTGGACCGTGCGCATGGGCTGGGAGAGCTGCAGATAAAAATCAGCGGCTGTATCAATGCCTGCGGGCATCACCATGTCGCGCATATCGGCATCCTCGGCGTCGATAAGCACGGGGCCGAGGCCTACCAGATCACCCTGGGCGGTGCGCCGGGCAACGACGCGGCGATCGGCGAGTTGATCGGGCCGAGCTTCAGCTACGACGCGGTGGCCGGCGCGGTGGAGACGATTTTGCGCACGCATATCGCGCAGCGCCAGCCGGGCGAGCGGTTTCTCGATACCTATCGCCGCATCGGCCAGGCGCCGTTCAAGGAGGCTCTCTATGCCGCTGCTTGAGGATGGCCGTTTGGTGCCGGATGCCTGGGTCAGCGCCACGGAAGACGCGCCGCTGCCGGAAGGCGCGGTGATCATGCCGCTGGACCGGCTGGAGCAGGCCGCCACGCGCAATGCGCCGCTTGGCGTCAGCATCGGCAATGATGTGAGCGTCGAGGCCCTGGCGCCCTGGTTGCCGCGGCTTTCGCTGGTGCAGGTGGTAGTGCCGAAGTCGAAGGACGGCCGCGCCTTCAGCCAGATCCGCGCGCTGCGGGAATACCACGGTTTTGCGGGAGAAATCCGCGTGGCGGGCCATGTGATCCCGGACCACTACGCCATGCTGCTGCGCTGCGGCGCCAGCACCGTGGTCGTGCCGGACGGCGCCGACCCCGCGGTGTGGGAAGCGTCGCGGCATGTGGTCAGCATCGCCTACCAGCACGCGCAATCGGCCGAGACGCCGTTGGCGCTGCTGCGGCGGAAGGTGGCGTGATGCGCCGCCGCTCCCTGCTGGCGCTGGCGCCGGCGTTGTTGACGAGGCCGGCCCTGGCGGCGGGCTGGCCGGAACGCTCGCTGCGGCTGATCGTGCCCGTCGCGGCCGGCGGCAGCCAGGATATCGTTGCGCGCTTGCTGGCGCGGCACCTGACCGATGCGCTGGGCCAGTCCGTGCTGGTGGAAAACCAGCCGGGCGCCGGCAGCAACATCGGCTATGAGGCAGCGTCGCGGGCGAAGCCGGATGGCTACACGCTGCTGGCCGGCTCGGACTCGCTGTCGATCAACAAGGCGCTGTTCCCGCGGCTGGGGTTCGATGTCACCGGCTTCGCGCCGGTTTCACGCAGCGTGAAGGTGCCGCAGATCTTCGTGGTTCGCGCCGACCATCCGGCGAAGAGCTTCGCCGAATGGATCGCGCTGGCGCGGCGCCAGCCGATGGCGGTGGGCACGCCGGGCAATGGCAGCCTGGCGCACCTGCTGGGCGAGGTGGTGCAGGCCGCCGCCGAGTTGCGCTGGACGCATGCGCCGTATCGCGGTGGCGCGCTGGCGGTGAACGACCTGCTGGGCGGTAGCCTGCAGGGCGTGATGATCAATATCGGCGCCGTGACCGACCATGTGCGTGGCGGCCGGCTGCGCGGGCTGGCGGTTTCCCCGGCGCGGCGCACGCTGGCACTGCCGGAGGTGCCGACGCTGGCCGAGCAGGGCTTTTCCGGCATAGACGTGGTCGGCTGGCATGGGCTGGTGGCGCCGCCTGGTACCGACCCGGCGCTGTGCCTGCGGCTGAACGCCGAAGTGGCGAAGCTGCTGGCCAGGCCGGATGTGGCCGAGCGCGTGCAGGCCCTGGGCATGGAAGCCGGACCGGAAACGCCGGCCGAACTCGGCGCGCTGATCCAGGCCGATGCCGTCCGCTGGGCCGAGGTGGTGCGCCGCGCGCGGATCGAGCCGGATTAGTCGGGCTTGACCCCGGCCTTGGCGATGACCTGGACCCAACTGTCGACCATGGTCCGCAGCTGCGCGGTGTGCTCGGCCGGGGTATTGCCGACGGGGTCATAGCCGAGGTCGGCCAGGCGTTGGGCAATGGCGGGCTTCTTCATCGCCTTGGCCACCTCAGCGCTGAAGCGGGCCAGCGCTGCGGGCGGGCTGCCGGTGGGGGCGTACAGGCCCCACCAGCTTTCCGCGTTCACGCCGACCAGACCGAGTTCGTCGAAGGTGGGTACTGTCGGCATGGCGCCGTTGCGGCGCGCGCCGGTCAGTGCCAGCGGCTTCAGCGCGCCGCTCTCGACATGCACGCGGCCGCTGCTGATGCCGCCGAACAGCAGTTGCACATTGCCGCCCAGCAGGTCGTTCAGCGCCGGCGCGGTGCCGCGGTAGGGCACATGCGTCAGGTCGATGTTGGCCACCTGCTTCAGCAGCTCCCCGGCCAAATGCGTGCCGGCGCCATTGCCGCCGCTGCCGTAGTTCAGCTTGCCTGGGTTGGCGCGGGCATAG
>CANBNK010000061.1 GCA_947371015.1 Acetobacteraceae bacterium | reverse complement strand
TGCTGGTCGGCGCGCCGCTGGCCCGTAAGCAGAACCCGCAGAACGTGGTCGATGGCCAGTTCAGCGGCCCCTTCGTCGTCGCCGCCGCGCTGACCAAGGGCCATATGGGCTGGGACAGCTACGAGCACCTGAACGACAACGACATCCGCGCCATGATGCCGAAGGTGATCTGCGAGGAAGACCCGGAGATCCAGGCCGAATTCCCCGCCTACATGTCCGGCAAGGTCACCATCCGCGCCCGCGGTCAGGACTTCGTGAAGAAGGTGGTGGTGCCGAAGGGCGAACCCGCCAACTTCCTGACCGAGGCCGAGCTGCGCGCCAAGTTCCACGGCCTGGCCGACGCGGTACTCGGCCATGAGCGCGCGACCCAGCTGGCCGACGCGGTGCTGAACCTGTCCAAGGCGCCGGATGTGAACGCCATGATGCGCCTGGGCGCGCCGATGATGGCCGCGCGCCTGGCCGGCGAGTAACGCACGCAGGCCGCCGCGTCACCGCGTGGCGGCCGTCCACTCGCCCCTTGGCGCAGAACTGGCGTCGCGCCTGGGCACTGAACTGCGGTTGCGCCTGCCCAGCGCCGCGGCCGACGCGCCCCGGCGCGGGGCCGGCCCTGGCCCTACTCCACCGCCGCCAAGGCTTCGACCACCAGCCGCGCCATGGTGATGGTCGCCGCACGCGGGCTGAAGGTGTAGCCCAGCCGCGCCACCACCAGCTGGCGGGACGGCACCACCACCACGAACTGCCCGAAGGCGCCGCGCGCCATGAAGGCCTCCGCCGGCATGCCCAGTTCCACCCGGCGGCGGGCGCCCATGCTGTCGCCCTGGTTGGTCCAGAACCCCGCGCCATAGCCGACCGCCCCGCCCAGCGTCGGCGCCGCGCCATAGGCCACCCAGCCTTCCGGCAGCAGCCGCCGGCCACCGACCACGCCGTCCTGCGCATACAGCTGGCCGAACCGCGCCCAGTCCCGCGCCGTGGCCCACAGATAGGCCGCGCCGACCGGCGTGCCCGAGCCATCGGTCTCCAGCACCGCGCTCTGCATGCCCAAGGGGCCGAACAACTCGGCACGGGCAAAGCGCAGCGCCGCCGCCTCGTCGCCGCCGGCCAGGTCGCGGATCACGCGGGACAGGATTTGCGAGTTACCATTGCTGTATTGCCAATGGGTTCCAGGCGCCGCCTCAAGCTTTGCCGCAATCGCATCGGCCGCCATCTCGGCATCGCTGAACAGCATCTGGGTCGCCGGGTTCACCAGGTCGCCAAAGCCGGCGCCCAGCGAGTTGCCGAAGCGCAGCCCGCTCACCATCCGCAGCAGGTGGTCCGGCGTCAGGGCCGAGCGGCCATCCGCGGCCCATTCCGGCAGTCCCAGCGGTGCCTGCATCGCCACCCTGCCCTGCCGCACCCGCACGCCCAGCAGCGCATTGGTCACGGACTTGGTCATCGACCAGCCATGCAGCCGCGTCGCCACGCCGTAGCCGGGCGCGTAGCGTTCCGCCACCACCCGGCCGCGATGCAGCACCACCACGGCGCGGGTCTGCAACAGCGCCTCCGGGTCGGTCTCGGCGAAGGCATGCTCCAGCGCGGCGGCCAGCGCGGGCGTCCCCGGCACCACCTCCGGCCCCGGCGCAATCTCGGCCAGCAAGGGCGGCGCCAGTTCCGGCAGGGCAGCCAGCGGTGCCGGCGCCGGCGCGTTCAGCACCAGGCAGCCCGCCTGCCCCCGATGCAGCGCCACCCGCTCCCCCAGCCCGGCCAGGCTGGCCCGCACCGTGCCGCGCGCGCGGTCCACCTGCCGTACCATCGCCCAATCGACCAGGCGCATCGCCGGTGGCGCCGCTTCCGCCCAATAGGCTTCCGGGTCCAGCCCGGCGATGAAGGCCGCGCCGCAAAGCTGGTGCGCGGCGAAGCCGGTGGCGACGCTGGCCATCCGGTCCGGCGCATAGCGCCCGCACCCCGCCACACCCAGGCAGGCCAACAACAGCACGGGCAGGCGAGGCAGCATGGGCGAGGCTCTCCGAGGTCGGCGCAACCATAGCGCAAGCGGCGCCTGATTTGCCGCCCCGGCACGCCCAGGGATAGGCTCGGCACCAAATCCCAGGAGGAAACCGCGTGGCCCATGCGCTGACCCGATTCTTCGCGCCGCGCAGCGTCGCCTTCATCGGCGCCACCGAGGACCTGTCCAAGTTCGGTGGCCGCTGCATGCGCCAGTTGATCGACTTCGGCTTCCCTGGCGCCATCTACCCGATCAACCCCAAGCGCGACGCGGTGTTCGGCCAGCGGTGTTACCCCTCGCTGTCGGCGCTGCCGGAAGCGCCTGACCATGTCGGCATCGTGCTGCCCGGCCCGGCCGTGGCCGGCGCCCTGGCGGAATGCGGCGCGAAAGGCGTGCCCTTCGCCACCGTGTTCAGCGCCGGCTTCGGCGAACAGGGCACCGAGGCGGGCCGTGCCGCGCAGGCCGCACTGGTCAGTACCGCCCGCGCCAGCGGGCTGCGCTTCATGGGCCCCAACTGCAACGGGCTGATCAACTTCACCGACAGGTTCGCCCTGACCAGCACCGGCGCCATCAGCGGCGGCGCGCTGCGCCCGGCCGGCGATGTCGCGGTCATCAGCCAGAGCGGCGGCGCCGGCCAGGTCAACACCATGTGGCGCGCGCAGGAAGCCGGGCTGGGCATTTCCGTGCAGGTCAGCTGCGGCAACGACGCCGACCTGGACCTGCTGGACTATGTGGAGTTCGCGCTGGACCACGCGCCAACCAAGGTGGTGCTGGTGCTCGCCGAGCGCATCGGCAGCGGCACCCGGCTGCGCCAGGTGGCAGCGCGGGCGGCCGAGCGCGGCAAGCCGATCGTGATGATCAAGTTCGGCCGCACCGAGGCCGGCAGCAAGGCCGCCGCCAGCCATACCGGCGCCATCACCGGCGCCGACGCGGTGTTCGACGCCGCCGCCCGCCAGCTCGGCCTGCTGCGGGTGGAGGATTGCCCGGAGCTGTATGAGGCCGCGATGCTGCTGCGCCAGGGCCGCCGCCCCGCCGGCACCGGCGTCGCGGCGCTCTCCATCAGCGGTGGCAACCTGGTGCTGCTGGCGGAAACCGGCGCCGGCCTGGGCCTGCATTTCCCCGGCTACACGCCGGAGACGACGGCCAAGCTGCAACCCCTGCTGCCCGGCTTCACCGGCACCGCCAACCCGACTGACCTCTCGGCCGGCGCCATCGGAGCCAAGGATTTGTTCGGCCAGGCCACCCGCCTGATCCGCGACGACCCCGGCGTGGATACCATGGTGCCGGTGCTGACCATCGCGCCGGCCGCCGATATCCGCGCCACCTGCGCCCTGGCCGCCGAAAGCGCCAAGCCGATGCCGATATTGTGGTCCGGCAAGTGCAGCGACGACGCCAGCATCACCGCCGCCGCCTTGGTGGCGGAGGGCCATGCGGTGTACCGCGACCCGCTGCCCTGCCTGCGCGCGGTGTCGCTGGCCGCCCGCCACGCCGGCTTCCTGCGCCGCTTCGCCGAGCCCGCGCCGCAGCGCCCCGCCGGCATGGACCAGGCCCGCGCCGCCACGTTGCTGCGCGCCGAGCGGTTCAGTGAGGCGGACGCCCGCGCCCTGCTGGCCTGCTACGGCCTGCACGGCCCGCGCGAAGCCCTGGTCGCCACCGCCGCCGAGGCAGTCACCGCCGCCGCCAGCATCGGCGGCCCGGTGGCACTGAAGGTCGCCTCAGCCGACCTGCCGCACAAGACCGAGGCCGGGGCGGTAAAGCTGGGCGTCAGCGGCGCCGAGGCCGTGGCCGCCGCTCACGCCGAAATCCTGGCGAACGCCCGGCGCTACAAGCCTGCCGCGCGCATCGACGGCGTGCTGGTGCAGGAGATGGTGACCGGCGGCCAGGAAATGCTGCTCGGCATCACGCCGGATGCCACCTTCGGCCCGGTGCTCGCAGTCGGCTTTGGCGGCATCCATGTCGAGGTGCTGAAGGACATCGCCTTCCGCCTGCCCGCCATCGGCCCGGCCGAAGCGGAGGCCATGCTGCGCGAACTCCGCCTGTTCCCGCTGCTGGAGGGGGTGCGCGGCGCCCCGGCCAGCGACCTGCCGGCGCTGGTGGACGCCATTTGCCGCTTCGGCTGGCTGGCGGCGGACCTTGGCAATGCCCCCTGGGGCGACGCGCCGTTCGAGGTCGAGGTGAACCCGCTGATCGTGCTGCCCGCCGGCCGCGGCGTGCGCGTAGTGGACGCGCTGGTGCTGCGGCGGTGAGGCGCCGGACCCTCCTCGCCGCGCTTGCGGCGCCCGCCGTGGCGCGGGCGCAGGCCTGGCCCAGCGGCCCCATCCGCATCGTGGTGCCCTACGCCCCCGGCGGCCCGGCCGACCTCACCGCCCGCGCCGTGGGCGGCAAGCTCAGCGAGGCGCTGGGCGTGCCGGTCGCGATCGAGAGCCGCGACGGCGCCGGCGGCAATATCGGCACCGCGCTGGTCGCCCGCGCCGCACCGGACGGCCAGACGCTGCTGCTGGGCACCAACGGCCCGCTGGTGGTGAACCCCAGCCTGATGGCCAGCGTCCCCTTCGACCCCATCGCGGACTTCGCCCCCATCACCTACCTGGCCGATGTGCCGCTGTACCTGGCGGTGCCGGCCACGCTGCCCGCCCCCTCCCTGGCGGCGTTGCTGGCCATGGCGAAGGCGACGCCCGGTTCGGTCAGCTATGCCTCATCCGGCATTGGCAGCGGTGGCCACCTGGCCGGTGCCCTGCTGGGCCAGATGTCCGGCGCGCCGCTGACCCATGTGGCGTATCGGGGCGCCGCACCGGCCACCACGGATCTGGTCGGCGGCCGGGTGCAGATGCTGTTCGTCGGCCTGCCCGTGGTGCAGCAGCATGTCGCCGCCGGCCGCCTGCGCCTGCTGGCAGTGGCGACGAAGCAACGCACCGGCAACGCGCCGGACGTGCCGACCGTGGCCGAGGCCGCCGCCCTGCCCGGCTTCAGCATCGCCAGCTGGTACGGCCTGCTCGCGCCCGCCGGCACGCCGCGCGCCATCATCGAACGCCTGCACGCCGAGGCCACCCGCGCCCTGGCCGCGCCCGATGTCCGCGACCTGCTGTTCACCCGCAACGGGCTGGAACCCAACGGCGCCGGGCCGGACGCCTTCGCCGCCAGCATCGCCGCCGAAATCCCCGAATACCGCCGCATCGTGCGCCTGGCCGGCGCCAACCAGGAGTAGGCCCGCATGAAGATCTGGTACCAATCCCTCGCGCCCTTGGGCCACCTGCACCGCTACGTGGCGGCGCTGAAGGCCCACGCGGCGCGCGCCTGCTCGCCCGGCACCACGGTCCACTTCAACGGCGCGTCGGACGCGCAATACCTGCACTACACGCCGCAGGACCTGATGCACTTCCCCTACCTCAAGCTGGCCTTCCAGCAGGAGGCCATCGGCTTCGCCCGCCAGGCGGAGCGCGAGGGCTATGACGCCTTCATCCTCGGCAGCTTCAGCGAGCCCTTCCTGCCGGAAATCCGCTCGATGCTGGATATTCCCGTCGTCTCCATGCCGGAAGCCGCGCTGCTGCTGGCCTGTTCCCTGGCGGAAAACTTCGCGCTCATCACCCTCGGCCCGGGCAGCACCACGCGGGTGAAGAAGCTGGTAACGCGCCACGGCATGACCAGCCGCATCACGCAAATCCAGCAACTGCTGCAGCCGATCGACGAGGCCGAACTCGACGCCGCCTTCACCGACCCGGCGCCCCTGCTGGCGCGCTTCGTCGAGGTGGCGGAACCCGCCGTCGGCACCGGCGCCGACGCCATCATCCCGGCCGAAGGCGTGCTGAACGAGGTGCTGTTCGCCAACGGCGTCCACAGCATCGGCCGCGCCACGGTGGTAGACTGCGTTGGCGCCAGCTTCATCCAGGCGGAAATGCTGGTCGCGGCGAAACAACGCCTGGGCATGGGCGTCGGCCGGCGCTGGGCCTACCCCAAGCCCTCGGCCGAGCTGCTGGCCGAACTGAAGCTCTGAGCCTGGCCGTCCCGGCACACGGCCGGGCGCCTCAATGCGCCCCCGCCGGCGCGGCGGGCTTCGGCGCCGGCGCCCCGGCCGGCTTGGCGGCGGCCGCAGGCGCCGCGCGCGGCAGGCTGCCCAGCAACAGCAGCAGCGCCGCCACCAGGCCCAGCTGCGCGATGAACAAGGCCAGCGCCGGCTCCAGCCGGCTGGCGCTGGCACCGCGCATCGGATGCGCCGCCAGTTGCGGCAGCGTTGCCAGCAGGCACACCCAGGCCGCGCTGCGCAGCTTCTGCCCCACCATCAGGAACATCGCGGCGCCGATCTGCAGGCCACTCAGCGCCACCGGTATCATCGGTGTCACCAACAGGTCGGCGATCTGCTGGGGCTGGCGCATGCCGCGGGTGGCGTTCATCAGCTCACCCAGCGCCACGCCCAGCAGCACCACGCCCAGCACGGTGCGGCCGATGGCCCGCAACATGGCGTCCTGCTTCGCCGGCAGCAGCACCGGCGGCGCCGCCCCAACCGAACGCGCAGCCTGCTTGCGCATCATCAGCCACAGCAACTGCCACACCAGCAGCACACCGCCGATGAACAGCCAGAGCATGCCGAAGGTCAGGATGATCTCGTTCAGCCCGGGCCAGGGCGTCGGCAGCCGGGCACCCTTCAGGTCCACCGCCGTCACCAGCCGGGTGACCGGGCGCAGCAGTTCCAGGTTCAGTACCTGGCCGCCCTGCAACCAGGCCAGCGACTGCACCACCAGCAGCACCGCCGCCGCACAGAGACTGGCCAGGCCAAAGCGTGACCACAGCGACATCCACTTCATCCGCACATCCTCCGCCTGGGCCCCGGCGGGAAACTAGCGCGGTGGCAGCGGCAGCGGTGGCCACGGCGGCGTCAGGTCACGCAGGACTGACCGCCGGGCGGATCAATGCGCGGCCGGTGGAGGCGCGCAGGTTCGAACGCCACCGACAGGGTCGCCCTACCTTCAGAACGCCACCGACAAGGTGGCCCTGTTCAGAACGCCACCGACAAGGTGGCGATGCCATAGGTGAACCACTTCTTCTGGCCGGCGAACTCCTCGGTGCGCCAGTCATGCGTGTAGCTCAGCCTGACATTGTGCCAGAACACCGCGCCGCCCGCCTCCATGTCGGCCACCGCGTTGCGCCGCTTCACCGAGGGCGAGCTCGCGCGCCAGGTGCTGCCATCCAGGAACAGGTCGCGCCCGACCACGCGCCCGGCACCACCGCCGAACACGTACCAGCCGAACCCCTGGCCCAGCGGCGCCGCGGTATCGCCGCCGCCCGGGCGAATCCGCGGCGTGCCGAAATCGCCGCCCAGGCCCTGGCCGAAGCGCAGCCGGGCGCCAGCCTGGGCGTAGATCGCCACCGTCCCCAGCGCCACTTCCGCTGACGGCAGCGTATCCACCTCCAACCCGCCCGGCAGGTTCGCCAGCCGATACCGCCAGATGCGCGACCAGCCGAGATTCAGCGTCGCCTCGTCGCGCATCTGGTAGCGCCAGCCATGCGGAATGCGGCTGCCGATCAACTCATGCGCGATGTCCTGCGTCTTCCGCCCCAGCGAGCCTGGCCCGACGATGCCGGCGGCCAGGGTGAAACGGTCCAGCGTGTTCGCGGTCCGCCGGTCCAGGCTGCCCTCCACATACAGGTAGCCGGCATAGGGCCGGTCATGCGGGTCCGGCACATAGGCGCGGGTGTCGCGCGGCCCGTAGATGTTCTGCCCCAGCCCGATGCCCCAGCGGCTCTGTGCCGGGCCGAACAGTCGCGCCAGTGCCGAGTCGAGCGCCGCGACCGGACCGGGCAGCTGGGCCTCCGGGCTGGAATAGCCGAAGCGCACGCCGTTGGTGTACCAGCGGTCGGTCCGCGCCGGGGCATAGGAGTCATTCTCGGTAATCGCATGCAGCACGGCGCGGGTATCCGGCGCCGGCAGGCCGGCGTTCTGGGCAAGTGCGCCACCGGTCAGCAGCGCCAGGCCGGCGCTCATGGTCAGGATACGGTGCAAAATCGGCTTCCCTATGCTTACGCCCCGTCAGGCGTTCATGTTAGATCGCAGCTCTAACGGGACAGGTGGCCGAGTGGTTTAAGGCAGCGGTCTTGAAAACCGCCGAGGGTGCAAGCCCTCCGTGGGTTCGAATCCCACCCTGTCCGCCACAGCTCCCGACCGAATCGGCCTGGCGATGGTATGATATCTGCCGGCCGTTGGCACCAATCACGAATCGTAATAAACCGCGCATATCCGCGCTACCCCGGTCTCGCGGCCATATTCCGCCGCGATGGTCGCCCGCGCCGCCGCCGCCATCGCCGCCCGCCCGGCCGGCGGCAGCGCCAGCCAGGCCCGGATGCAGCCGGCCAGCGCCTCCAGGTCGTCCGGCGCCGCCAGCCAGCCATTCTCGCCATGGCGGATCACCTGCGGAATGCCGCCGAGCGCGAAGGCCGCCACCGGCACCCCCGCCGCCATCGCCTCCAGCACCGCCAGCGGCAGCCCCTCGGCGCGGGAGGTCACCGCCAGCAGGCCCAACTCCCGCCAATGCGGCGCCATGCCAGCCACCGCGCCACGGAACGCCACCCGGCCCCCCGCCGCCGCCTGGCAGGCCGCCAGTTCCGGCCCGTCGCCGAACGCCACCAACGCCGCGCCCGGCAGCGGCGCCGCCAGGGCGACGAAGCGGTCCAGCCCCTTTTCATGGCTGAACCGCCCGACGAACCCCACGGCCTCAAGACCCGGCGCCACCTCGGCCGGCAGCGCGACGAAGTTCGGCACCACCGGCGCGCCACCGGGTATCCGCGCCGCGATCTGCTGGCTGACCGCGATGCGCCGGCCCATCCAGGCGGTCCAGCGGTCCAGCCGGTCCCACCAGGCGACCCGCCCCGGCGGCCGCTCCCCGGCGTGATAGCTGGCGACATGGCGCACCCCCGCCAGCAGCGCCGCCACCCGGCCGAC
This sequence comes from Acetobacteraceae bacterium, assembly GCA_947371015.1. Taxonomy (GTDB): domain Bacteria; phylum Pseudomonadota; class Alphaproteobacteria; order Acetobacterales; family Acetobacteraceae; genus CAIMOR01. The sequence goes on along the minus strand of CANBNK010000061.1, from coordinate 19,058 downwards.
CAGGTTGGCCTTGTAGCCATGGCTGTGCACCACCGCCGGGCGCCCGGCCCGCAGCCGCCCCGGCAGCGCGCCGGCCCGGGGCAGGCATTCCCAGGGCACGCCCGCGGCGCCCAGCCGGTCCTTCAGCGGGTGCGGCCCATGGTCGGCCAGGAACAGCACGCGCGGCCGCGCCCCGGCGGCGGTCAGCCCGGCGGCCACCTCGGCGACATGGCTCTCGATCCCGCCCATGCCGCGGCTGTCCAACAGCAACCAGATCTCGGCCTCGGCCATCGCGTCGCATCCTGCAAGGCAAGCTGCATATCCGCGCCACGTCACAGGGCCGCGCGAGGCGGATTGCAACGCAGGCGACCGCTAACCTGCGGTTAAGTACTGGCACGCAGGTTGCCCTGGGTGTGGCATTCATCAATCGAAAGCTACCGCCATGCACAGCAGCGTCCAGTCCGACCTCGATACCCTGACCATCACCCTGACCGGCACCCTGGATGCCGATGGCGCTTCCGCGCTACGTCCGTTGCTGGAGCAGGTCGCCGCCGTGGCGATTCGCGCCGTGGTCTTCGACATGAACGAGGTTGCCAGCATGGATGGCTCCGGCGTTGGCGCCCTGGCCTTCACCTTCAAGCGCCTGGCGGCCCGCGGCGTGGCGATGCGCGTGGCCGGCGCCCAGGGCCAGCCGCTCAGCGTGATGCGCAAGCTGGGGCTGGACCGCACCTTCGGCCTGCCGCGCCCGGCCAGCCGCCGCCTGCCCTTCGCCGCCGCGCTCGGCCTGGCCCGCGCCGCATGACCCTGCCGGCCTGCCACCTCCGCCCCGCGCCCCTGGCGCTGCTGCTGGCCCTGTTGCTGGCCGGCTGCACCGCCTGGCCGCCGCCGGGGCGTGGAGGCATGGCCGAACACCACGCCCCCGCCTTCCCGGCACCGCCGGATGCCTTCGCGGAGCGCCTGGCCTGCGAACTCACCCGGATGGAGGACCTGCGTACCGAAGCCGCACAGCAAGGCGTGCTGACCGGGCGCTTCGCCCTGGCCCAGGGCAGCGCCGCCCGGGTGCAGCGCGAATACGCCGCCGGCCTGCTCGCCGACGCCGCCCGCAGCCTGCCGGCCCTGTCCGGGCAAACCACCGACCTGTCGCGCACCATGCCGCCGGGCAGCCGCCTTCCGCCGGAGTGCCCCTGATGCCGGACCCCCTGGTGCCCATCACCCAGATGCCGATCGCTCCCGGGCGTCGCCCGCTGATGCAGGCCATGGTGCGCCCCGTCGCCCGCCTGCTGTTGCTGCTGATGGCCCTGCTGGCCGTAACGCCGCCGGCCATGGCGCAAAACGGCAACGGCAACGCCCAGCAGCAGCGGCTGAACGTCGGCGACGTACTGCAGGTGCTGCTGCCCGGCGAGGAAGCCTTCGCCAACACCTTCCAGATCGACCGCGACGGCCGCATCGACCTGCCCGAGGCCGGCCCGACCGAGATCGCCGGCCTGACCCTGCGCGAGGCCCGCGACCGCGTGCGGGAAGCCCTGGCCCGGCACTATCGCGACCTGTCCCGCTTCAGCCTGGTGCTGCGCGAACGCAAGCTGCTGCTCAGTGTGTTCGGCTACGTGAAGACCCCCGGCCCGGTGGAACTGCCCGCCGGTGCCAATGTGCAGCAGGCCCTGGCCGCGGCGGGCGGCCTGGCCCCCGGCGCCCAGCTGGACCGCCTGCAACTGCGCCGCGCCGGCACCGACCCCGCCACCTTCGACTACAAGCGCTACCTGGATACCGGCGACGCCCGCCTGCTGCCCGCGCTGCGCCCGCTGGATGAGGTCTTCGTCCCCGCCAGCCCGCAGACCGGCAATGTGGAGATGCCCTTCGACGGCCGCGCCGCCAGCAGCGACACCGATGACCGCCAGGCCGTCCGCGTCTTCGGCGAGGTCGGCAATTCCGGCAGCTTCGCCTGGCGCCAGGGCATGACGGTGATGGACGCCCTGGTCCGCGCCGGCGGCGTCAGCCGCTTCGCCGGCACCGAGCAGGTCCGCATCATCACCGGCAGCGAACCCCGCGTCTTCAACCTGAAGGCCTTCCTGGACACCGGCACCGCCAGCCTGAACCCGGAACTGCCGGCCGGCGCCACCATCTTCGTCCCCGCGCTGACCGAGGCCGTCCGCACCGGCCCGCGCGTCATCTACATGATGGGCGAGGTGCAGCGCGCCGGCGCCTTCGAGGTCCGCGACGGCACCAGCTTCTTCGACATCCTGGCCAATGCCGGCGGCCCGACCCGCTTCGCCGATACCCGCAACCTGCGCATCATCCGCAGCGACGGCCGCCGGGTGGAGCTGTTCGACCTCGGCGGCTTCATCGAGCGCGGCGGCGGCCAGCCGCCCCAGGTGCAGCCGGGCGACGCCATCTTCATCCCGGAAAAGCAGCAGCAGGAAGCCACCTCCTGGCTGCGCACGCCGCCATCGCGCGCGGTGCGGGTGCTGGGCGGCGTCCGCACCCCCGGCCGGCTGGAATGGGCCGACGAGATGAGCCTGCTCGACCTGATCGCGCAGGCCGGCGGCCCGACCGAGCGCGGCGACATGGCCAATGTGCAGATCCTCTCCGGTGACCGCAATGCCCGCGCCACCCGCTTCGACCTCAAGCGCTTCCTGGAACAGGGCGGCGCGCTGGCCAGCCTGCCGGTCATCCGCGCCGGCTATACCGTCACCGTGCCGGAACTGCCGCCGGCGCCGCCGGCCGACAGCCGCACCACCTGGATGCGCCAGCGCTCCGACGCCAGCATCTACGTCATGGGCGCGGTCGGCGCCCCCGGCCGCTACGCCTTCGAAAGCGGCCTGTCCTTCCTCGACATCGTCAGCGCCGCCAACGGCCCGACGCCGGCGGCCGATATCCTGAACATCCGCGTTTCCCACCGCGGCCAGGGCCGGGACCGCATCAGCCGGGTCAACCTGGCCGCCTACTTCGAGACCGGCGACGATACGCTGCTGCCCCGGCTGGAACCCGGCGACGTGATCTTCTTCCCCGATCGCAACCGCAACTGGCTGGAACAGCCCGCGGCCAACGTGGTCCGCGTCCTCGGCGCCGTCGGCAAGCCCGGCCGCTACCCGCTGGGCGATGGCATGACCATCCTGGACCTGCTGGCCGAGGCCGGCGGCCCCAGCCGCGACGCGCTGGATACGCGCATCGTCGTGGTCAACCTGTCCTGCTGCGGCAATGAGGCCCGCAGCTTCGATCTGCAGGCCTTCGCCCGCAGCGGCGACTTCGCCCTGCTGCCGCTGGTCCGCCCTGGCGACACCATCTACGTGCCGACGTTGCAGCAAAGCGACTGGCGCCTGTTCTTCGATAACCTGCGCGACGTGGTCAGCGTGCTCGCCATCTTCGCCCTGCTGAAAGTCATCTGAGATGCGCGACCCGCTGCTGCCAGAAGCCATGGCCGAGGAAGTGGAAGTGATCTGGCGCCGGCTGCAGCAGGACGGCCTGCGCTGCGTCGCCGTGACCTCCGCCCTGCGAGGCGAAGGCGCCAGCACGGTGGCCGCCGCGCTGGCCCGCCGCGCGATCCAGGGTGGCGAGACCGCGCTGTTTGCCGAGATCTGCCCGGCCCGCCCCACCCTGGCCGCCCGGCTTGGCCTGGCGCTGGAACCCGGCGCGCCGCTGCGCGTCGGCGCCGACGGCCTGGGCGCGGTCAGCCTGCCGGCAGCGCCCGGCGGCAACTGGTCCGACCCGGCCTATTTCGGCTGGCAATTGGCCGCCTGGCAGCGGGATTGGTCGATGGTGGTGCTGGACACGCCGCCGCTGCTGCTGCCCGCCCCGCCGGAAGGGCTGGGCGGCCTGGCCGTGGCCAGCCGCGCCGCGACCACGCTGCTGGTGGTGCTGGCCGGCCGCACCAAGGCCGACCAGGTGCGTCAGGCGCAGGAAAAACTGGAACGCGCCGGCGGCCAACTGGCCGGGGTGGTGCTGAACGACCGCGAGAACCCCTCCCTGCGCGAGGAGATCAGCCGCGAGCTGAACCGCCTGGCCCGCATCGCCCCCGGCCTGGCCGAACGGCTGCGCGCGAAGCTGCGGCCGCAGGGCCTGAAGGCCTGAGCCAAATGTTGGCGTTGAATTTAGGATAGTAGTCCTGTTACCCTCTGTGGTTCCCTGGCCGCCGAGGTTCCACCGCATGTCGCCCCGCTCCCCCCAACCGCCGCCAGCTTCGAAGGCTTCGGCGCGGGGCGCGGGAGATTTGTCCGAAAGCTGCGCTCGCTGCCCGGGGCTGGCCATTTGTCCGAAACCGGCACCCTCTCGCCCCGCGCTGGCCATTTGTCCGAAACCCGCGCCCCTCGCCCCGCGCTGGCCATTCGTCCGAAACCCGCGCCCCCTCGCCCCACGCCGGCCATTCGTCCAAAACCAGCCCCCACGCCCCTCGCATTCTGCAACGCCGCTTGCATGGCACGCCCCCTGCTCTCCCCTGGTCAAACCCCAGCGGAGACCAGCCCATGAACGCCGTCGCGGCCCTGAAGGGTCACATCAAGGCCCAGCGCAGCCCCTCGGCGCGGCTTGCCTGGCGCGGCATCCAGGCGGTGCGTGGGGCCCGCATGCCCTTGGTCCGGCCGCTGCACAGCGCGCTCTACGCGCTGCACACCGGCCTGCGCTCCGCCGTCTCGCAGGCCATGCGTGCGCTGTACTGGACCCCGCTGTTCCTCGCCCGCTGCGAAACCCCGGCGCACGGCCTGCGGCTGGAAGGCGGCATGCCCTTCATCGCCGGGCCGCTGCGGCTGCGGTTGGGGCGGGATGTCCGGCTCTCGGCCGCTTCCACCCTCACCGGCCGCCCCTCCAGCCGGCCGCAGCCGCTGCTGCAGGTGGGCGACAACGTCGATATCGGCTGGCAGACCACCATCGCCGTCGGCACCCGGGTGGTGCTGGGGGACAATGTCCGCCTTGCCGGGCGCAACTTCCTGGCCGGCTATCCCGGCCACCCGATGGACCCCACCGCCCGCGCCGCCGGCCTGTCCTGCGGCGAGGACCAGATCGGCGACATCATCCTGGAGGACGCTGTCTGGCTCGGCACCGGGGTTACGGTGCTGGCCGGGGTCACCATCGGCCGCGGCACGGTGGTGGGCGCCGGCAGCGTGGTGACGAAGTCGCTGCCCTCCATGGTGCTGGCCGCCGGCAACCCGGCCCGCGCCATCCGCGTGCTGGAGGTCTGAGCATGGCCCGCGACCTCATCGTCTTCGGCGAGGATTGGGGCGCCCACCCCTCCTCCACCCAGCACCTGGTCAGCCACCTGGCGGCGGACCGCGGGGTGCTCTGGGTCAACAGCATCGGCCTGCGCCGGCCCCGGCTGACCGCGCGCGACCTCGGCCGCGCCTGGCGCAAGCTGCGCGGCGCCCCCCGCCCGGCGGGCACGACCCAACATGCTGCCGCGCCCTTCCCGGTGGTGCAGCCGCTGGTGCTGCCGATGGCCCAGGGCCGCGCCGGACGCGCGCTGAACCAGGCGCTGATCGGCCACAAGCTGCGTGCCGCCGGTGCCGGGCTGCGCCGCCCGGTGCTCTGGGCCAGCCTGCCTTCCGCGGTGCAGGCGCTGGACGGCTGCGGCGAAAGCGCCGTGGTGTACTATTGCGGCGACGATTTCGGCGCCCTGGCCGGGGTGGACCATGCGGCCGCGCTGGCCATGGAAGCCGAGCTGGCCGACCGCGCCGACCTGATCCTGGCCGCCAGCCCGGCACTGGCCGCGCGCTTCCCGGCGCACAAGACCGCGCTGCTGGAACACGGCGTGGACCACGCGCTGTTCAGCACCCCCCTGCCTCGCCCGGCCGACATGCCCAGCGGCGCGCCGGTCGCCGGCTTCTACGGCGCCCTGGCCCCCTGGCTGGATCTGAACCTGCTGGCCGCCACCGCGCGGCTGCTGCCGGAATGGCGCTTCCTGCTGATCGGCGCGCCGGCGGCCGGGGTGGAACTCTCGCCGCTGGAGGGGGTGGCCACGCTGACCCGCCTCGGCCCCAAGCCGCACGCTGCGCTGCCCGGCTACGCCCAGCACTGGGACGCCGGGGTCATCCCGTTCCTCGACAACGCGCAGATCCGCGCCTGCAACCCGTTGAAGCTGCGGGAATACCTGGCCGCCGGGCGCCCGGTGGTCAGCACCCCCTTCCCGGCGCTGCAGCCCTATGCCGGGCTGGTCAGCCAGGCCAGCACGCCGGAAGCCTTCGCCGCCGCGCTGCGCGCCACCCTGGCCGAGCCGGCCTGCCGCGCGGCGCAGCGCCAGCAGGCCGTGGCCGCAGAATCCTGGGCGGCGCGGGCGGCACGGGCGGCACAGTTGATCGAGGCGCTGTAGCATGCCGCCGCAGGCCCCGATTCCGCATGGCCTGGCACCAGGGAGCCGTCCGCACATGTCGCCCCGCCTGCTGCTGCTGTCGCCCGCCCTGCTGCTGGCCGCCTGCCAGCAACAGCCGTTAAGCTACATTCCCCCGGCCGACCGCACGCTGCTGCAGGCCCAGGCCCGGCTTGGCGAGGGCGGTACCGCCGCCGCCACGCCGCCCGCCCGTACCAGCGTGGCGGATATGCTCAGCCGCGCCCGCAGCGGCGAGGCCCAGGCCCCGGCCCGCCTGGTGCTGCGCTTCGGCCCCGACGACCTGGCGCCGGACGACGCCCAGCGCGCCGAGCTGTCGCGCTTCTCCAGCGCCAACCGCGGCTCGCCCGGCGTCGTCGTGATCTCCCGCCCCAGCGGCGCCGAGGGCGACGGCGCGCTGCTGAACCAGCGCCGCGCGGTGGCGGTGGCCCGGCTGCTGGAAGCGGATTTTCGCAACGTGCAATTGCGTTTCGAGAGGGAAGCCCCCGCCGGGCAGGTCCTGGTGTTGCGGGATGCAGGCACAGGGCTTGCGACAGGTGCCCCAGGCCAGGCACCGCGCGCCAGCCCCCGTTGATGGGGGCCGCGGGGTCCGGCCACCGGAGCCCGCATGCACGCCTCCATCACCGCGCCGCCGCTGGCGGAAGTCATCCACGGCCTGCTCGCCGCGGCCTGGCGCCGGCGCTACGTCATCGCCCTGCCGGTGCTGCTGCTGCCCATCGTCGGTGGCATCCTCGGCAGTTTCGCGCCGCGCAGCTACGAGGCCCGGATGAGCGTGCTCATCCAGGACCCCGCCAAGTTCAACCCCTTCCTGGAAGACCTGACGGTGCGCACCAACCTGCGCGACCGCATGGAAGGCCTGCGCGCTTTGGTCACCAGCCGCCACGTGCTGGTGGAAGTGGCCAAGGACCTGGAGATGATCCCGCGCGACGCCAACGACCGCCAGCAGAGTGAGGCAGTGCGCCAGTTGGCCGGCGGCATCAGCGTGCAACTCGTCGGGCAGGAAATGGTGGAGCTGCGCTACCGCGCCGGTACCCCCGCCGGCATGGACCGTATCCTCAGCCGCATCGGCGAACGCTTCATCGAACGGGTGCGCGGGCCGGAGGACAGCAGCCTGCGCAGCAGCACCCGCTTCCTGGAAGGCCAGCTGCGCGAGGCCCAGGGCGAGCTGGATGCGGTGGAGACCCAGCTCGCCGCCTTCAAGACCGAACACGCCGCGCAGCTGCCGGACCTGCGCGCCATCAACATCCAGCGCCTGGCCCAGCTGCGCGAGCAACTGGCGGAGCGCGAGGTGAACCTGGCCGGCGTGGAAGGCGAGATCGGCGCGATCAGCGAACGCCTGCTGACCACCAACCCGGTGCTCGGCCGGCTGGAGCAGGACCTGGTCACCGCCATGGGGGAGCTGGCCCTGCTGCGCGCCCGCTACACCGACGACCATTCCCGCGTGCAGGCCGTGCAGTTCCGGTTGGACCGGCTGGAGCATGAGCGCCAGGCGCTGCTGGCCGCCGCCCGTACCGCGCCGGTGCTGGATGGCGACCGGCTGTGGAACCTGGCCGCCACCGCGCAGCCGCGGGCCGAGGGCGCGCAGCCGCTGCTGATCAGCCAGATCGGCGCCATGGCCACCATCCGAGACCAGGCCGCGCACCTGCGCGCCGAGGTCGCCAACCTGCGCCGCAACATCGCCGAGGTGGAAACCCGCATCGCCGGCAGCGGCGAGGTGGAGCGCCAGCTGCGCGGCCTGGACCGCGACGTGACGGTCAAGGCGGATTTGGTGGCCACGCTCCGCCGCCGCTTCGAGATGGCCCAGGTCACCACCGACCTTGCGATCCAGCAGGCGCCGGAGCGGATCAAGATCATCGACCGCCCGTTCGAGCCGACCGCGCCGCTGAAGCCGATGGCGCTGATCTTCACCATCGTCGGCCTGCTGGCCGGCATCGGGCTGGGCATCGGCCTGGCCGCGCTGCTGGAGTTTCTCGACAACACCTTCCGTCGCCCGCGCGACGTGGAAAAGGCGACCGGGCTGGCGGTGCTGGCCCGTATTCCCCCGCTGGCGCGGGCCTGAGGAGCATGACCATGCAGAACCCGATCATCCACGTGGTGCAGCACCTGGCCCCCGGCGGGCTGGAAGTCATGGCCCTGGAACTGGCCCGCGCCCAGGCTGGCCACCGCCCGACCCTGGTGCTGAGCCTGGAGGGCGATGCCGACAGCGCCATCGCCGCCTGGCCGCGGCTGGCGCAGCACCGCGACCAACTGCTGTTCATGGGCAAGCGCCCCGGCCTGGATGCGGCGCTGCTGCCGCGGCTGGTGGCGCTGTTCCGCCGGCTGCGGCCCTGGGCGGTGCATACCCACCATGTCGGCCCGCTGCTCTATGCTGGGCCGGCGGCGCGGCTGGCCGGGGTGAAGCGCCGGCTGCACACCGAACATGACGCCTGGCATCTGCAGGACGCGAAGCGCCGCGCCGTGGTGAAGCTGGCGCTGAGCCTGGCCAACCCGGTGCTGGTGGCGGATGCACCGCATGTCGCGGCGGCGGTGCAGGCCGCCATCGGCACGCGGCCGGCGGTGGTGCTGAACGGCGTGGACGCGCAGCGCTTCAGCCCCGGCGACAAGGCCGCGGCGCGCGCCGCGCTGGGGCTGCCGGAAGGGCGCCTGATCATCGGCGTGGCGGCACGGCTGGAGCCGGTGAAGGGCGTGGATATCGCGGTGGCCGCCATGGCCGGGCTGCCGGGCGATGCGCTGCTGGTGGTGGCCGGGGCTGGCAGCCAGGCCACCGCGTTGCGCGAACAGGCGCTGGCGCTGGGCGTGGCCGGGCGGGTGCGCTTCCTCGGCCTGGTGCAGGACATGGCGGGCTTCTACCAGGCGCTGGACCTGTACTGTCTGCCCAGCCGGAATGAGGGCCTGCCTCTGGCGCTGCTGGAAGCGCAGTCCAGCGGCGTGGCCGTGGTGGCGGCCGATGTCGGCGGCGTGGCGGCCGCGGTGGACCCGCATTCCGCCACGCTGGTGCCGGCCGAGAACCCCGCCGCGCTGGCCGCCGGCCTGCAGGCTGCGTTGGCGAAGCACGGCGGCGACCCGCGTGGCTTCGTGCTGGCGCATGCCAGCCTGGCGGCGAGCGCCAGCGCCTACCTGGCCCTGGCCGAGGAGGCCGCGTGATGCTGGCAACCGTGACCCTTGGCGCGCTGGGCCTGGCGGCCTGGCACCATGCCGGCTGGCCGCTGCTGCTGCGCCGGGCCGCGCGGCGGGCGCCCGCCATGCCGGCGCCGCTGGCCGACGCCGCGCTGCCGCTGGTGACGCTGGTGATGCCGGCGCACAACGAGGCCGAGTTCGTCGTGGCCAAGCTGCGCAACCTGGCCGCGCTGGACTATCCGCGCGACCGGCTGCGCGTGGTGCTGGCCTGCGATGGCTGTACCGACGCCACCGTGGCACTGGCCCGCGCCGCGCTGGCCGGACTGGACCTGGATTGCGAGGTGCGCGACCTGCGCCCCAATCGTGGCAAGCTGGCGGTGCTGAACGAGACGATCGCCGGCATCAGCCAAGGCGTCGTGGCGCTGAGCGATGTCTCCGCCATGCTGCCGGCCGATGCGCTGCGGCTGGCGGTGGCGCATTTCGCCGATGCCGGGCTGGGCGCGGTGGGCGGCACCTATCTGCTGTCGCGCCCCGGTTCGGCCGGCGAAGCGACGTATTGGCGCTACCAGGTGGCGGTGAAGCGGGGCGAGGCCGCGCTGGGCGCGCCGCTCGGCCTGCACGGCGCCTTCTGGTGCTTCCGCCGTGAAGCCTGGGCACCGCTGGAAGCCGATACCATCAACGACGACTTCATCATGCCGATGCGGATGCACCTGGCCGGCTGGCGCCTGGCTTATGACGAACGCATCCGCGTGGTGGAGGCCGAGGTGGCCGACGCGGCGCTGGAGGCACGGCGCCGGCGGCGGATCGCGGCCGGCAATGCGCAGCAGCTGTGGCGGCTGCTCGGGCTGCTGCATCCGCGCCAAGGCGGCGTGGCGCTGGCCTTCGCCTCCGGCAAGGCGCTGCGGGTGCTGATGCCGTTCCTGCTGGTGCTGGCGCTGCTGGGCAGTGTCGCGCTGGCAGCGGAGAGCACGTTCTTCGCCGTGCTTGCAGGTTGCGAGGCATTCGGCATCGGGCTGGCGCTGCTGGGCGTGGCGTTGCCGGATGCGGCGCCGAAACCCTTGGCGGTGCTGCGTTATCTGCTGGTTGGGCACCTGGCGAGCGGGTTTGGCGTGGCACGGTATCTGCTGATGCGTCAGCGACAACCGTGGCGGCGGGCGTCGCCGCAAGCGGCGCGAAGCTGAGTCGCCGGAAACGGCGCGCTCCTGACACACCGCTGGCGGCACATTCCTGACGTGCCGCTGATGATGCCGAACCGAGGAGAAGCGCGATGACCAACCTGCCCGACAACCTGCACCTGCCGCTGCGCGTGGCCTATGCCAAGCGCGGCGCCGATATCCTGGTCGCGCTGCTGGCGCTGCTGCTGGTGGCGTCGCTGTTGCCGCTGCTGGCGCTGGCGGTGAAGCTGGACAGCCCTGGCCCGGCGGTGTTCCGCCAGTTGCGCGTCGGCCGCATGCGGCCCGACCGCACCGAGCTGTTCGTGATGTACAAGTTCCGCAGCATGCGCACCGATGCCGAAGCCAAGAGCGGCGCGGTCTGGGCGGCCAAGCGCGACCCGCGCGTCACCCGCGTCGGCATGTTCCTGCGCAAGACCAGGCTGGATGAGCTGCCGCAGCTGTGGAACGTGCTGCGCGGGGACATGAGCATCGTCGGCCCGCGGCCGGAACGCCCGGGCTTCTACGGCCGGCTGGAAGCGGCGGTGCCGTTCTTCGCCGAGCGGACGGCGGGGCTGCGGCCGGGCATCACCGGGATGGCGCAGGTCTATCAGGGCTACGACACCTGCATCGACGACGTGCGCAAGAAGGCCGGCTGGGACCACGCCTATGCGCTGTCACTGACCGGCCTGCGGCGCTGGCTGCTGGTGGATGCGCGCGTCGCGGTGGACACCGTGCAGGTGATGCTGACCGGGCGCGGCCAGTAGCACCCGCGCCAGCACCGCAAAGGGCCGCCGGCAGCGATGCTGGCGGCCCTTTGCGCGTGCGCCTTCAAGCCGCGCGCAACGCCCGCAGCAGCATGGCCGCGGCGTGCTTCGCGGCACGGGCGTGCGGTTGGCGCAGCAGGGCGCGGCATTGCTTCAGCGTGGCGCGCCAGGGCTGGCCGGCGGCGATGCGGGCCTCGGCCTCGGCGGCCAGCAGGCGGGCGTCGCAGCGGCGCACGGCAGCGGGGTTTTGCGCCCGCGCCATGTCGCGATAGCAGCCGGCGACTTCGCGCAGCGCGGCTGCGCGGCGGGGCGCGTCGTTGGAGATGTTGCCGGGGCGGTGCATCAGGTAGTCGGTGCCGACCAGCTTCAGGCAGCCCACCGGCGCGGCGGCCGCCAGGCGCAGCCACAGGTCCCAGTCCTCGGCATTGCCCAGGTGCGCGTTGAAGCCCTGGACATCGCGCAGCGCCTGGGTGCGGGCCATGACGGTAGAGGTGCCAACGACGTTCTCGGCGAAGATCTGCGCCAGCGCGTCCTGGCCCAGCCGGAACGCCCGGGGCGACCGGGCATGGCGCGCGGCAAAGCCGGGCCAGTACTCGAAGCAGGTGCCGCGGTCCTCGCCTTCCGGGCTGACATGCCGATAGTCGGTGAAGCTGAAGCCGAGCGCCGGGATGGCCCGGTGCACCGCCAGCTGGGCCGAGACCTTGCCGGGGCGCCAGGCGTCGTCGGCGTCCAGGAAGGCCACCAGCGGGGCGCGGGCGGCGGCAATGGCCAGGTTGCGCGCGGCCGAGGGACCCTGGGCCGGGCCGGGCAGCACGCGCAGCCGTGGGTCGGCCGCCGCCAGCTCCGCCAGCACCTGCGGCGTGGCGTCGGTGGAGCCGTCATCCACCACCAGGATCTCGTATCGGCCAGGGCCGATGGAGCCGATGCTGGCGGGCAGGTAGCCGGCCACGTTGCGGGCGGGGATGACGACGGAAAGCACGGGATCGTGGGGCATGCGGGCGTCGGTGCAACGCGCGTGCCTTGCAGAATGCCTCGCAGCCGGCAGCGCGACGCTGGCATGGCGGATGCTCTCATTCCGGCAAACCCAAGGACCCCTCCCATGCCCGATGGCTCGCCGCTGACCTTCATGCCCGCCCCGACCCGGACGCTGGACATCCTCTATGTCCTCGCCGCCTTTCCGGTGCTCTCCGAGACCTTCGTCAGCAACGAGATCCGCGCCATGCGGGCGGCCGGGCACCGGGTGACGCCGCTGGCGCTGGCCAGCTTCGCCGGGCGCTGCCAGCCGGAGGACGAGGCGTTCCGCGCCGAGACGCTGGCGCTGGGCGGCATCGGCGCGGCGCAGGCGCTGGGCTTCGCGCTGGCAAGGCCGCGGCGGCTGGCGCATGCCACGGCGTTCCTCCGCCAGCAGCAGGGCATCTCGGCAGCGTCGCTGCTGCTGGCCGGCGCGCGGGTGGCGCTGGCGGCGCGGCAGGCGGGCGCTGGCCATGTCCACGCGCATTTCGCCCATGTGGCCGCGGCCACCGCCATTGTCGGCGCAAGGCTGGCGGGGCTGCCGGTGTCGTTCATCGGGCATGGCTATGATGTCTATGGCTCCCCCAGCGACCTGGCGGCGAAGCTGGCCGCCGCCGACCTGGCGATTGCAACCTGCGAGGACATGGCCGCCGACTTCCGCGCCCTGGCCCCCACCGCCCGCGTGCAGGTGGTGCGCTGCGGCGTGGACCCGGACCGCTTCCGCCGCCCCGCCGGCATGGTGCGGCGCAATGGCCGGCTGCTGGCGATCGGCCGGCTGGCGGAACAGAAGGGCTATGGCGTGCTGCTGCAGGCGCTGGCGCTGCTGCCGCCGGAACGGCGCCCGGTGGTGGATGCGGTCGGCGAAGGCCCGCTGCTGGAGGCGCTGGGCGACCAGGCGCGCCAGCTTGGCGTCAGCGACCACATGCGCTTCCTGGGCGCGCGGGACAGCGGCTGGATCGCCGAGCATGGCCCGCGCTACCTCGGCTTCGTCGCGCCCTATGTGGTCTGCGCGAACGGGGACCGCGATACCGGCCCGATGGTGCTGAAGGAAGCCATGGGCATGGAACTGCCGATGGTGGGCAGCGCGCTGATGGGGATGAAGGAGATGATCACGCCGGAGAGCGGCCGCCTGGTGCCGCCCGGTGACGCCGCGGCGCTGGCGGCAGCGCTGGCCTGGCTGGCCACGCTGGAGGAGCCGGAACGCCGGCTGCGCGGGCAGTACGGCCGCCGGCACCTGCTGGGTGGCTTCACCCTGGCGGGCCAGGCGCGTCAGCTCGGCGCCGCCTTTGCCAGCTGCGCGGCGCACTGAACTATGCGCCTTCCCGCCGCGTTGCGCGATGCCGGGCTTTACGCCGGCGCCATGGTCTGGACCAAGGGTCTGGGCCTGCTGCTGCTGCCGCTGGTGACGGCGCTGCTGCCCGCCGCCGAGTACGGCCGGATGGAGCTGCTGGGCTCGGTGGCGGAGGTAGCGGCGCTGCTGGCCGGCGCCGGGCTGGTGGATACGCTGTATCGCTTCGGCGCCGGCGCCGATGCCGGGCGTGCAGCGGCGCAGGTGACGGGGCTGGCGGTGGCGGTGAGCCTCGGCGGGCTGTTGCTGGCGGCGCTGCTGTCACCGCTGGGCGCGCTGCTGCCGATGCCCGCGAGCTCGACCGAGGTGATGCTGCTGGGCGTGACCGTGGCGCTGGAAGCCGCGATCGGCGTGCCCTTGGCCTGGCTGCGCATGCAGGGCCGAGCGGCACATTACGCGGCGCTGGTGGTGCTGCGCGGTACGCTACATTCGGCGCTGCTGGCGCTGCTGTTGTGGCAGGGCTTCGGCGTCGCCGGCATGCTGGCGGCGGGGGCGGCGGCGTCGCTGCTGGCGGCGCTGGCGCTGCTGGGCGGCCAGGCGCGGCTGACCGGGGTGCAACTGGCGCCGCGCGCCTGGAAGCACCTGCTGGCCTATGGCCTGCCGCTGACCGCGGGCGGGCTGGCGGCCTTCCTGCTGGGCACCGCGGACCGCTGGTTCCTGGCCAGCAACGTGGATGCCGCGGCACTCGGCCAATACGCGCTGGCGGCACGGCTGGGCCTGGTGATGGCCTTCCTGACGCAGCCCTTCGACCTGTGGTTCTATCCGCGCCGCATCGCGCTGTACGGCACCGCCGATGGCCCGGCGCAGGTGGCGCGGCTGTCCGGCATTGGCGCCACGCTGACGCTGCTGGCCGCCGCCGCCGCAGCGCTGGCCGGGCCGGTGCTGATCCAGTGGGCGACGCCGGCGGAGTATCACGGCGCCAGCGTGTGGGTGCCGTGGCTGTGCGCCTGCCTGGCGATGCAGAGCCTGGGCAGCCTGTTCAACATCGGCTGCTACATGCAGCGCACCGGGCGGCAGAGCCTGCTGGTGAATGGCGGTGCCGGGCTGGTGGCGCTGGCCGGCTATGCGCTGCTGGTGGCGCCGTTCGGCGTGGCCGGCGCGGTGGCGGCCACGCTGCTGGGCCAGGCGGTGCGGCTGGTGTGGTTCGTGCGGCTGTCCCAGCGCAGCGCGCCGCTGGCCTATGGCTTCGGCAAGGTGGCGCTGCTGGCCTGTGGTGCCGCATTGGTGGCGGCGCTGGCGCAGCTGGTGCCGCCGCTGGTGGCGGTGCTGCTGGGGGCGCCGCTGCTCGGCACGCTCACGCTGCTGGCGGTGGCGCTGGGGTTGCTGCCGCGGCTCAATCTGGCGGTGTCGTGCGTCAGCACGCCTCGGGCGTGAAGCGACGCGTGGCGACGTAGGGTCGGCCCCGCCGGGACCGCGGCCCAGAAGCCAGCGCGGCGCTGACATGAAAACGGCCCGGGAGTTGCCTCCCGGGCCGTTGCCGTTCCTGTATTGCGCTGGCTTCAGGCGGCGTGGGCCAGGTCTTCCGCCAGGCTGGCGCAGGTCATCCGCAGGCCCTCGTCCAGCCGCATGCGCGCCCGCACCCCCAGCGCCTTGGTTGCCGCCGCCGGGCTGCCCAGGCTGGTGCGGATATCGCCGGCGCGGCCCGGCGCGAAGCTGAGCGCGGCCGGGCGGCCATGCAGCGCGGCCAGCGCCTGCGCCAGCTCCAGCACGCTGGTGGCGCGGCCGGTGCAGACATTGAACACCGCGGCCTGCGGCGCGCGTTCCAGCAGCGCCATGCCGGCCAGCAGATGCGCCACCACGTCGCCGACATAGACGAAGTCGCGGGTCTGGCCGCCATCGCCATGGATGGTGACGCCCTGCCCGGCGGCGAAGCGCGCGGCGAAGATGCTGATGACGCCGCTATAGGGCGACTTCGGGTCCTGCCGCGGGCCAAACACGTTGAAGAAGCGGCAGCCCAGCGTCGGCACGCCATGCACGCCGAAGCCGATGCGGGCATGCAGTTCGCTGCCCAGCTTGTCGGCGCCATAGGCGGTGGAGGGCTGCGGCGTCGCGGCCTCGGTGATCGCGGCCTGGCCCTGGTCGCCGTAGATCGCCGCCGAGCTGGCATAGACCACCGGCACCCGGCCGGCGTCGCGCGCCGCTTCCAGCACCGCGATGGTGCCGCTGAGGTTGGTGCGGTGGGTGCCGAGCCAATCCTCGTTGGAGCGCTGCACCGAGGCGATGGCCGCCAGGTGGAACACGCCGGCCACGCCCTGCGCCGCCCGCTGCGCCGCCGCGCGGTCGGCGACATCGCCAACCAGCAGCTCGCAGCGCGGGTCCAGGTTGTCGCGCTTGCCGGTCGAGAGGTCGTCCAGCACGCGGACGCGGTGGCCGCGCGCCAGCAGCGCGTCGCACAGATGAGAGCCGATGAAGCCGGCACCGCCGGTGACGAGATAGAGCGCCATGGAACGCGCCTCCGCTGTTGTTGCGGGGCGACTTCTTCAAGCGCTGTGCCGGGTGGAATGCGAGGCATTTTGCGGGTTGTGGCGCGTCGACGGGCGATGGCCGCGCGCCGCCTTGCAGCCTGCATGGAACGCGGCTTGCGAAGCGCGGGGCATCGCAAGGAGGTACCGATGCGCACCACCGACCCTGACTGGAACATCGTTGTCTTCGGCCGCAATGAGGCCGCGACGCTGCAACCCTGCCTGGAGGCCATCGCCCGCGCCGTCGGCACGCGGCACGCCCGGGTGGACGTGCTGCTGAACGGCTGCACCGATGGCTCGGCCGCCGTGGCCCGGCGCGTGGCGGCAACGCTGCCCGTGCCGGTGCAGGTGTGGGAGATCGAGCTGGCCGACAAGGCCAATGCCTGGAACCAGTACGTGCACGGCATCCGCCGCCAGGCCCGGGTGCATTGCTTCGTCGATGCCTATGCCAGCGTGGCGCCGGATGCCTTCACGGCGCTGGACGCTGCGCTGGCGGCTTCGCCCCAGGCGCAGGCCGCCGCGGCGGTGCCGAGCAGCGGCCGCAGCGCCGCGGCAACGCGCGCGGCGATGCTGGCGGCGCCGGCCCTGCATGGCTCCCTGCACGCGTTGCGCGGCAGCTTCGTGGAGCGCATCCGCGCTGGCGGGCTGCTGCTGCCGGTGGGGCTGTATCGCGGCGACGGGCTGATCGGCAGCATGGCCATGCACGACCTGGACGCCGCGACGAACCCCTGGAACCCCAGAAATATCGTGGTGGTGCCGGAAGCCAGCTGGACGGTGCGGGCGCTCTCGCCCTGGCGCCCGGCCGACCTGCGGCGCTGGTGGAACCGGCGCATCCAGCAGGCGCGCGGCCGGCTGGAGGATGCGGCGCTGCGCGAGGGGATCTACCAGGGCGGCTTCGGCCGCCTGCCGCGCGACGCCGATGAGATGCTGCGCGGCTGGATGGCGCGGCATCCGCTGGAGGTGCCCACGGACGGCTTCACCCGCCGCGCGCTGCGCCGGATGCAGCGGCGCGGTCAGCCGGCGCGAGAGGCATTGCTGCCGAAGCTCTACGGTGTACGGGCGGCGGTGCGTGCTGGCTGATCCAGCGCCAGGCCGAGCGTTGCCGTGGTGTAGTGCGCCACGGCCACCGCCAGGGCCAGCAGGATATACAGCGGCCAGGTGAAGGCCTGGGTCAGGAAGCTGCCCGAGGCGATGAAGCCGACCATCCCCGCCGCCACCGCCTGCGCCATGGCCAGCGCCGCCGGCGGCACCACCACGCCGTCGGCCCGCGCCCGGTCCAGCCGGCCGAGCACGCGGAAGCCGAGGCGCACGGTCTTCACCGTCATCGCCATGAACAGGAAGAAGCCGAGGAAGCCACCCTCGCTCAGCACCGCGAACCAGGTGGAATGCACCGCCTTGGCCAGGCCCTCGAAGGTGCCGAGCATGGTGCTGTAGGTGTAGTAGTTGTAGCGGAAGTTATCGATGCCGACGCCGAACAGCGGGTGGTCCCAGGCCATCCAGAAGGCGCATTCCCAGGCGTTGAAGCGGCCGGCGGCGCTCTCATCCACCAGCCCGGACTCCCCTGCCCCGCCGGAGGAGCGCGACGAGATGCCGGCGGCGGCGAACAGCCCCAGCGCGCCGACCGCGCCGATGCCGATGAGCAGCGCCTTCGACTTCACCACCCGCAGCCCGATGACCGCCATGATGGCCATGATGCCGAGCAGCCCGCCGCGGCTTTGGGTGCAGAGGATGGCCCAGAAGATCAGCCCGCCACCGAGCAGCCCGATGCTGCGGTTCAACCCGCCGACGCCGCGCGTCACCACCAGCGCCACCGAGAACGCCATCGGGAACAGCAGCACCAGGGACAGGTCGTTGGGGTCGCCCAGCACGGAGCCGACGGCGCGGCCGATGGTGACGCGGGTGCCCTCCACCAGGCCGATGCCCTGGAGGCTGTTGGAGATGGCGATGACCGAGACCGCCGCCCCGGCCAGGATGAAGCTGGCGCCGGCCAGGTTGAAGCGCTTCGGCGTCGCGCTCAGCCAGGCGATGGCGAAGACCATGATGTAGATCTTGACGAAGGTGTCGGTCCAATAGGCCAGCGCCACCGGCCGGCCGGCCGAGAAGAACATCGCCACCGTGGTATGGGCGAAGAACAGGGTCAGCCAGGTCAGCTCCGGCCGCCACCAGGGCTGGATGCGTTTGGTCAGCACATGCGCGGCCAGCACGCCGATGGTGCCCAGCGCCAGCAGCAGCGGCAGCTTCAGCGGCTCCAGGAACGGATAGGCTTCATGCAGCCGGAAGAAGCTGAACAGGATGAAGCCGAGGCAGAGCGGGAACGGGTTGTTCAGCCCGGCCCAGACCACAACCGGCGCCAGGCAGAGCGCGGCGATGATGATGGGGTTCTGCACCACCACCCACAGCCCGGCGACAGCGCCGGTGGCCAGCAGCGCGAGCAGCAGTTGCCCGGCCTGGCTGTGCAGCAGGAAGTCACGCAGCCGCTGCATCAACGCTCCGGTGGCAGGCTCCGCGCCAGCGCGGCCAGGCGGGCGCGCCAGGCCACGGGGGTGAAGGCGGGGCGGTCCCCGCGGTGCCATCTATCGGGGATTTCCAGGCGCAAATCCATCAGCAGCGCGCGTGCCGCCGGGTGGCGGGCAGCGGCGGCCTCCAGCCACAGCATCCAGCGCAGGTCGCCAATGCCACGGCCGATGCGCAGCAGGCCCAGGTCCAGGTCCGGCACCGCGGCGCAGGGCTGCGGTTGCAGCGGGAAGAGCTGGACATCCGCCTCATTGGAATCGGTGGGGTCGAAGGGGTCGGCGCCCACCGCGCGGGCGTGCCATTGCAGGTAGCCGGCGGCATTGCTGCGCCACAGGAAGAAGCCGGCGGCGGCTTCCATGTCCGGCATGTTGTAGAGCCAGGGGATCGGCCCGCTGCGGCGCC
>CANBNK010000060.1 GCA_947371015.1 Acetobacteraceae bacterium | reverse complement strand
GCACCATCGCCTGGCTCAACCGCTGCCGACGGTTGGCCAAGGACTGGGAATGCCTGAACCGCAGTGCGCTCGCCTTCCTGCGCTGGGCGTCCGTTCGCCGCATGCTCCGAAAGCTATGTCAGAAAACCATATGATCCCGGATGGACTCTAAGAATTATTTCCTGTGGCTCTACAGCTTTTATCCACTACTATTAGCATAAACACATGATAGCACCCCATGCCAATCATCAAATGTATGGCAATCGGCGGCGCGGCGCTTGATCTCGGTGTTGCATTGCTCGATCGGATTGGTGCTGGCGATCTGCGGCCAGTGCTCACGCGGGCAGGCTGTGTACTCCGGACAGCAGCCCATGCGCTTCAGCGGCTTCGGGTTTCACGCGGCAGGCCTGCAACCCGGCCAACTCGCCGTCGATCTCAGCGCACCAGCCAATTACGTCCGGTGGCGGTGCCGTCACCGCGGCGTGCCGCGCCAGGCCGGCCTCGACATAGCTAGCCTCGCCCTCGCGCCAGAGCGTTTCCGCGGGCTAGCCGGACCCTGGGGCTTTGCCACTGAAAATCATCCCGTCCCGAAAATCATTCCGTCGCGCTCATTGCGCGACACCCGCTATAGCCCACGTCATGTACTGAGGGTAAAAATGCCGGGCACCATGCCTCATGACGGCTTGGTCGAAGGTGGCACTTCATAACCAAGGGGGAACCAAGAATGTCCACGACGTTTGAAAAACTGATGAATGGAGCTGATGGTGGATTGGCCGTGCTCCAGGTGTTGGCGGAAAATAGCTTCGATTCGGTGCTCATCACGGATGCATCAACGGAAGGTAAGATCATATACGCCAACAAATCCTTCAAAAAACTTACTGGCCACGAGCCGTCCGAAATCATCGGTAAGACGCCACGTATCCTTCAGGGACCGGGGACTGATGCCAAGGTGATTGAGAGGCTCTCAGTCGCATTGAAGACAGGCGGCAAGTTTGAAGGAAAGGCGATCAACTACAAGAAAGATGGTACTCCCTTCATCATGTTTTGGCGTGTCTTGCCGATCAAGGTTGGTAAGAAAATTATCGCGTGGGTTGCGATCCAGCGTGAGGGCTCGGCCATCTGAAGGCCATGTCAGAGCACGTCGAGCCGCAAGGACGTTGGCGACCCGACGCTACCTTACCCGACGTGCTCCTGGCCGACGCGCTAGCGCCGGTGGACGTGGCTGAGATGGAGGCGGCGGAGTGACCGAAGCCAAGCCGCCGCGCACCTCCTGGTTTCGGCGGTTGGGCCCGGGCCTCATCACCGGCGCGGCGGACGATGATCCGGGCGGCATCGCCACCCATTCACAGGTAGGGGCGCAGTTCGGCTTCAACCTGATGTGGACGGTGGCGCTAACCTATCCGCTGTTGACGGCGATACAGGCTATCTGTGCGCGGATCGGGCGCGTCACCGGCGAAGGTCTTGCCGCCAACATGGCCCATGTGCTGCCGCGATGGCTGGTGCATGTCATCGTCTTGCTGCTGTTCGTGGCCAACACGGTGAACATCGGCGCGGATCTCGCGGCAATGGGCGCGGCGGCGTCGCTGGTTCTCGGCTGGGGCGAAATCGCCTTCGCCGTAGTGTTCGCGGCGGGTTCGATGCTGCTGCAGGTGTTCTTGCCCTACCACCGCCACGTGCATGTGCTCAAATGGCTGACGCTGAGCCTGCTTGCCTATGTCGGCGTCGTGTTCACCGTCGCCATCGACTGGGGCGCGGTCTTGCGGGGCGCGTTCTGGCCAACGCTTGCCTTCTCGCGGGACGCCATGGTTGCGATCGTCGCCGTGTTCGGCACGACGATCAGCCCGTACATGTTCTTCTGGCAGAGCGCCGAAGAAGTGGAAGACGAGATGCTGGCCGGCGACGGCTCGCTGCTCGATCACCCCGAGCAGGGGCCCGCCGAACTCAACCGGATTGCCTGGGACACCTATATCGGCATGGGGTTTTCTAGCCTGATCTCATTCTTCATCGTCCTGACCACGGCCATGACGCTTCACACCGCTGGGATTACCGATATTGCGACCTCGGCCGACGCCGCGCAGGCGCTACGACCGATCGCGGGCGAGTTCGCCTTCCTGCTGTTCAGCCTCGGCATCATAGGCACCGGGCTTCTGGCGCTGCCGGTACTGGCTGGCTCTGCTGCCTATGCGATCGGCGAACTGCGCGGCTGGCGCATCGGGCTCGAACAGAAGCCGGAGAATGCCAAAGTCTTCTATGGCGTCATCGCACTTGCGTTCGCCCTTGGCCTTTTGATGCTGTTCCTGCCAATCGACCCGATCAAGGCTCTATTCTGGAGCGCCGTGCTGAACGGGGTGATCGCCGTGCCGATGATGGTGGCGACGATCATTGTCGTCTCGAACCGGAAGCACCTCGGCCCGTTCGTCGCGCCGCTCGGATTGAAGATCGTGGGCTGGCTGGCAACCGCCGTGATGGCGGCGGCGGCGCTGGCGATGTTTGTGTTGTGAGCGGCATACGCCAAACCGCCGTTGAGTTGCCGTTTCTCTTGATGCTCAGCCATATTTCCGGATATGTTGCCGGAAATTCGGCGAGAGCGCCTCATGCCCACGACGCCCACCCCCAGAGCCCCATCTGCCGTCGCCGAGCACCGGCGTCGTCTGCGCACCCGTGGCCTGCAACGCCTGGAGGTTCAGGTGCGGGGCGAGGACGCTCCGCTGCTCCGGGCGGTAGCAGCAGCGCTCGCCGACCCCAACCGGGCCGGAGAGGCACGTGCCCTGCTTCGGCTCCGCTTTGCGCCAGAGCCAAGCCGCAGCTTGAAGGAGTTGCTCGAGGCAGCGCCCTTGGATGATATCGACCTCCCGCGCTCCCGCGAAACTGGGCGTGTGATCGACCTGTGACCTGGCTGATCGATACGAATATCATCTCCGAGGTTCGGAAGGGATCACGCTGCCATGCCGGCGTTGCAGCTTGGTGGGCGACTGTCAGGGACGAGGACCTTTTCCTCAGCGCGTTAACGCTTGGCGAAATCCGTCGTGGGATCGAGGCTGTCCGCCCGCGTGACCCGACAAAGGCGGTCGCTCTTGAACGCTGGCTCAGAGAAGTGGCCGAGGCCTTCCGCCCGCGCCTCCTCGCCGTGGATGCGGAGGTTGCCGATGCCTGGGGGCGACTATCAGCTATACGCTCTGTCCCAGCCATTGATGCCCTGCTTGCCGCGACGGCACATGTGCATGGTCTGGTCCTGGTCACCCGCAACACTGCCGATGTGAGCGGACTTGGCGTGCGGACGTTGAACCCGTTCGAGGATGCCGAGCGGTGAGGTAACCACCGCCTATCGCCACGGCGCCAGGCCGGTGGACGACCCCGGAGTGGGTGCTCGTCAGGCCCGGCGCGACCTGATCGGCTGCTGCCTGGTCCGGGCTGGTGCCCCAGGTGACCATCGGCTCGATCGCCGCGGCATCCAGCAGCACCTCGCGGCCGAAGCGCGCATCGGGATCGCTGGCCAGGCCGCGCCAGGCGGAGAGCGCCAGGTCCCAGGCGGCGCCCTGCGGCGCGCGGGGCCGGCCCTGCAGATAGGCGAAGACCTTGTCGTCCGGGGCGATCAGCGCGCCGCGCGCGCCGGCCTCGACCGCCATGTTGCAGATGGTCATGCGACCTTCGACGGAGAGGTCGGTGATGGCGCTGCCGGCGAATTCGATGGCATGCCCGGTGCCGCCCGCGGCGCCGATCCTGCGCACCAGGGCCATGACCACGTCCTTGGCGGTAACGCCGGGTGCCAGCCTGCCCTCCACCCGCATCGGCGTCAGCCGGCTGTAGGGCAGGGTCTGGGTGGCGAGGTAGTGTTCGATGTCGGAGGTGCCGATGCCGAAGCCGAGCGCGCCGAAGGCGCCGTAGGTGGTGGTGTGGCTGTCGCCGGCCGCGATCACCAGGCCCGGCAGCACCAGGCCGATCTCGGGCATCACCACGTGCTCGATCCCCTGGGCCGGATGCAGCACGTCGAACAGCTCGATCCCGAAGTCGCGGCAATTTTCATCGAAGTAGGCGGCCTGGCGCGCCGCTGCCGCATCCGGCATGCGGCTGGTGCGGTCGGCGGCGGTGGGGTTCACGTGGTCGACGGTGCCGAGCGCGGCGCCCGGCCGCCACACCGGCCGCCCGGCCTCGCGCAGGGCGGTGAAGGCCTGCGGGCTGGTGTATTCGTTGAGCACGGTGCGGTCGACATAGAGCAGAACTCGGCGGCCGTCGGCGTCGAGGTCGCGGATTTTGTGGCTATCGACCAGCTTGTCGTACAGCGTGCGAGGGCCTGGCACCGTTTCCTCCGGGCGCATTCCCATCCGAGCCCAGATAGACCGCGACGGCAGGGCCTTGTGATGCAAGCTATGCATCAAATGATCCGTTGGCCTTGCAGCACGGGTTGGCTTGGGTCGCGCGCCATATCCGGCCGATGCTCCGCCGTATTTTCCGCCGACCGCATCGCTGAACTCTGCGCCTGAGGCGTGATCGATGCCGCTGCACCGCCTCTCCCGCCAGGCGGAGGGCGCAGCAGTGACGGGGCGCGAAGGCCGATGCGCGCGGGCGAGCGGAGCCCAGGCGCGCCGCGGCGCCGTCATCCCTATCGGCCGGGCGCCGCGAAGCGCTGGCGCAGCGCTTCCTGTTCCTGCTGGGCTGGCGTGCCCGGGCGGTTGGAGACACCTTCGGGGTTCAGGTAGTAGGCGACATGGACCTCGTCGAGCTTGCGAAACCGTTCGCCCGCCGCGGCGCAGCGCAGCCAGAACTCCAGGTCTCCGGCCGAGGTGAAGCTCTCGTCGAACCCGCCATGCCGTGCATGCAGCGTGGCCCGCCACATCGGCGCGTTATGGGGCGGGTTCAGCGCCAGCAGCGTTGCACGGTCCACCTGCGGCAAGCTGGAGCACAGGCCAATCCGCGCAATCTGGGCGAAGTCGAGCCTGGGCTCCAGGTTGTACAGGAAGTCCTGGTAGACCACGCCAATCTCGGGCGCGGCCGCCAGGGCGGTTGCCTGCAAGGCGAAGGAATCGGCCCGGCGCAGGTCATCGACATTGGTGTTGGTCAGGTAGCGGCCGCGCGCCAATCCGATGCCGATGTTCCAGGCCGCATAGACGCCGATGCGCGTGGGCGTGCGGTGGTACCGGATGTTCGGGTAGCGCTGGCGGTAGTCGTCGATCAAGGCGACCTCGCCGTCGGGCGAGGCAGCGTCAACCACGATCAGTTCAGCCCGATCGAACCAGGTTTGCGCGGCCATGTTGGCAAGGAAGCTCTCGATGAACGCACCGCCGCGATACAGGCTGGCCAGCGCCGAAACCACGACCTCGCCACGATGGACGAAGGCGCGTGGCGCGATCATCGGCGCCGCGGGCGCCCCGGCATGGGCGATGGCCAGCGCGCGGAACTCGCTTTCGGTAACCAGCGTGCCGGTGCCGGCGATGGTCACGCTGCGCTCCGGCAAGGCCTGAAGCGCGGCACGGGCCCGGCGCGGCAGCACGGCGCGCGCCAGGCGCAGCAGCCTCGGCTGCCGGCCGCGAAGCCGCGCCAGATAGCGGCGGATGAAGGTCGGCACCATTGCCCGACCTAGCAGGAGGCCGCGACGGCAGCGGCTGCGGCCCGCCGCGGTGCGGCCTGGGCGCGGCGGCCGGCACCGGCGATCTCGCTGCCGTTCGCGCTAGCCATGCAGCGTGCCGGCTGATGCCCTGGTCATTCGCATGACACCTTCCTTCCTGCCGCAACGCCACGGGGCCGGGGATGTCCCGATCTCTGTTGAAATTAGCCGATCGAGCGCTGCTGGTTGGGGACGTTAGGCTGCGGCGGTCTGCCGTTCAAGAACTGGGTTGATGGTGTGCCTGGCGCCATGAGCGGCCAGTGCGGCCTTGAGGATCGGCAGTTGGCGATGGGCCTTGAGACGACGAAAGCCTTTGGCGGCCTCCAGCATGGCGGCTCCCGTCCAGCGCAGGGCCATTGCGGGATCGCGCCAATGCTTCACGTTGCGGCAGACGCGCCTGACCGTGCCGTTCATGTTCTCGATGATGTTGGTGCAAGCCAGCGAGCGCCGCAGTTCGGCGGGAAGGCCGAGGCGATTGACGGTGAGGATTTCGTCGATACCCTCCAGGATGCTGTCGCGCACGCCGGGGGCGTCGTGGTCCAGCCGTCGGGCCAGATTTCGGATGAGCTTCTCCGCTTTGTCCGCATCGTCCAGTTCCCAGGCCTGACGCAGCGTCCGGCGGACGGACGCCTGCATGGCCTTGGGCAAGCGCTCGGTGATGTTGCGTGCCTTGTGCACCTGGCAGCACTGGATCGGCGTATGGCTGCCGAACGTCCGCCGGATCGCCTTGGTCAGCGCCTTGGCGCCGTCGACGATGAACAGGCGGCAGATCGACGGGTCCAGGCCGCGCCCAACCAGATTGTCGAGCAGCGCCTGCACGGTGGCAGCACTTTCGGTGGCGCCCTCGATCGCGCCAAGCGGATGCTTGCTCCCCTGCGCGTCGATACCGACCGCCGCCACCAGCAGCAACTCCTCCTTTATATGGATGCCGTCGATCTGGATCGCCAGCAGGTCTAGCGACGAGAGGTCCGAGGCCATCCATTCCGCCATGTGGTCAGCGGACAACGCCACGAAGCGGCGCGACACCGCCGACTTCGAGCGGCCATCGCCCTTCGCGGCCGGAACATCGCCGCCCGGCAAACGCACCGCGCGGCCGAATTTGCGGGTCGAGACGTTGATCAGCATCAGGTTCATCGCCCACCGGCCAAGCCAGTCCTCCGCCATCGCCGTCTCCCAACTCGGCAGCGCCACCTCGGCACCAGAACGCCCGCGCACCCGCGGCCATGCAACCTCGATCTTGCCGCCGTGGAAGCCAACCTTCCCCGTCGTTTTGCCCCAGCGGTATGCCGCCCTGCCGGACAATCGTTCGTGCCGCTGGCTACAAAGGGCGGTCGCGTCTTCCTCCATCATCCGCGTCAGGGTGGCAACACCAGCGGTCAGGCAGAAGCGCTCGAAGCTGGCACCAACAGCATCCCAGGCGTCCGTCACCAGGGCCGTGGCGGCCTGCGGCGCGGGTGTGGTAATTCTCTTAATGGCGTTGCTCTTCTTTGAGGATTCGACACCCCGAGCCTAACGGCTCAAGGCGGGCAACGCCGACCAACCTATTTCAACATCGGGCGGGACATCCCCGTGACGCCACGGCTGGCCACGCAGGCTAAGTCACGGGGCAGGGCCTGGGCAACGGCCGGTGCTCGGCGGCAAGCCCGCAGCGGCTGGTGCCGGAATGCCGGTCGCGGTCATCGTTCAGGCCAGGGAAAACCTGGAAGCCTGGGCATCCTGGAAGAACATCCTGATGGTTTCCAGCGATACGAGGTCGAGGTTCTTGCCGATCAGCGGCAGCTTCGCCATCAGCTCCGGCGACAGGGTGATGATGTGGCAGCCCGAGCGCGCGGCCTGGAACAGGTTGAACAATTGCCGCGGGCTGGCCCACAGCAGTTCCATGCCCGAATATGCCGCCGCCAGTTCCGCGGCGGCTTGCATCACCGGCTCCGGGTCCACGCCGGTATCGGCGATCCGACCGGCGAAGATCGACAGGATGCTCCTGGCCCGGCCGCCCACCGCCTCGGCCGCGGTTCGCGCCTGGTCCAGCGTGGTGATCGCGGTGACATTCACCGCCACGCCGCGCGCCGCCAGCGTGCGGATCAGCGGCGCCGTGCTGACCCCGGCGGTATTGCTGATGGGTATCTTCACATAGGTGTTGCCGCCCCAGCCATGGATCACCATGGCTTCGTCCTCCATGCCCGCCAGGCTGTCGGCGAAAACCTCGAAGGAAATCGGCTTGGCCGGCAAGGCCGCCGTCGCGGCCCGGGCGAAGGCGACATAGTCGGTGACGCCGGCCTGGCGCATCAGGGTGGGGTTGGTGGTGAAGCCGGAGATCGCCGGGTTCGCATAGGCTTGTCGCAGGGTTGCCAGGTCGGCGCTGTCCATGAACAGCTTGATCGGCGGCAGGGTTGGCGTCGCGGTCATCGAAAGGCCTCGTGCAACTTCCAGGCAGGTGGCAGGAAGGCCGCGCATGGCCCCTTGCCCCTTGCCATTTAATCTTCCGGCGTGGCGCGGGATAGCGCGCAGCGGTGGTTTTCCCCGTCCTTGCCCGGCGGCAGTTCCGCCAGGATCAGTTCCACCGCCTCGGCCAGCGTGGCGGCGCGGGCTGCCGGCGTGGTTTGGCCGGTGCCCGGCACCGAATGCGGGTCCCGCACCTGGATGGTCCGCAGCCCCGCGGCGTTGCCGCAATCGATATCGCTGGCGCGGTCGCCCACCAGCCAGCTTCGGCCGGCATCGACAGCGTGCCGCCGCAGCAGGTCCTGCACCATCCACGGGCTTGGCTTGCGGCAGGCGCAGGGCGCGCCGAAGCCCTGCACATCGCTGTCCGGGTGGCAATGGCAATAGGCGTATTCGGCAATCTCGATGCCGGCCGCGCGCAGCTGCCCGGCGAAGGCGGCCTGCACCGCCAGCAAGGCGTCGAGCGTGGTCTTGCGCTTGGCATGGTCCGGTTGGTTCGACACCACGAACAGCCGGAACCCCGCCGCCTGCAACCGCCGCAGCGACGCCAGGGTCCAGGGGAACAGCGCAATCTCCGCCGGCGCGTGGGGAGGTTCGTAGGCGCCGCGCTGGGCGTGCAGCACATGGCGGTTGAGCACGCCGTCGCGGTCGAGGAAGACCGCGGGGCCGGCGGTCTCAGCCGGCATCGGTGCCGCCCAGATGGGCGCGCAGCGCGGCCAGGCCGGCGGGGGAGCCCACCTCGTGGAACCGCTGCGTCACCTCGAAGCCGGCAAGCGCGCCGGCCGCGGCCAGGTCGTGTTGCAGGCTGGCCAGGTCGAAGGCCGCGCCGGCCGGGTGGTTGGCGAAGGCGCTGGCCCGGAACAGGCTCAGCCCGTAGTCGATGTGGTGCATCGCCGGCAGCGGGGCGCGCTTGTCGTAGTGGCTCACCAGGCCGGCGGCGTAGACCGCGTTGCTGCGCCCCCAAAGGTTGTCGTTGCGCAGCACCGTCATCAGCGCTGGCCGGGCCGCCGCCTCGAAGCATTGCAGCACCGGGGCCAGTTCCAGTTCCAGGTAGCTGTCGCCGTACAGCACCCAGAAGCGGTCTCCCAGCAGCGGCAGCGCCTGGCGCAGCGCGCCGCCGGTGCCGAGCAGGGTGGCGCCGTCGCTGGCGTAGTCCACCGCCAGGCCCAGCGCGGCGCCGTCGCCCACCTGTTGGTGGATCTGCTCGCCCAGATGGCCGATGCACAGCACCACCCGCCCGATGCCCTGCCGGCGCAGCAGGCGCAGCTGGTGAAAGATGAAGGGCTCGCCCGCCACCAGCAGCAGCGACTTCGGCACCGCCTGGGTCAGCGGCAGCATGCGGCTGGCCAGGCCGCCGGCCAGCACCGCCACCGGCGGCATCGTCATGGCGAAACCACCTTGGTGCCCTCGAACTCGAAGCGCAGGCGCACCTCCTTCAGGCCGCGGCCGACCAGGGCATGCCGCAGCCGCTTCCTGTCCTCGGTGTAGAACAGCAGGAAGCCGCCGCCGCCGGCGCCGATCAGCTTGCCGCCCAGCGCGCCATTGGCCATGGCCAGGTTGTACCAGTCGTCGATCTCGGGGTTGCTCATCGCGCCCGAGCGCTGCTTCTTGTATTCCCAGTGCTCGTGCATCAGCCGGCCGAAATCGGCCAGCTGCCCGGCCTCCAGGCAGGCGCGGCTCTGCAGGCCGATGCGCTTCACCCGATGCAGCCCCTCCAGCATGGCTGCGTCGCTGCCGCGGGTGCGCTGGTCCTGCTCCTGCAGGATGGAGCCGGCGCGGCGGGAATAGCCGGTGAAGAACATCACCAGGCTGTCTTCCAGGTTGTGCTGCACCTCCGCGCTCAGCTGCAACGGCGTGCTTTCCACCGTGCCGTCGTGGCGGAAGGTGAAGCAGGTGAGCCCGCCGAAGGCGGCGATGTACTGGTCCTGCTTGCCGATCGGCTCGCCCAGCCGGTCGATCTCGATCTCGCAGGCCTGTTCGGCCAGTTGCGCCGGCGTCACCAGGCTGCGCCGCCAGGTATGCAGCGCCTTCAGCAGCGCCGTGGTGAAGCTGCCGGAGGAGCCGAGCCCGGTGCCGGCGGGGATATCCGCCATGCTGGTCAGCTCCAGGTAGCGCCCATCCAGGCCGACCAGGTCGAAGGCCTCGCGGATGATCGGGTGCTGCACCTGCGCCGAGCTCGTCACCCGTTCCAGCCGGGAATACTTCACGATCAGGTCTTCGACGAAGGTCTGGTGCAGGGTGATGTAGACGTACTTGTCGATCGCCCCGGCGATCAGGAAGCCCTCATGCTCGCGGTAGTAGGAGGG
The DNA here is from genome assembly GCA_947371015.1 of Acetobacteraceae bacterium. Taxonomy (GTDB): domain Bacteria; phylum Pseudomonadota; class Alphaproteobacteria; order Acetobacterales; family Acetobacteraceae; genus CAIMOR01. The sequence continues at coordinate 17,703 of CANBNK010000060.1, read as the reverse complement.
CAGGTCGGTGCCGCCGCCGCCCAGGGTGATGCGCAACGGGCTGCGGGTGATGATCATGGCGTGTCGCGCCCATAGGCCTGGTCGGTGATCCGGTGCAGCGCCACGGCATCCTCGATGTCGCCGCAGGCCAGGCCATGGCCGGCGATGGCGGCGGCGAAGTTTGCGAACTCCAGCTCCCAGGAGGTATCGGGGAAGGGGTATTCCCAGCTGGTGGTCTCGGGCGGGCCCATCTGCGGCAGCATGCGGTAGTGGGTCAGCTTCTCGGTGCCGTAGCTGCCGCCCAGCCCATCCACCGCCAGCTTGCCGTCGCGGCCGCAGATCTCCAGCGAGAACAGGTTCTTCCATTCGGTCCAGCCGGCATGCAGCCAGGCCATGCCGCCGCCACGGGCACGCAGCGCCAGGAAGGCGTTGTCCTCCACCGCGGCCGGCCAGAACAGGCTGGGCGTCGCGGCGTATTCCAGCGTGAGGTCACCCATGAACCAGCGCGCCAGGTCGATCAGGTGCGAGCCCTGGTCGAGCAATTCGCCCCCGCCGGAGATCTCGGGCTGGCACCGCCATTCCTGCTCGTAGCCGGGCCGGCCGCCATGGCCGTAGCGGCCGCGGATATGCAGCAGCGGCCCCAAGCCACCGCCGGCGACGATGCCATGCGCCTGCTGCAACGCCGGATGGAAGCGGTGGTTGAAGCCCACCTTGGCGATCCGCCCAAGCCGGCGTGCCGCCTCGGCCACCGGCAGCACCTCGGCGGCGCGGCGGCCGGCGGGCTTTTCCAGCAGCACATGCTTGCCCGCTTCCATCGCCTGGCGTGCCAGCAGCGGCAGCGCGTCGTGCGCGGTGGCCACGATCACCGCGTCCAGCGGCTCGGCCACCAGGGCGGTGGCGTTGCGCGCCACCGTGGCGCCGCTGCTGGCCGCCAGCGCCGCGGCGGCGGCGGGGTCGCGGTCGTACACCACGGCCAGGTGGTGGCCGGTGGCCGCCACCGCCGCGGCGCGCTTGCGGCCGACCAGGCCGCAGCCGATGAGACCGACGCGCATCACGGCTCGCCCCAATCCTGGCCGCGATCCGCCGGCACGATGCGGCGCAGCGTGTAGATGTCGGTCTCGCGCAGGGCTTGCAGGTGCTGGCGCAGCCGGGGCCAGGGGTCCCAGGCCGCGCTGATCAGCCGCCCGGAGATGCCGTCGCCCTCGGCCGAGGCCAGGAAGGCCGCCAGCGCCGCGCCGCGTTCCAGCGGCGTGCCGGCGCCCTGGTGCACCGCCTGCATCCGCGCGTGGAAGCCGGCGCCGGCCCGCTCCGGCCCGGCCGCCAGCATTTCCTCGGTCATCGTCGTGGCCAGCGCGCCGGGGGCGATGGCGTTCACCGTGATGCCGCTGCCGGCCAGCTCCAGCGCCAGGCTCTCGGTGAAGCGCACCACCGCGGCCTTGCTGGCGGCATAGGCGGTCAGCCGCGGCATCGGGCTGGTGGCGCCGCCGCCCGAGAGGTTGATGATCCGCCCGCCGCCGCGCCGCTTCAGCTGCGGCAGCAGCGCCCGGCAGGCATAGACGGTGCCCAGCAGGTTGACGTTCACCGCGGCCACCCAGGCCAGCCAGTCGGTCTCCTCCAGCGGGCCGATCGGGCCGGCAATGCCGGCGTTGTTCACCAGGATGTCCAGCTGCGGGAAGGCGGCCAGCGCCGCCGCCACCAGCGCATCCACCTGCGGCGGCTGGGTCAGGTCGGCCACGCCGGTCAGCACCTGCTGCCCGGGGCGGCAGTGCCGGCGCAGCGCCGCGGCCACCGCCTCAAGCCTGGCCGCGCCGCGGGCGCAGAGCATCACCGAGGCGCCCTCGGCCACGAAGCGCGCGGCGATGGCGGCCCCCAGCCCTTGCCCGGCGCCGGTGATCAGCGCCGCCCGGTCCCGCAGCATCATGCCGGGCTCCCCACGGTGACGTAGTGGAAGCGCGGGTCGGCGGCGAAGCGCCCGGCCAGGAGGCGGTCGGCGTCCAGCAGCAGCGGCCGGGCCATGGCCGCCAGCACCGCGTCGGGCTCCAGCTCGCGGTATTCCGGCCAGGCGGTGGCCAGTACCGCGGCCTCGGCCCCGGCCAGGGCGGCGCTGGCCGTGCTGGTTCGCAGCAGGCCCGCGGCGGCCTCGGGCGGCAGCGCCGCGGCGCCGGGGTCGTGCACGCGCACCAGGGCGCCCGCCTGGGCCAGGGCCTGGCACAGGGCCAGCGCGGCAGAGCGGCGCAAGGTGCTGGTGCCGGGCTTGTAGGCCAGGCCGAGCACCGCGATGCACCGGCCGGCCAGGCTGCCCAGGCGCCGCTGCAACTGGGCCATGGGCCAGTTGAGGTGCCGGATATTGCTGGGCATGATGGCGCCGAGCAGCGGCAGCTCCAGCCCCTGCGCCCGCCCGGCCGCTTCCAGGAAGCGCACGTCGCGCGCCAGCGTGCCGCCGGCGAAGCCGGCGCCCGGGCGGATATAGGCCTGCCGGCCGATCCGCGGCTCGGACCGCAGCGCGGCCTCCACCTCGGCGGCATCGGCGCAGACCCTTTCGCACAGCTGGGCCACCTCGTTCATGAAGGTCACCGAGGTGGCCAGGAAGGCGTTGAGCGCATGCTTGGCCAGTTCCGCCGATTCCACCGAAACCCAGGTCAGCTCGGCGCAGAAGCGGCCCAGCAGCGGCGCCAGCACCTCGCGCACCCAGGGCTGCCGGGTGCCGATGACGATGCGCCCCGGCTGGCGGAAGCTGGCCATGGCCTGGCCCAGGCGCAGGTTCTCGGGGCTGCAGGCGAAGCCGACCCGGCGGCCGGCGGCCACGGCGGCAAAGCCGGCTTCCAGCCGGGCCACGCTGCCCACCGGCAGCTGCGACGAAACCAGCACCACCATGCCGTCGCGCAGCTGCGGGAACAGCCCGGCCACCGCGTCCAGCACCGCGCCATGGTCGGCCTGGTCGGCCGCGTCCACCGGGGTGTCGAAGGTCACCCAGACCAGGTCGGCCTCGGCCACCGCCGCCGGGTCGGCGCTGAAGCGCAGCGTGCCGCTGGCCAGGCCGGCGGCCAGTGCCGGCTCCAGCCCGGCTTCGAGCAGCGGTGCCCGGCCGGCGGCCAGCGCGGCCACCACCCCGGTATCCGGGTCCAGCCCCAGCGTCGGCACCCCGGCTTCCGCCAGGCAGGCGGCGGTCACCACGCCCAGGTGCCACAGCCCGAAGACCGCGACCCTCACGGCTTGGCCTCCAGGATCCAGGGATTGGCGGTGAGCCAGTCCAGCGTCGCCTCCACGCTGGCGCGGATGCCGTGGCGCGGCGCCCAGCCGAGCGCACGGATGCGCCGGGTGTCGAGGAAGATGAAGGGGTTGTCGCCGATCCAGCCGCGCTCGCCGCCGGTGCAGTGGATCTCGGGCGCCAGGCCCAGCCGGGCGGTGATCCAGCCGACCGAATCCAGCACCGTGCAGTGGTCGTCCTGGCCCAGGTTGAGGATGGTCAGCCGGTCCTCGGCCCGCTCGATCGCCAGCAGCACGGCCTCGGCCATGTCGTCGACATGCAGGTACGCCTTGCGTTGCCGGCCGTCGCCCAGCAGCTCCAGCCGCTGCGGGTTGGCGCGCAGCTTGCGCAGGAAGTCGTAGACATGGCCGTGCTGGTAGCGCGGCCCCAGGATGGAGACGAAGCGGAAGACGAAGCCCTGGAAGCCGAAGCCCTCGGCATAGGCCGAGACCAGCGCCTCGCCGGCCAGCTTGGATGCGCCGTAGAGCGAGGTCTGCACCGGGAAGGGTGCATCCTCGGGGGTTGGGAACACCGTCGCCTCGCCATAGACCGAGCCGGTGGAGGCATAGCCGATGCGGCGCACGCCCGCGGCGCGCATCGCCTCCAGCACGTTGAGGGTGGCGATGGTATTCTGTTCCAGGTCGCGGCGCGGGTAGTGGGTGCCGAAGCGCACATCGGCATTGCCGGCCAGGTGCAGCACGAACCCCACCCCGGCCATGGCGGCGGCCAGCGCGGTGGGGTCCAGCGTGTCGCCGCGCACCAGGCGGAAGCCCGGATGCGCCATGGCGGCGGCCAGGAACTCCAGGCGCCCGGTGGAGAGATTGTCGTAGCCGACAACCTCGTGGCCGCCTGCCAGCAGGCGGTCCACCAGGTTGCTGCCGATGAAGCCCGCCGCGCCGGTTACCAGAAAGCGCATGCCGCGATCCCGCCCAGAATATCGCTGCCACGCTTAGGCAGTCTGGCACGGCCTGTCGAGGCGGCTGGGGCCTGGACATTGATGCCGGCTCGGCTATGCCAGGGGGAAGCAGGAGACCCCGCCATGCCAGCAGTTGGCCGCGCCTGACATGTCCGCCGAGCCCAGCGCCTTCGGGTGGCGGATGCCGTGGCGACACCCCTGGCGCGACGCGGTGGTGTTCTCGGCGATCGCGCTGCTGCAGCTGCTGCTGTGGAACACCTACTTCTGGCGCGAGATCGCCTGGCACCAACCGGAATACTACGACCAGGCCGGCCTGCTGCTGGCTTCCTACCGGCTGGAGCAGGCGGTGCTGGAGCATGGCCTGGGCGCCATCCTCAGCTACCTGCGCACCGAGGCGCCGTTCAACGGCCTGCTGCTGTCGGCGCAGGGGGCGCTGGTGGCGCTGGTTACCGGCGGCACCCGGCTGCCACGGCTGGCGGTGAATTTCGGCTTTGCGCTGCTGGCGCAGCTGGTGGTGTTCCGCACCGCGCGGCGGCTGGGCGGCGGCAGCGCGGCGGGCTTCGCGGCGCTGGGGCTGATGCTGTCGCTGGCCTCGCCCTGGCTGGCTGCCGGTGGGCTGTTCGATTTCCGCCACGACTACGCGGCAGCGGCCCTGTACGGGCTCTGGGCCTGCTGCATCGCCCGGTCGGCCGGGATGCTGCATCGCCGGGCCAGCGCGGTGGCGCTGCTGCTGGCGCTGGCCATGGTGCCGCAGCGTATGGTGGCGGTGGCCTACCTGCTGGGCGCCTATGGCGGCTGGGCGGTGCTGTGCGGCGCGGCGGCCCTGCTGCTGCGCCGGCAACCGGCACTGGCGGCCGGGTTCCGCCAGCGCGGCTGGCACGCCCTGGCCAGCCTGGTGATCCTGGCCCTGGCCCTGTCGGCGCTGCTGCTGTGGCAGTGGCACAACTTCCACGCCTACTACGTCGAGGGTCACCTGGTGGGCGAGGAGCGGCTGGCGCGGGCGCGCGAGCAGGGCGTCTTCACCCTGTTGGACCACCTGGCCTACTACCCGGTCTCGCTGGCGCGAATTCATCTGGGCCGGGGCTTCTGGGCCGGGGCGGGGCTGTTGCTGGCGGCCGCGCTGGCCTGGCGCCGCCGCCCCACCGGCACTTTGCTGGTGGCTCTGGCGCCCCTGCTGCTGGCCGTGGCGGTGCCGCTGGTGGTGCTGGGGCTCGACGTGTCGAAGTCTCCGGTGGTGGTGGGCATCGCCACCTTGCCGCTGGTGCTGGCCACGGTGCTGCTGGCCACGGCGCTGGCCCGGCCGGGAAGCCCGCTGCTGCGGGCGGCGGCGGCGGCGGTGCTGCTGCTGGGCGGCTGGCAGGCCCTGGCCCAGGCCAGCCGCCACAGCGAGTTCCATGCGCAGCGGGCCAACCTTGGCCAACTGGCGGAACTGGATGCCTGGCTGGTGCAGCAGGCCAGCGCCCGCGGGTGGCCGGCGCTGAACATCTCGGTGGATGTCGTGGCGCCGTGGTTCAACGCCAACGCCGCCGCCGCGGCGGCCTATGAGCGCAGCGGCCAGTTGATGCCGGTGAACATGCGGCTCGGCAGCCGGGTGGACAGCATGACCCTGGCCGAGGCGGAAGCCCAGCTGGCCGCCAGCAACGTGCTGGTGCTGTCGGACCGGGCCGGCAGCGGCGTATTGCCGTTCGACACCAGCATGGCCGCCATGGCCCCGGCGCTGCGGGCGCTGGCGGCACGGGACTGGGTGCCGGTGCGGCAGCTCGGCCTGGGCACCGATACCCTGCACATCTACCTGCGGCGGCAGCCATGACCGACCTCGGCTTTGCCCTTGGGGTGCTGCTGCTCTGCGCTGCGCTCGGCTGGCCGCTGGCGCAGTGCCTGCCGCAGCCGGCGCTGAGCCGCTGGGTGGCGGCGCCGGTGCTCGGCTTCGCGGCGCTCGCCCTGGGCACCACCCTGCTGTACCGCGCCGGGGCCTCGGCGGCCGAAGCGGGGCGCTGGATGCTGGCGCTGGGGCTCTGCGCGACGGCGGGCCTGCTGTGGTGGCGCCGGCAGCAGGGGCGGCAGGACTGGCGCCCGCCGGCCGGGGCGGCCGGCTTCCTGGCGCTGGCGCTGCTGGCGCTGCTGCTGTGCCTGGCGCCAGGCTGGCTGGGCGGCGAGGCGTTCCGGGTGTTCCAGGGCAACGACCAGGACCAGCTGAACTACGTTGCCTTCAGCTCCGCCATGCGCCGGCAGGGCTACGACGCGCTGATGGCGTTGACGCCCGAGACCGCCACGGCGACGGACTACCTGCTCGGCACCCGCAAGATGCTGCTGTCGCGCCCGGCGGTCTGCATCGCCTTCGCCGCCATGGCGGAGTTCACCGGGCGGCCAACGCCGGTTCTGGCCTATGCCTGGGTGGCGCTGCTGCAATGCCTGCAGCTGTTCGCCGCCGCCTGGCTGCTGCACGCCGCGCTTCGGGTGGCGCGGTGGCCGGCCGTGCTGGGCGCCGCGGCGCTGGCGCTGGGCTTCTTCGGCCAGTACGTGCTGGACATCAACGCCTGGAGCGAGCTGGCGGCGCTGCCGCTGGGCCTGCTGCTGCTGGGCCTGCTGCTGCCGCCCGGCCACGCCAGGCTGCGCCGCGCGCTGCCGGCCTTCACCCTGCTGCTTGCGGCCTTGCTGCACCTGTATCCGGAACTGCTGCTGGCCTATGGGCCCGCGGGCGGGCTGGTGGTGCTGGCCAGGCTGTGGCGCCGCCGCGCCGAGGCGTGGCGCGACCTGCCCTGGCTGCTGCTGGCGGCTGGGCTGGCGGTGCTGGCCTGCCTGCCGGCCTGGGAAAGCAGCATCGGCCTGCTGCTGCGCCAGCAACAGGGCGCCATGGAGACGGCCTATCCCTGGTGGCGGCATTTCCAGGGCTATCTGTTCGGCCGCGACCTGGACTTCTTCGCCGCCACCGGGCCCGAGCTGGGCAGCGCCCAGTTGCTCTACGCCATGGTCTCGCTGCCGGTGGACATGCTGGCCGGCCTGACCGGGCTGTACTTCCTGCTGCCCGGCCCCGGCCTGCCGCTGCCGGTGCGGCTGGCCTGGCAGCTGGCGCTGGCGCTGGGCATGGCCGGCCTGCTGGCCTCGGCGGCGCGCCGGCGGCGCGGCTCGCTGCCCTGGCGGCGGCTGGCCCTGCTGGCGGCCGGGGCGACGCTGCCGGCGCTGGTGGCGCTCGGGCTCGGGCGCTACTGGGCCGCGGGCAAGGCCTGGTCCATGGTGGGGCCGCTGGCCTTCCTGGTGCTGGCCGCCCCGGCGCTGCGGCCCGGCGCCGGCCGATGGCAGCGCGGCCTGGCGCTGGCCTACCTGGTGGCGCATCTCGGCCTGGGGGTCTGGCGGCCGCTGGCGGCCGCACGCGGCACCGACGGCGCGCATTACCCGCCGCCCTACCCGGCGGTGCCCAATGCCGTGGTGAAGCGGGACTTCAACTGGGCCATCGGGCCGCAGCTGGCGGCGCTGCGGCAATGCCATGGCATCAGCCTGGCGCTGTCGCACCCTTCCTTGGAACGCTACCTGCAGGTGGTGCTGACCGAATTGGGGGTGCGCTGGTCCAGCACCACGCCGCTCAACAGCGACTTCGGCAATGGCCTGCCGCTGGGCCTGCAACCGCAGCTGCCAGCGCCCGACTGCCTGGTGACCACCGAGCTGGAACCCAGCGCCGCCGGCCAGCGGGTATTCTGGCTGGGGCGGAACGCCGGGCTGGCCGATTTCATCGCCGGCAAGGCCGCGGCGCTGGAACTGGTGGCCTCGGGCTGGTCGGCGCCGGGGCTGCATGCCGCCGAGCCCCATGCCGGGGCCTGGCTGCGCTGGACCGATGGCGACACCAGGCTGCGGCTGCCCATGGCGGTTGGCCCCGGCGGCCAGCTTGCCCGGCTGGAACTGGAGCTGTGGCCGGTGCGACCGGCCGGGGCCTGGGTGCGGCTGGAGGTCAATGGCGTGGTGCTGCTGGAGGAAGCACTGCCGGATGGCGGTGCCTGGCACCGCAGCCTGCCGCTGGACGAGCTGGCCGCGGCGCCGGAGCTGCGGCTGCGGCTGGTGTCCAGCGTCTTCCAGCCGGCCGGGGACCCACGCCGGCTTGGCCTGGCGTTGCGCAGCCTGGTGCTGCACCGATGATCGCGGCTGGCGAGGTACGGCACTATGGCGCCGAGGCCTTGCTGCCCGCGGCCTGGCGCTGGCTGGCGGCCGAGGGCCCGGTGCGCTGCTTCAACCCCGGGCTGCTGGCCGATGCCGAGGGCTGGCTGCTGGCCTTCCGGGTGGTGGGCGCCGATGGCCGGCGCCGGATCGGGCTGTGCCGGCTGGACCGGAACCTGGCGGTGGTGCCAGGCTCGGCCTTGCCGCTGAGCGACACGCTGGCGCTGCCACCGGGGCTGGGCAGCCAGGCCTACCACTGGTTCGCCGACCCGCGGCTGTATCGGCTGCGCGAGGGCCTGTTCCTGTACTGGAACTCCGGTTGCCACGAACCGCGCAACCACCAGTTCCTGCAACGCCTGGACCCTGCCAGCCTGCGCCCCCTGGGCCCGGTGCGGGAGCTGCTGCTGCAAGGCCCCGGCCAGGCGCAGGAAAAGAACTGGACGCTGTTCGAGGCCGACGGCCTGCACGCGGTCTATGCGCCGCAGCCGCACCAGGTGCTGGCGCTGGCGGCCGAGGCGGCCGGCAGCCTGCACTGGCGCCCGGCCGCGGCACCGGTGGTCGCGGGGGCCGGCTTCGCCGCCCGCTTCGCCCCGCTGCGCGGCGGCGCGCCGCCACAGCGCCAGGGCAACGCCTTCACCAGCTTCTGCCATTGCGTGGTGCCGACGCCACGGGGCTACCGCTACCTCGCCGCGGCCTATCGCTTCAGCGCCGAGCCCCCCTTCCTGCCACTGGAACTGCCGCTGCGCCCCCTGCCGCTGCATCGGCTGCTGCCCGGCCAGGGGTCCTCGGCCCTGAACGACGCGGTGGCCGAGGTGGCCTATGCCTGCGGCGCCGCCTGGCATGGCGGGCAGTGGCTGGTCAGCCTCGGCATCAACGACGCCACCTGTGCGATCCTGGCGCTGGACGCGGCGGCGGTGGACGCCTGCCTGGCCCCGGCCGCGTCCGCGCTGGATAGAGGTTCCGATCTTGTCGGGCCTTGGTCCGCGTGCTTTGACTACGCCCCGGGAGACCGACACGCCTATGCCTGATGCCCTCAAATTCGACCTGACCGGCCGTCGCATCTGGATTGCCGGACATGCCGGCATGGTGGGGCAGGCGCTGATGCGCCGGCTGCGGCGGGAGGATTGCGAACTCCTCACCGTGCCGCGCAGCGTGCTGGACCTGCGCCGGCAGGCCGAGGTGGAGGATTGGCTCGCGGCCGCGCGGCCGGATGCCATCATCGTGGCCGCCGCCCGGGTTGGCGGTATCTTGGCCAACCACAGCCTGCCCGCCGACTTCCTGTTCGACAACCTGGCGATCGCGCAGAACGTCATCCACGGCGCCTGGCGCACCGGGGTGCGGCGGCTGCTCTACCTCGGCTCCTCCTGCATCTACCCGCGCCACGCGGCGCAGCCGGTGGCCGAGGACGCCCTGCTGACCGGCGCGCTGGAGCCAACCAATGAATGGTATGCGGTGGCCAAGATCGCCGGGCTGAAGCTGTGCGACGCCTATCGCCGCCAGCATGGCTGCGACTTCATCAGCGCCATGCCAACCAACCTGTACGGCTACGGCGACAATTTCGACCCGCTTTACGCCCATGTGCTGCCGGCCCTGCTGGCGCGGATAGACCAGGCGCGGCTGGCCGGCAGCCCGAGCGTCCCGGTCTGGGGCAGCGGGCGGCCGCGGCGGGAATTCCTGTTCGTGGACGACCTGGCCGACGCGCTGGTGCTGCTGCTGCGCCGCTACGACGGCCCCGGCCACATCAATGTCGGCACCGGGGAGGATGTCAGCATCGCCGAGCTGGCGACGATGATCGCCGCCGAGGTCGGCTACCACGGCCGCTTCGCCTTCGACGCCGACAAGCCCGACGGCACCCCGCGCAAGCTGCTGGACGTGCGGCGGATACAGGCACTGGGTTGGCGCCATGCCACGCCGCTGCCCGAGGGCATCCGGCTGACCTACGACTGGTACCGGCAGCAGCTGGCGGCCGGCGGCCTGCGCGGCCTGCCTTCCAACCATGCCCAGGCGGGCGCGGCTCAGCCCGGCGCGCCGGGCCAGCAGCCGGCGTAGGGCGGCAGCACGCGCAGCAGGTCGAGGTTGCCGGCGGCGCGCAGCCGCATCTCGCGCTGGCGCAGCGCCAGCGCCGCCAGGCGATGCGGCCGCTCGGCCATGGCCTGGTCCAAGGCCGCGCCCAGCACCGCCGGCGCCACCGCCCGCACCTCGCCCACCGAGATCAGCCCCAGCTCCGCCGCCAGGCCTTGCAGCTTGGGCCCACGCGGAATCACCAGCGGCAGCGTCCCCGCCAGCACGGCCTGAACCGCGAAGTGGTACCGCTCGCCCAGCGTCAGCGTGGCATGGGCCAGCAGGGCGATGGCCTGGTCGGGGCTGTAGTACAGGTTGGGCAACAGCACCGCCGGGTGCTTCAGCTGGCCGGCCAGGCGCCGCGCCGCGGCCTGGTCGAAGAAGTCGCCGTCGCGGCAGTCATTGGCCAGGCAGGCGAGCTGCAACCCGTGCCGTTCGGCGGCGCCGTCCAGCGCCTGGGCCATGGCGGCCAGCGCGGCGTCGCGCCCCGGCCACTGCATCGCCACCACATTGGCCACCAGCAGCGGCCGGCTGGGGTCGATGCCATGCCGCCGCCACCAATCGGCCGCCCATTCGCGCAGGTCCTGCGCCGGGGTATGCAGCCAGGCCCAGTCGGCGCCAACCCGCACGCGCTCGGCCGGCACGCCCAGCGCCAGCAGCGCGGCGCGGCAGGCAGCGCTGCGCACGGTCCAGGAGCGGATCGGCAGGAAGGCCTCGGCGAAGATCGCCTGGGCCGCGGCGCTGGCCAGCGGCTCTACCCCCACCCCCACCGCATCCACCGCCAGGCCGTGCCGGTGGAAGTGGGTCAGCCGAGGCTGCAGGAAGCGCAGCGGAAAGTGCAGCCCCTCGGCCTCGGCCACCGGGGTGGTGCCCACCAGCAGGCCGGGCAGCCCGGTGCCGGCATTCTCGTTGCCGTCGTAGTCCACCGCCGAGTACCGATGTGGCGCCGGGTAGCCGCCCTGGCGCAGCGCCGCCTGCGGAAACAGCGGCACCTGCAGCGCCAGCCCCGGCGGCCATTGGCGCCAGAAGGCGTCCATCATCAACTCGTCGCCGATATTGCCGGCGCCCAGGCCCGTGTTGATCTGCCACGCCACCGGCCCCGGCACCGTGCGCTCCGCCGCCGCCAGCCGGGCTTCGCGCTCGGCCACCGCGGCGGTCAGTTCCTGCATGCCGCGCAGCCGCTGCTCGGCGGCCTCGTGCACCGTCTCCAGCAGCGCCAGCCGGTCCGCCGCGGCCTGGGACTGGATGGCAACCTCCTGCCGGGCCCCGGCCAGCTGGGCTGCCAGGCTGGCGGCGTGCCGGTCGGCCGCGGCCGCGGCGGCCAGCCCCGCTTCCAGCCGCTCCGCCCCGTCGCGCTGCGCCGCCCGGTAGCTCTCCGAGGCCGCCGCCAGCAGGGCGGGCACCGGCGGTGGTGGCCCCGCCAGGGTCGTCACCTCGGGCGGTGCCGCCGGGTTGGCCAGGCAGCGCGCCAGGGCCTGCCGCACCGCCGGCACCGGCACCTGGTCGATGCACATCGCGTGGTCGAGCAGGCAGTCCCAGTCGCAGCCCTCGCAGGGCAGCGGGCAGTACAGGCCGATGGCGCCCGGCGCCCAGGGCCGATAGGCCGGCCAGCCGCCGCCGCCGCCGAAGATCCCCACCCCCGGCACCCGATAGGCCTGGCCCAGGTGCATCGGGCCGGAATCATTGGCCAGCCAGCCGCGGGCCAGCGACAGCAGCGCGGCGGCCAGCGCCAGCTCTGCCGGCCCGCCGGCCAGGCAGGCCGGGGCAGGCGCGCCCATGGCCTGTTGCACCCTGGCCAGCAGCGGCTGCTCGGCGGTGGTGCCCAGCAGCAGCACCGGCAGCCCGGCCTGGCGCAGCACCGCGGCGAAGCGATCCTCGGGCCAGCGCTTCAACCGGGTGGCCTCGGCCCCGCCGGGGCAGCCCACCAGGTAGCCGCCGGGCGCCAGGCCGGCCGCCTGCAACCAGGCCCGGGCCTGGCGCTCCAGCGGCGCGGGCAGCGCCCAGGGCAGGGTCTCGGCCGGGCCGGCGCCGCAGGCCCGCAGCCATTGGTCGTGCCGCGCCAGTTCCGCCAGCCGAGGCGACGGCTCCAGCTGTTCAACCCGCCGTTCCGCCAGGCCCATCTGCGCCGCCAGCAGCCGGCCGAGCATCTGTGGCACCGCCACCGGGGCGCCGGGGCAGCACAGGGCCAGTTCAGCCGCGAGCAGCGCCGCCAGGAAGGGGGTGAACCAGCCGGGCCGGAGGGCGGCATCCACCAGCAGCCCGGCCCGCCGGCCCCGCAGCCGCGCCGCCACCGCGGCCAGCGCCTGCCGCAGCGCTTCGGTCGGCGCCTCGAACCGGGCGGGGTCCAGGTCCAGGCCGATCACCTCGTCCGGCGGCACCGGCCACAGCGCCGGCAGCGCGGCCAGCGGTTGCCGGCACAGCAGCACCAGCCGGGCCCCTGGGCGCGCCTGGCGCAACGCGGCGCCGGCCCCGGCCAGCAACACCAGGTCGCCAACGCCGCCCATCTGCACCAGCACCGTGTCGGCCATGGGTTCCATCCGGCTCAGCTCACCTCCAGCCGCAGCACGCGGAAGCACAGGCTGCGGTCGTCGCCCACGGCGGGCTGCATGCCTGCCTGGTCGCCCAGCAGCTGGTATTCGGCCACCCCGGCCGCCGCCGCCGGCAGCCGGAAGCTGACCCATTGCCGGCGGTTCAGCTTGTGCCCACCCAGCAGAGCGCCGGCCTGGTCGCGCAGTTCCAGCCGAAAGGCCCGGCCCGGCAGGCTGGCGCCGGATTCCACCAGCAGCCGCAGCCGCGCCGGCCGGGCCGGTGCGGCCAGCCGCAGCGTGGCGCTGGGCTCGGCCCAGCGGAAATGCTCGCCGCCGAAATGCTCGAACGCATGCCAGCCCGGCCCGAACCAGACCGGGCAGCGCCAGGCGGCGATCTCGGGCGCCGGGTGCAGCGTGAAGATGCGGAACAGCAGCAGCCGCCCGTCCGGCCCCGGCGGCCCCGGCGGTGCATCTGGCCGCAGCGTGAAGCGGGCAGGGCCGCGCGCCGGCACCGGCAGGTCCAGCCGATGGCGCTGCCGGCGGCCCAGCGGCAAGCGCGCCAGCAGGGCGCCGGTGGCATCCTCCAGCAGCAGCGCTGCGCCGGGGCGGAGGCTGGGTCCCGCCTCCAGCTCAAGGTCCAGCCGAGCCCAGCCGGCCGTGCCGGCGGGCAGGGCGAACCCCACCGGCCCCACCACCCAGCGGAACGAGAGCCCGCCGGCGTGTTCCGGCGGCTGCCAGCCCGGGCCTTCCAGCGCAACCGCGCCGCTGGCCAGCACGTCGCCGGCAGCGGGCCGGGTGCCGGCCTGCCAGGCATCGGAACGCCGGCGCCGCCAGGCGGTGCGCTGGGCCCGCAGCCTATCGCGCAGCCCGGGGGAGGGCGGCTTGCCGGCAACCTCCGCCGCCGGCGGCGCGGGCAGCGGCCGCAGCAACGGCCCGCCGGCCCCGTGCAGGCCGAACAGGTCGGGCGGCCGCCGCCCCCGCACCGCCGCCACCAGCGCGGTGGCCTGGTCCCAGGCCACATGGCGCGCCAGGTAGGGGGCGATGCCGTGGTTGATCTCGCGCCAGTCCACCGTGCGGCCATGCGCGCGCTGGCGCAGCCGGGTCATTTCCGCCTGGCCCACCGCCTCAAGCTGCGCCGAGGTCTTCTGCGCGGCGTGCACGCGGAAGCCACCCAGCACATGGGGCAGCCGATGGAACCGCGCACCGGCCGCCTGGAAGCGCAGCAGCAGGTCCCAGTCCATGGCGAAGCGGAAGCTCTCGTCCAGCGCGCCCCCGATGCGGTCCCACAGCCGACGGCGCCAGAACAGGGTCTCCTGCGGGACGTAGTCCGCCCAGGTCAGCACCGCCGCGTCGTGCGGCGGCAGCACCCAGCGGCCGATCTCGCGGTCGTATTCGTCCAGCAGCACCCGGTGGCCATAGACCACGTCCACCTCCGGATGCCGGGCGAACCAGGCGCCCACCAGGCGCAGCGCCCCCGGCATCAGCAGGTCGTCGCTGTTCAGCCAGCCCATCAGCTCGGTCTTCGGCAGCACCGCGAAGCCGGCGTTGATCGCCTGGGTCTGCCCGCCATCCGGCGCCGATTGCCAGTGGTGCAGCCGGGGCGCGTAGTGGCGCAGGATCTCCTCGGTGCCATCGGCCGAGCCGCCATCCATCACCGCCAGCCGCAGCGCCGGGTAGTCCTGCGCCAGCAGGCAGCGCAGCGTGCGCTCGATGAAGCCGGCATGGCCGAAGGCCGGCGTCACCATGCCGATTTCCGGCCAGCCGCCGCGCGGCGCCGCCGGCCGCGGCAGCGGGGCCAGCCGCAACGGCCGCGGCGGGTGCTGGATCAGCCGGCCAAGCCGCGGCCGCAGGCCCTCGGGAAGCCTCATCGCGCCGCCGTCTCCCAGGTCATCGGCCCGCGCAGCAGCGCCGGATGCGTCACCATCAGGTGCCACAGCACGGCCTGGAAGGCTTCGGTATGCGGCGTGATCGCCGCGGCATCCACCACCGGTACCAGCAGCACCGCGTCGGCCACCTGGGCGGTGAAGCCGCCATCGCGCCCGACAATGCCCAGGATGCGCGCGCCGACCTGCTGCGCCAGCCGCAGCGCGCTGACCAGGTTGGCGGAGATGTTGCGGGCCTGGTCGCCGCCCCCAACCGAGAGTACGAACACCGCGTCGATCGGCCCCAGCCGGGAGACCCGCAGCCAGCCGGCGAACACCCCTTCCCAGCCCTCGTCGTTGGTGCGGGCTGTGAGTTCAGCGACATTATCGGTGGGTGCGTAGCATTCGATGCCCGCGAGCTTGCGGAAGTCGTTCACCGCATGCGCCGCATTGGCCGCGCTGCCGCCAACGCCCAGGAAGAACACCCTGCCGCCGGCATCGCGCACTGCCACCAACTGGGCGACCAGGCGTTCCACAGCCGCGGGGTCGATCAGCCGGGCGATCTCGGCAACCTGGCCGAGATAGGTGGCGCTATGGGTCATGCTGGACATTGTGAACCGGGCGAAGGGAGCAGGCGAGGGGAGGCCAAGGTAGCGATCTCATTGGGATCGCGAAAGTGCGATACGCAGCCTTGCCCCGCTACCGCCGATGGCGGAGAAATCCTCACACCGGCCCCACCCGCGCCTTGCCCTGCGGGCACAATGGATACCTTGCCCCGATGACCCAGCCGCTGATCTCCGTGGTGATTCCGGTGTACCGCGAAGAGCACAACATCACCCCCTGCCTGGACCGGCTGGTGCCGGTGCTGGCGGCGATCGGCAGCTATGAGATCCTGTTCTGCCTCGACCCCTCACCGGACCAGACCGAGGCGGCGATCCGGCAGCATATCGCGGGCAATGACAACATCCGGCTGATGGTGTTCAGCCGCCGCTTTGGCCAGCCGGCGGCGACGATCGCCGGCATCCTCAACTGCACCGGGCAGAGTTGCGTGGTGATCGACGTGGACCTGCAGGATCCGCCGGAACTCATCGCCGAGTTGCATGCCCGGATGCTGGAAGGCCATGACGTGGTCTTCGCCCAGCGCCGCAGCCGCGAGGGCGAAAGCTGGGTCAAGCGCACCGTCTCCAGCCTGGGCTACAAGCTGATCAACGCGGTGGCCGACTGCCCGATCCCGCGCGACACCGGCGACTTCCGCATCATGAGCCGCCGGGTGGTGGAGGAACTGCGCTTCCTGGCGGAAAGCCATGGCTTCCTGCGCGGCCTGGTGGCGTTTGTCGGCTTTCGCCAGGCCGCGGTGCAGTACGACCGCGACCCGCGCCATGCCGGCAGTGGCAACTACAACCGGCACCTCGGTTCGCTGAAGATCGGGCTGAACGGCGTCTTCGGTTTTTCCACCGTGCCGCTTTCCGCCCTGCTCTGGCTTGGCGTCGGCATTGCCTCCGTCAGCTTCTGCCTGATCATCGCCATGGTGATCCTGAAGCTGATCCTGGGCGACGCCTATCCCATCGGCATTCCGACCATCACCATTCTGGTGCTGTTCCTGGGCGGGGTGCAGTTGATCGGCATCGGCGTGCTCGGCGAGTATCTCGGCCGGGTTTATGAGGAAGTGCGCCGCCGACCGCGCTACATCGTGGACCGGGTCTGCAACATGCAGGTGACGGAGGACGGGCACGGCCGCGGGGCTGGCTTCACCGCGGTGCCGCCGGCACGTGCGGACCGCCCTGCCGCGGCAGCCGGCGCCTGACGTCGTGGCCGGCCTGCCTTCCTGGGTGCCGCCGCGGCCGCCGCGCCACGCCTGGCCGAAGCACCTGCCGCCGCTGAGCCGCGAACAGGCGCGCATCAGCGAGGAGTTCATGCGGCTTTGGCATGAGGTTTTGCCGCGGCGCTACCAGGCTGTGGAAGGCTTCAACCACGGCTACCCGCTGCGCACGGCCACGCCGCAGCACTACTGCCGCACGCTGGAGATTGGCGCCGGGCTGGGTGAACACCTGGCGCATGAGGATCTGCGGCAGCAGGATTACCACGCGGTGGAACTGCGCCCGGCCATGGCCCAGGCGCTGCACCGGCGCTTCCCCGGGGCGCATGCGGTGGTGGCCGATTGCCAGCTTGGGCTGCCCTACGCTGATGCCAGCTTCGACCGGGTCATCGCCATCCATGTGCTGGAGCACCTGCCGGACCTGCCGCGCGCAGTGGCGGAGCTGCGCCGCGTGCTGCGGCCTGGCGGCAGCCTGGCGCTGGTCTATCCCTGCGACCCAGGGCCGACCTATTGGCTGGCGCGCAAGATCTCGGCGGAACGACTGTTCCGGCGCCATTTCCGCCGCCCCTATGGCTGGCTGATCCGGCGTGAGCACGTCAACAACCCGGCAGAGATCGAGGCGGTGCTGGGCCAGCATTTCCAGCTGTCAGAACGCCGCTTCTTCCCGCTGAGGCTGCCATTGCGGGCACTGAACCTCTGCGTCGGCGTGGTGGGCCGCTGACGCGACGACTTTGCCTGGACCATGAGCGACTTCTCGCTGACGGATGCCAACGTATGCCGCCTTGTCAAGCTGCCTCGCGTTCCGGTGAGCGAGCCCATCCTGGCCCAACCTTCGGCCGTCGGTATCGGCGTATCGATGGCCAAGGGTGCGCCCACCTGGGCGCCCCCTTCATGAACACCACGCGCCGTGCGGGATGCAGCGCAGACAGCGCGTCCATGATGTCCCGCAGGTAGGGCGTGCGTGCCGTGCGCCACGGCCCCGGCTCGGCGGAGCCGCGGCTGCTGAGCATGCGGTGCCGGTCCGCCCATTCCGAGACCAGCAGGGCCGGCTCGGGCGCCATGCCGTCGCGCCAAGCCCGCAGGATTTCGGCATCGCCGTCAAAGCGGCCGAGCTCCTCCAGCAGTTGCTCGCCCGAGATCATGACACC
>CANBNK010000059.1 GCA_947371015.1 Acetobacteraceae bacterium | reverse complement strand
CAGGGGGAAGTTTGCGTTCCAACTCCACTCGGGAAGGAACGCATGAGTATCAAGGGCAAGGGCTATATCGTCGGGGCCTATGAGCACCCGACGCGGCTGGCCACCGACAAATCCGTCTCGCAGCTCCACGCGGAAGTCGCCTGGGGCGCGCTGCAGGATGCCGGGCTGACCAAGGCCGACATCGACGGCTATATTTGTGCCGGCGACGCGCCTGGCCTGGGGCCGTTGAACATCGCCGACTACCTCGGCCTGACCAACCTGCGCTTCCTCGACAGCACCGATGTCGGCGGCAGCAGCTACCTGCTGCATGTGGCGCACGCCATCCAGGCCATCGCGCTGGGCCGCGCTTCCTGCGTGCTGATCACCCTGGCGGGACGCCCGGCCAGCGAGGCGATGGCCACCGGCACCGCCCCGCGCACCTGGGGCGTCAACGTGCCGGACGACCCGTTCGAGATGGTCTATGGCCGCACCGTCGCCAATGCCTATGCCATGGTGGCGATGCGCCACATGTACGAGTTCGGCACCACCAGCGAGCAGCTCGCCTGGATCAAGGTGGCCGCCAGCCATCACGCCCAGCACAACCCGCACGCCAAGCTGCGCAAGGTCGTGACGGTCGAGGAGGTGGTGAACAGCCCGATGATCAGCGACCCGCTGCACCGGCTGGACTGTTGCGTCATTACCGATGGCGGTGGCGCGCTGATCGTGGCCAGCCCCGAGATAGCGAAGTCGCTGAAGCGCCCGCTGGTGAAGGTCATCGGTGCCGGCGAAGCGACGAAAAACCAGGCCGGCGGCTATATCGACCTGACCTATAGCGGTGCCCGCTACTCCGGCGCTCGCGCCTTCGAGGAAGCCGGCGTGAAGCCGTCCGACATCAAGTACGCCAGCATCTACGACAGCTTCACCATCACGGTGCTCTGCCAGCTGGAAGACCTGGGCTTCTGCGAAAAGGGCAAGGGCGGCGCCTTCGTCTCCGACGGCAATCTGATCTCCGGCGTCGGCAAGCTGCCGTTCAACACGGATGGCGGTGGCCTCTGCAACAACCACCCGGCCAATCGCGGCGGCATCACCAAGGTGATCGAGGCGGTCCGCCAGGCCCGTGGCGAGGCCCACCCCGCCGTACAGGTAAAAGACCATTCCCTCGTGCTCGCCCACGGCACCGGTGGCCTGCTCGGCACCCGCCACGGCAGCGCCACCCTCATCATGGAACGGGAGTAACGCGCATGACCCCCGCCTCGAACCGCAAGCTCATGGCGATCCAGGTTGACCCGACCAACAAGCCCTATTTCGACGCCGCCAGCGAAGGCCGGCTGCTGATCGGGCTGTGCAAGGACACCAACAAGCACTTCTTCTACCCGCGGGGCTGCTCGCCCTTCACCCTCTCGCCAAATGTCGAGCTGGTGGAGTCAAAGGGCACCGGCACGATCTACAGCTTCACCGTGATGCGGACGAAGGAGCCGTTCTCGGTGGCCTATGTCGAGTTGGATGAAGGCCCGCGCCTGTTCACCAACATCGTCGATTGCGACCTGGACGCGCTCAGGATCGGCCAAAAAGTAAAAGTGGTGTTCAAGCCGACGCAGGAAGGCTCGCCCCCGGCGACCATGTTCACCCCGGTGTAACGGAGCAGGCGGCGCTGGCCCTGGGGCTGGCGCCGCCTATTCCACATTTCGTCCTTCATATTAGCGTTCTAATTGCGTGAAATAGGTATTGCATTCCCCCATCGTGGATCGCATTATCTTGCCAGGTCGCGTGGAGTCACCTCCCGCCGCGGCCAGAGTGAGGAGTGCCGCCGATGTCCCAGGTCCATGTCATTCACGAAAATTCCGCGTGGATTGAGCCGCTGCGCCGCGAGTTCGCCGCGCTCGGCACGCCCATGGCAGAAATGTTCCTGGACGAGGGCATGCTGGACCTCACCGTGCCCCCGCCGCCCGGCGTGTTCTACAACCGCATGAGTGCCTCCTCGCATACCCGCGGCCATACCTACGCGCCGGAATACGCCGCGGCGGTGATAGAATGGCTGGAACGCCATGGCCGCACTGTGGTTAACGGCCGCCGCGCCCTGCAACTGGAAGTCAGCAAGGTGGCGCAGTACCAGGCGCTGGCCGCGTTCAACATCCCCACGCCGCCGACCATCGCCGTGGTGGGCACTGGCAACATCCGCGCCGCCACGGAAAAGCTGGGCTTCCCGCTCATCCTGAAGCACAACCGCGCCGGCAAGGGCCTCGGCGTCCGCCTGGTGCTCTCGGCCCCGGCACTGGCAGAGGCCCTGGCGCAGATCGCCGGCAGCAATGATGAACACAGCCAGCCGCGCGACGGCATCTGGCTGGTGCAGCGCTATATCCACGCGCCGCAGCCGTTCATCACCCGTGCCGAGTTCGTCGGCGGCAAGTTCCTCTACGCCGTGCGCGTGGATACCTCGGAGGGCTTCGAGCTCTGCCCCGCCGATGTCTGCCAGTTGGACAGCGTCTGCCCGGCCGTCGCCCCAGGGGGGGCGCATTCGCCGAAGTTCCAGGTCCTCGAAGGCGTCCGCCACCCGCTGATCCAGCGCTGGGAGGCCTTCCTGCAGGCCAATGCCATCGGCATCGGCGCCATCGAGTTCGCCACCGACGCGGACGGCACGGCCTGGTCCTACGACGTCAACACCAACACCAACTACAACCCGGAGGCCGAGGCCCGCGCCGGCGTCAGCGGCATGGGCGCCATCGCCCGGCACATGACCGCGCTGCTGCGCCGCAACCACTTCCAGGCCAGCAGCGACTACGCCTATGCCGCCTGAGCCGATGACCCAGGCCCGCTTGCTTGGCGCCCGTTAAGCCATGATCCGCTGGCTGCTGGCGGCACTGCTGCTCACCGCCGCCCCCGCCGGCGCGGCCTGGCCCGAACGCCCGGTGCGCTGGCTGGTCGGCTTCCCGCCCGGCGCCTCGCCGGACCTGCTGTCTCGGCTGCTGGCCGAGCGGCTGCAGGCCGAGACCGGCCAGCCCGTGGTGGTGGAGAACCGCCCCGGCGCCGCCGGCAACCTGGCTGCCCAGGCCCTGGCGCGCGCTCCAGCGGATGGCAGCACGATCGGCACCCTGTTCGCCGCCACCCTCTCGATCAACCGGCACCTCTACCCGCAGTTGGGCTTCGACCCCGCGCGGGACCTGGCGCCGGTGGCGGAGTTCGCCCGCTACCCGGCATTGGTGGTGGTCCATCCCGGCGTTCCCGCCACCGACCTGGCGGGGCTGCAAGGCTGGGTGCGCGCCCAGCCGCAACCGCCGCTCTGCGCCACGCCCGGCGCCGGGGTCGTGCCGCATCTGGCCACCGTGGCGCTGCTGCGGGGCTGGGGCCTGGCCTGCGAGGTCATCCACTATCGCGGCAGCCCGGACGCGCTGCGCGACGTCCTCGCCGGCCGGGTACCGCTGATGCTGGACGCGGCACCCACCGCGCTGCCGCTGGCCCGCGACGGCAAGCTGCGCGCCCTGGCCGTAACCGGTGCCGCGCGGTCCCCACTGGCACCGGAGTTGCCCGCGGTGGCCGAGACGCTGCCGGGCTTCGAGGCGCTGTCCTGGCTGGCGCTGGGCGGCCCCGCCGGCCTGCCGGAAGCCGTCGCCACCCGGCTGGAAGCCTTCGTCGCCGCGGCCGCTGCCGACCCGGCGCTGCGTGGCCGCTTCGCCGCCCTGGGCGCCGAGGCTGTCAGCACGCCACGCGCCCCGCTGGCCGCCCGCATTGCCGCCGAGGACGCCCGCTGGGGCGCCCTGATCCGCGAGGCGGGTATCACGGCGGAATAGCTAAGCTATTCTCGCCCGCGGAATGGCAGGCCGTTTCCGCCCAAGTCCCGCTTTCCGTCGCTTTACAACGCCGTGACACCGGCTCTCCCCTGGCGCCCCAGGGCATGCCGGGCTACGCCGACGGCAACGAGCAGGAGGCGCCCATGTCAGCCGCACCGCAGACCAATGTCGCGCCCGCCGCCCCGGGCGCGGAAGCCCATGTCCTCCGCGCTGATGCCGACGCCGTCGCGGTGCTGACGCTGAACCGCCCGGCCGCCCGCAACAGCCTCTCCCTGGCGATGATGGCGGCGTTGCAGGCGCAGTTGGACGCGCTGGCGCTCGACGACACGGTGCGCTGCGTGGTGCTGGCCGCCGCCGGCCCCGTCTTCTGCGCCGGGCACGACCTGAAGGAAATCACCGCCGCCCGGACCGCGCCGGATGCCGGCCGCACGACCTTCACCGAGACCATGGCCGCCTGCGGGCGCCTGATGCAGTCCATCACCGCCCTGCCGCAGCCGGTCATCGCCAGCGTGCAGGGCGTAGCCACCGCCGCCGGCTGCCAGCTGGTCGCGACCGCGGACCTGGCCGTGGCCGCCGCCTCCGCCCGGTTCTGCACGCCAGGGGTGGATATCGGCCTGTTCTGCTCCACGCCGGGCGTCGCGCTCTCCCGCGCCGTGCCGCGCAAGCCGGCGCTGGAAATGCTGCTGACCGGCGGCATGGTCGGTGCCGAGGCCGCGCTGGCCATGCACCTGATCAACCGCGTGGTCCCGGACGCCGAGTTGGCCGAGGCCACCGTCACCCTGGCGCGGCAGATCGCCGGCCGCAGCGGGCTGGCGGTGCGCATGGGCAAGCGCGCCTTCCATCGCCAATCCGGCCTGCCGCTACCCGAAGCCTATGCCCTGGCCGGCGAGGTGATGGTCGAGAACTTGCTGGCCGAGGATGCCGCCGAGGGCATCGGCGCCTTCGTCGAAAAACGCACCCCGGAATGGAGGCACCGCTGATGTCCATGTACTCCCTGGGCCTGGAACAGCAGCCCGCCAACCACCAGCCGCTGACCCCGCTGCTGTTCTTGGAGCGCGCGGCGCAGACCTTTCCGGACCACACCGCCGTCATCCACGGCAGCCTGCGCCGGCCCTACCGCGCGCTGCGCGACCGCGCGGTGCAGCTTGCCTCTGCCCTCGCCCAACGCGGCATCGGCCGCGGCGACACAGTGGCCGCCCTGCTGCCCAACATCCCCGAGATGGTCGAGGCGCATTACGGCGTGCCGATGTCCGGCGCCGTGCTGAACGCGCTGAACACCAGGCTCGACGCCGACACCATCGCCTACATCCTGGACCACGGCGAAGCCCGCGCGATCATCGTGGACAAGGAGCTGATCCCGCTGCTGCGCCTGGCGCTGCTGCAGGCCAAGGCGCGGCCGATCATCATCGAGGTGGACGACCCCGAGGCCCCCGAAGCCGCCCGCGCCAACACCCTGGGCGGCCAGCCCTACGAGGACTTCATCGCCGCGGGCGACCCGGCCTTCCCCTGGCCGATGCCATCAGACGAATGGGATGCGATCACGCTGAACTACACCAGCGGCACCACCGGGCGGCCGAAGGGCGTGGTCTATCACCATCGCGGCGCCTGCCTGCTGGCCACCGGCAATGTGCTCTCCGCCAGCATGGCGAAGCACCCGGTGTACCTGTGGACGCTGCCGATGTTCCACTGCAACGGCTGGTGCTTCCCCTGGACCGTCTGCGCCGTCGTCGGCACCCATGTATGCCTGCGCGCCGTGCGTGGCGCGCTGATGTGGCAGCTGATGGTCGAGCACGGCGTCTCCCACATGTGCGGCGCCCCGGTGGTGATGGCGACTCTGCTGGAGACCCCGGCCGCGCAGCGCCCTGCCCTGGCCCGCCAGGTGCAGTTCGTGGTCGCCGGCGCGCCGCCGCCGGAAGCGGTGCTGGCGGCCATGGGCGCGGCCGGCTTCAACGTGCTGCATGTTTACGGCCTGACAGAAGTGTACGGCCCCGCCGTGGTCAATGAATGGAACACGGCCTGGAATGCCCTGCCCGCCCCCGATCAGGCCAGGCTGATGGCCCGCCAAGGCGTGCGCTACCTGGCGCTGGAGGGGCTCGACGTGATGGACGCCGAGACCATGGCGCCGGTGCCGGCCGATGGCACCACCATGGGCGAGGTGATGATGCGCGGCAACGTGGTCATGAAGGGCTACCTGAAGGACCCCGAGGCCACGAGGAAGGCTTTTGCGGGTGGCTGGTTCCACACCGGCGACCTCGCGGTGAAGTACCCGGACGGCTACATCCAGCTGCGCGACCGCAGCAAGGACATTATTATCAGTGGCGGCGAGAACATTTCTTCGATCGAGGTCGAGGATACTCTCTACAAGCACCCCGCCGTGGCGCTGGCCGCCGTGGTGGCCAAGCAGGACGACAAGTGGGGCGAGGTACCCTGCGCCTTCATCGAACTCCGCACGGGCATGCAGGCGACGGAGGCCGAGTTGATCGCCCATTGCCGCCAGCATCTGGCCGGCTTCAAGTGCCCGAAGCTGGTGGTCTTCACCGAACTGCCGCGCACCAGCACCGGCAAGATCCAAAAGCATGTGCTGCGCGGGCAGGTGCCGAAGTAGAGCCTACCGCGCCAAGTACAATCGGAACCCCAGCCCACCCAGCCCGCACAACGCCATGGCCAGCGCCATCGGCAGCGCCGAGCCATCGCCCAGCAGCGAAACCAGCAACCCCGCCGCGGCGCCGATGCCGAATTGCAGCACCCCGACCACCGCCGAGGCGCTGCCCGCCACCTTGCCCTGCGCGCTCATGGCCATGGCGGTGGAAACCGGCATGATCCCGCCCAGGCTGGCGATGTAGCACCACAGCGTCGCCACCAGCGCTGGGAAGCCGCCCCAGCCGGTGGCCGCCACCAGCACCAGCGCCAGCGCCGCCAGCACGGAAGCGCCCTGCCCCCAGGCCAATATCCGCGCCGGCGGCACCCGCGCCGCCAGCCGCCCGACCCATTGCGCCACGGCCATGATGCCCAGTGCATTGGCGCCGAAATACAGCCCGTAGCCCTGCGGCGAAATGCCGTGCAACTGCATGAACACGAAGGGCGAGCCGGCGATGTAGGCGAACATCCCGGCCATCGCCAGCGTCCCGCCCAGCGCATAGGCCATGAAGCGCCGGTCCCGCAGCAGCCGGCCATAGGTGCGCAGCACGGACGCCGCGCCGCCGCGCTGGCGCCGGTCCATCGGCAGGCTTTCCGGCATCAGCCACACCGCCACCACCGTCGCCGCGCCGTACAGCGCCAGCAGCCAGAACACCGCGCGCCAGCCCATCGCCGCCAGCAGCCAGCCGCCGATGCTCGGCCCCAGGATCGGCGCCAGCGCGAACACCAGCATCAGCCGCGCCATCAGCCGCACCATGGCGGCGCCTTCGGCCAGGTCGCGCACCATGGCGCGGGAGACCACCACGCCAGCGCAGCCGCCCAGCGCCTGCACCAGCCGCAGTCCGGTCAGGGAGAGAATCCCCGGCGCCAGCGCGCAGCCCACCGAAGCCAGGGTGAAGATCGCCATGCCCACGAGCATCGGCAGCCGGCGGCCGTAGCGGTCCGAGACCGGGCCATAGACCGCCTGGCCCAGCGCCATGCCGATGAAGCTGGCCGCCAGGGTTCGCTGCACCGCCGCCGGGTTGGTGGCGAGCTCCACGACCAGGGTCGGGAAGCTGGGCAGGTAGATGTCGGTGGAGATCGGGCCGATCGCGGTCAGCGCGCCCAGCAGGGCTACCAGGTACCAGGAAATCACGGGCATTCCCTTCGCTACCAGCTTGGGTTGCGGTGCAGCAATGCCCGAAGCTGGAGTCGGGGCCGCCGGGCGCACGCAAATAGCCGCGCCCCTGGCTGGCGATGCCGCAGGTCGCCGGCCCGCGCCCCCTCGCCAACCCGGCAAAACCCGGCCAACCTTGCCACAATCGGCATCGCTGCCACGGAGAAGCCCAGGCCATGAACCGCCGTACCCTGCTGGGCGCCAGCCTGGCCACTCCCTTGCTCACCCCGGCACTCCGGCGCCCCGCCTTCGCCCAATCGGCCCCACCCACGCCTGCCGCCCCGCCGCCCATCCTGTTCATCCACGGCAATGGCGACCACAGCGCGCTGTGGACCACCACGCTCTGGCGCTTCGAGAGCAACGGCTTCCCGCGCGACCGCATGGCCGCGCTGGACCTGGAAAACCCCCTGGCGCGGGATGATGACGGCGTGGCCCAGCCGCTGCGCTCCTCCAGCGCGGAGTTCCTGCAGGCAACCGCCCGCGCCATCACCGCGCTGCGTCGCCGCACCGGGGCGGATCGCGTCGCGCTGGTCGGCAACAGCCGCGGCGGCTACCCCATCCGCAACCATGTGCTGCACAACAACGGCGCCGCCGAAGTATCCCACGCCGTGCTCTGCGGCACGCCGAACCATGGGGTGTGGGACAGCGCGGACTGGCGCCCGAACAGCGAGTTCAACGGCCGCTCCGCCTTTCTGCGCAAGCTGAACGGCGGCAGCACCGACGTGGCCGAGGGCACCGCCTTCCTGACGCTTCGCAGTGACGCCAACGACCTTTATGCCCAGCCGGATGGCCGCTACATCGGCCGCCCCGGCACGCCCACCGGGGTGGACGCCGCCGGGCCGGAGTTGCGCGGCGCCACCAACCTGGTGCTGCCCGGCGTGGACCACCGCGAGACCGCTTACAGCCCGCGCGCCTTCCGCGAGATGTACCGCCTCATCACCGGCGCCGAGCCCAGCACCCTGGCCATTCTGCCCGAAGGCCGGCCGGTGCTGAACGGCCGCGTCACCGGCACGCCCGGCGGGGTGCAGAACAACAAGCCGCTGCCCGGCGCCACGGTGGAGGTGCATCGGGTCGATGCCGCCGGCGTGCGCATGGGCCCGCCGATCCTCAAGCGGCTGACCCGGGGCGACGGCATCTGGGGGCCGGTCACGGTCGGGCCGGACTGGCACCTGGAGATCGTGGTCAGCGCGCAGGACTACCCGACCACGCATTTCTACCGCCAGCCCTTCCCGCGGTCCTCCAACCTGGTGCACCTGCGCCCGGCCCGGCCGCTGACCGCCGAGGACCGCGAGGCCGCCGCCGTGGTGCTGTTCACCCGGCCCCGCGCCTATTTCGGCCTGCCGCGCGACGTGGTCCTGCTGGATGGCCGCGAGCCCGATGCCGCCCAGGTGCCGCGCGGCGTCGCCGCCAGCGCCACCGTGACTGCCCGGCTGGGGCCGCAGCGGCTGAACACCTCCATCGCGGGGGTGTTCAACCAGCAGCGCCTGGTCGGCCGCGCCTGGCCGACGGTGGAAGGCCATGTCGCGGTGCTGGAACTGAGCTAGTGTCCTGCCCGCTGCGTTCGTGGGTTTATCCACGAATGCATCGGATAAGCAGGCCACTGTAAACAAAGGCTAGTGGCCGGATACGGAAGGCCGCAGGACTTCGGTATCCGGCCACTGGGCGCCAGGGCGGCAGCAGCCGCCGCGCATTTCCGCTTGCTTTTGCCGGCGCATCGTCGCACCGGATGCGGCAGAAAAGTCCTGCGGGAGAGAACGCCATGACCCTCATCACCACCCGTCGCGGCGCCCTCGCCGCCGGCCTCGCGCTGCCCTTCGTTGCCCGCGCGCAAACCCAGTACAAGCCGGAATATAAGATGTCGGTGGTCGGCAACCGCCCGATCCCCTTCGCCGACGGCGCCTTCAAATGGGCCGAGTTGATCACCGAGCGCAGCGGCGGCCGCATCAACGTCAAGACCTACCCCGGCAGCCAGCTGGTCGGCGGCGACCAGACGCGAGAGATGCTGGCCATGCGCCAGGGCGTCATCGATTTCTGCGTCTACTCCACCATCAACATCAGCCCGCAGGTCAAGGAAGCCGCGCTGTTCCAGCTGCCCTTCCTGCTGCCCAACCACCGCGCCTTCGACGCGCTGCTGGCCAGCGATGTCGGCCGCGACTTCTTCAAGGTGCTGGAAGCCCGCGACGTGATGCCGCTGGCCTGGGGCGAGAACGGCTTCCGCGAGATCAGCAACAGCAAGCGCGCCATCCGCACCCCCGCCGACCTGCGCGGCCTGAAGATCCGCTTCGCCGCCGGCAACATCTTCAAGGACATTTATGAGGGCCTGGGCGCCAACCCGGTGCAGATGTCCTTCGCGGATCTGCAGCCGGCGCTGTCCACCGGCGCGGTGGATGGCCAGGAAAACCCGGTCAACCTCTTCCTCGCCTTCCGCATGGACACCCTGGCCCAGAAGCACCTGAGCGTCTGGAACTACGTCAACGACCCCCTGGTCTTTGCCGCCGGCAAGCAGGTGATGGCGCAGTTCAACGCCGCCGACCAGGCGCTGGTGCGTGAGTGCGCGCTGGAAGCCGGGCGCTACGAAATCGGCGTCACCCGCAAGGGCCTCGGCGATGGCGGCGACCGCAGCGCCTTCGACGAACTGACCAAGCGCGGCGTGGAAACCACCGTGCTGACCGATGCCGAGAAGCGCGCTTTTGCGAGTGCCACCCGCCCGGTCTTCGACAAGTGGGCCGCCACCATCGGCAGCGATTTGGTGAAGCGCGCCGAAGCGGTCATCCGCGCGGCGTCGTGAGCTTGGCTCACGCAAGGCGGGTGTCGTGAGCCTGGCTCACGCAAGGCGGGTGCCGTGACCGCGGAACTCGACCCCGGCGCGCTGCCGCCGGACCCTTCGGTGCGCGTGCCACTGAGCGTGGAGAAGGTGCTGATCGCCGCCGCCATGGCGGCGATGGCGCTGATCACCTTCGCCAACGTGGTGGTGCGCTATTTGTCCAACATCTCGCTGGCCTTCACCGAGGAATACTCGGTGGCGCTGATGGTCATCATCGCGCTGCTCGGCACCGGGCTGGCGACGGCGACGGGCCGCCACATCCGCATCGGCTACTTCGTGGACAGCCGCAGCCCGGCCGTCCGCCGCGGCTTCGAGCTGGGTGCCCTGGCGCTGGTGCTGCTGATGTTCGGCATTCTGCTGGTTTGGGGCGCCGAGATGGCGTTCGACGAATACCGCTACGAGATCATGTCCAGCGGCCTCGGCCTGCCGCAATGGTGGTACAGCATCTGGCTGCCATTGCTGTCGCTGGCCGTCATGGTCCGGGCGTTGGGCCGCATGGTCCGGCTGGCGCGCGGAGAAGACGGATGAGCTGCCAGCAAGCCGCAGCGCAGGGCGTGTGGCGCCCGATCGCTGCAGGGCGCATGCCCGGAAGCGTGAATCGGTCGCCGGCGCGGAGCGCCAACCAATGACCGGCACCATCCTATTCGTCGCCTTCATCGCCATGCTGCTGGCCGGCGTGCCCATCGGCGTGGCGCTTGGCCTGGCCGGCACGCTGGCGATCTTCCTGGCGGACCAGGTCATCGCCGCGGTGCCGACCAACGTCTATGCCGGCATCGCCAAGTACCCGCTCATCGCCATACCCATGTTCGTGCTGGTCGGCAGTGTGTTCGACCGAACCGGCGTGGCGCTGCGTCTGGTGCGATTCGCCACCGCGCTGGTCGGCGCCGGGCGCGGCGCGCTGGCCAGCGTGGCCGTGCTGGTGGCCATGGTCATTGGCGGCATCAGCGGCAGCGGCCCGGCCACCTCGGCTGCCGTCGGCCAGGTGGTGACGCGCAGCATGGTGAAGGACGGCTACCCCCGCAGCTTCATCGCGTCCGTCGTCGGCGCGGCCGCGGCCACCGATATCCTGATCCCGCCCAGCATCGCCTTCATCGTCTATGCCGTGCTCGTGCCGGGCGTCTCGGTGCCCGCCATCTTTATGGCCGGCATGTTCCCGGGCATCCTCGCCGGCCTCGCCATCATCGTGCCCATCGTCGTCATCAGCCTGGTCAAGGATTTCGGCGGCAAGTCCCCGGCCGAGGACAAGCCTGGCATCTGGCAGACCTTCAAGGAGGCCTTCTGGGGATTGATGGCGCCGGTCGTCATCCTCGGCGGCATGCGCACCGGCGCCTTCACGCCCACCGAAGCGGCGGTCATGGCCGTGGCCTACGGGCTGTTCATCGGCTTCGTGGTCTATCGCACCCTGACGCTGCGCGACGTGTACGAGATGCTGGTCGAGGCCGGCGAACTCTCCGCCATCATCCTCGTGGTCATCGCCCTCGCCTCGGTCTTCGCGTGGAGCACCAGCACGCTCGGCATCGTGCAGCCCATCGCCAACTGGATCGTCAACCTGGGCTTGGGCGAATACGGCACCATCGCCCTGCTGATGATCGCGCTGATCATCATCGGCATGTTCCTCGACGGCGTCTCGATCTTCCTGATCCTGCTGCCGGTGCTGGTGCCCATCGCCCAGGCCTACCACTGGGACCTGACCTGGTTCGGCGTGCTGCTGACCATGAAGATCGCCATTGGCCAGTTCACCCCACCCCTGGCGGTGAACCTGATGGTCAGCTGCCGCATCGCCGGCGTGACCATGGAAAGCACCATCCCCTGGGTGGTCTGGATGATCCTGGCGATGTTCGTGGCGCTGGCGCTGGTGGTGGTCTTCCCGGAAATCGCGCTGTGGCTGCCGAGGATCGCGGTGGGGCTTTGAAGAGCGGCTGATTCACGCCTCCGGCCCTGCGGCCCTCGGCGATCAGACGCTAGAACCCCGCCAGCCGCGCCAGGGCGGCGCCGCGCTCGCGCTCTGCCGCCAATACGCCGGCAAACTCGTCGGGCGTATTGCCGATGGCCTCATAGGCCTGCGGCTCCAGCACCCGGGCGCGGAAGCCAGCGTCGCGCACCACCTCGCCAATCGCCTGGGCCATGCGCCGCCGCGTGGCCGGCGCGCTCGCTTCCGGCGCCACCAGGCCGAACCAGCCGCCGCCATAGGGGTAGTCGAAGCCCAGCTCGCGCAGGCTCGGCACGTCAGGCAGGTGCGGCCATCGCCGGTCGCCGGCCACCGCCAGCGCCTTAACCCGCCCGGCGCGGATCTGCGGCAGCGCGAAGCCCATGCCGGTGTAGCTGAACTGCACGCGCCCGCCGATCACCTCGTTCATCGCCTCGGGGCTGCCGCGATACGGTACATGCGTGATGTCCAGCCGCTCGGTCGCCTTCAGCCATTCCATGACAATGTGCGGCGTGCTGCCCATGCCGAAGCTGGAGTAATTCAACTGCCCCGGCCGCTGCCGCGCCCACACGACGAACTCCCGCAGGTCCCGCACCGGCACGTCATTGTTGGCGAAGATCACGCCGCCGCCGCGGGTGAACTGCGTCACCGGTTGCAGGCTGGCGATACGCGGGAAATTCTCGCGCTCGACGAAGGGGTGGAACACCATCACCTCGATGGTGACGGCGCAGAAGGTATGCTGGTCCTGCTCCCGCGCGCAGGCTTCCAGCCCGATATAGCCGTTGCCGCCGCTGCGGTTCTCCACCACCACCGGCTGGCCCAGCTTCTCCCGCAGCGGCTCCATGACAGCGCGGGTGATCACGTCCAGCACGCCGCCGGCCGGGTAGGCCACGATGACGCGCACCGGTCGCTGCGGCCATTCCTGCGCGCCCGCCGGCGCCACCGAGAGCAGCAGCACCAGCAGGGCGGACAGGGTCTTCATCTCACATCTCGCAGATGGTGATCTTGCGGTCGCTGATCAGGTCCGTATAGGCCGCGCGGACCTTGGCCAGGCGCGGGTTCTCGCCATGCACCTTGAACGCGGCGTCGTCCTTATACACTTCCACCAGGCACACCTTGGACAGGTCGGCGCCGTCCTTGCCCTTCGGCTGCAGTACATCGAACTGCATGCAGCCCGATTCCTCCTGCTTGGTCAGCTTGGCGTGTTCGCGAATGATGGCGTCAAACGCGGCATGGCTGCCCGGCTTGATGTGGAACTCGACGATCAGTGCAACGGCCATTTTGGCGTTTCCTCTCAGGCTTCGATGACGACGTAGTTGTCTTCAATGGTCACGGGCAGCGTCTCGGCCTTGTAAGGCCCCTGCTGCAACTGCGCGCCGCTTTCCACATGCGCGGGATAGCTCCGCACTTTTACTTTGTTCGGGTCGAACCAGCTTTGCCCGGTGCGGATGTCGAACTCCCAGTAGTGCCAGGGGCAGCGCACCATCTCGCCGCGGCGGGCGTAGTGGTACACCCCCGGCTCCGGCGAGGTGACGTGGCCGCTGATGGTCCCGGCGCAGAGGCTGCCGCCCTGGTGCGGGCATTTGTCGACCATGGCGAAGAACTCGCCACCCAGGTTGAACAACGCAATCGGCCGGCCCCCGGCCTCCACGCGCTTATGCTCGCCGGGCGGCACATCCTCCGCCCGGGCCACGACCCACCTGGCCATCAGCGCGTACCCGCGCTGATTATTCTCTCGAACATTTTGCCCCTCCGGGCGTACCGCCCTGCGTGGAAATGCTTCTACAGCCCGTACAGCTTGATGGCGTTGCCGCCATAGATGTCGCGCCGCTTCTCCGCCGATATCGCGCCGGAAAGCGCCAGCAGCGGGTCATCGAAATCCCAATGCGGATAGTCGGACGCGAACAGGATCTTGTCCCAGCCGATCCACTCCATGAGGTCGAGGATATGCTCCGGTCGCTCCGGGTCCTCCATCGGCTGGGTGGAAAACCAGATGTTGCGCTTGATGTATTCGCTCGGCTTCAGCTTCAAATGCGGCACCTCGCCGCGCAGCTGGGTCCAGTGCTGGTCCAGCCGCCAGGCCACGTTGGGCACCCAGGCAAAGCCGCACTCGATCATCACCACCTTCAGCTTCGGGAAGCGCTCGAACACGCCCTCCACCACCAGGCTGACCACCTGGTTCTGCGCGGAGATCGCGTGTTCGCTGACCTCTTCCGTATAGAACGAAGGCCAGCCGCCATTGGTCATGGCCCAGCCGCTGTAGCCGAAGGCATGAAACGCCACCGGCAGCCCCGCCGCCTCGGCCGCCTCATAGATCGGCCAATACCGCGATTTGCCCGCGGGTTCCGCGGTGCGGCTCATCATCAGCACCTGGCAGAAGTTCGGGTCGCCGGCGCGCTTCTCAATCTCACGCGCGCTGGCCTGGCCGTCATCATACGGCACCACCACGGAACCGCGCAGCCGCGGCTCCTTGCGCGTCCATTCCGCCAACTGCCATTCGTTCACGGCAAAGGCCATGGCGGCGGAGAACTCGTTGTTGTTGTCGCCCTGCCCGCTCGGCTGCAACGGGTTCAGCACGCCGATATCCATGCCGTACTGGTCCAGCAGTTGAAACCGCAGGAAGTCCAGGTCGCTCGCCGGGGTGCCGCCACCTGGCGGCCAGGCGTCGCGCCGGCAGGCCATGGGTTGCGCCTTCGGGAAGGGAGGCTGCCCGCCGACAAACCCGTGCCGCGCGCGGATGCCGTAGGTGGCCAGGTGGTCCCGCCAGCGCTGGCTCAGCCAGGGGTTCAGGTCGGTCGGCTTCTTCATGCGCGGGTGGATATCGACATCCACCAGGCCGAGCGTCGCGGCCGGCGGCTTGGAACGGCCACGGATGGGCTGAATCACGTTCATGCGGCAACTCCCTCTCGCAGACGGGCATAGGTAGCCAACGCGTTGCCGCGCAGCAGCTTCGGCAGCAGGCTGGCAGGCATCCCCGGCGGTATCGCCTGGTCGCCGTCATACTGCCAGTGCGGCCAGTCGCTGGCCCACATCAGCATGTCGTCACTGCCCAGCATGTCCAGCACGCGCGGAACAACCTCCGGCGGCGCATCGAAAGGCTGGCAGCTCAAGCGTACCTGGTCCCGCACCAGCTCGATCGGCGGCCGGTCCACCCAGGGAATCTCAAACCGCGTGCCCTTCCAGGTCTTCTGCAGCCGGTAGAGGAAGGGCATCAGCCAGGTCACGCCGGACTCCAGCAGCACGATCTTCAACTCCGGGAACTTGCTCAGCACGCCCTCGGTGATCAGGCTGCCGAGCGTGCTCTGGAAGCCCTGCGCCTGGGCCGAGTATTCCTCCAGGTACCAGCTCGGCCAGCCAACACTGGTGACAGGGTGGCGGAAGCAGCTGCCGGCATGGATCGCCAGCGGCAGCCCGTGCTTCACGCAGGCGGCATAGACCGGCCAATGCTGCCGCTTGCCCGCCGGCGTTTCGCCCATCACCAGCACCTGCGCCTGCACGAAGCGGCGGTCCGGCGCCAGGCGCTCGATCTCCTCCACCGCGTGCTCGGTGTCGTGCATCGGCAGCACGATCGAAGCCCGCAGCCGGCTGTCGCGGTCCAGCCACTCCGCCCGGGTCCAGTCGTTCAGCGCTCTCGTAAAAGCGCGCGCCATGTCGGCGTTCATCACCATCTGGGTGCCATACAGCGGCGTGCAGATCGCCATCTCCACCCCCCAGGGGTCGAGCAGCTGGGCCTGCAAATCGCCGACCTTGCTCGCCTGCTTCCAATCGGCGCGGGCGGTCTTCGGCGCGTTCGGCGGGTAGTTCTGCGACGCGATGGTGTTGATGCCGCGCTCCACCACCTGGTCGCGCCAGTACTCATCCATATAGGGCGTCAGGGCGGCCATGTTGGGCACCACGGGGTGCACATCAACATCGATCATCCCGCGCCCGTTCAGGGTGCTGATCCCGCGCCCTTCCAGGGCGACTTGCTGTCCTTGCAGCATACCGCTTCCTCATGTTCTGCCCGCATCCTGGCACTTCCCGCGCCGGCTTCCAACAGGCCGCCTGCCGTGCTGCACTGCACGCCATGAACAGCAGCACCGAAGCCGTCCTCGCCACGCTGGAAGCCGACCAGGCTGCCGCCCAGGCCCGCCTGATGGACTGGCTCCGCATCCCCAGCGTCTCCGCCCAGCCAGCCCATGCCGCGGATTGCCGCGCGGCCGGCGAATGGGTGCTGGCGCAGCTCACCGCGCTGGGCTTCACCGGCAGCCTGCGGGAAACCGCCGGGCATCCGGTGGTGGTCGCCCACCATGAAGGCCCAGGGTCAGGCCCGCATCTGCTGTTCTACGGCCATTACGACGTCCAGCCGCCGGACCCGCTGGAGCTCTGGCACTCCCCGCCCTTCGAGCCGACCATCACAGAAGGCCCCAACGGCCCGCGCGTGGTCGCCCGCGGCGCGGTGGACGACAAGGGCCAGGTGATGATGTGGATCGAGGCCCTGCGCGCCTGGCACGCCACCACCGGGACCATTCCGGTCCGCTGCACCGTGCTGATCGAGGGCGAGGAGGAGATCGGCTCCCCCAGCCTGGACCCCTTCCTCGAAGCCAATGCCGCCGAACTCAAGGCCGACGTGGCCGTCATCAGCGACACCGGCATGTGGGACGTGAACACCCCCGCCCTCAGCACCCGCCTGCGCGGCCTGGTGTACACGCAGATCAACCTGACCTGCGCCAACCGGGACCTGCACAGCGGCATGTATGGCGGCCTGGCGCTGAACCCGCTGAACCTGCTGACCCGCATCCTCGGCGGCCTGCACGACGACAACGGCGTGGTTCAGGTGCCAGGATTCTATGAGGGCATCATCGACCCTTCGCCGGCGCAGAAGGCGGAATGGAACAGCCTGGGCTTCGACGAACAGAAATTCCTGGGCGAGATCGGCCTGACCCGTGGCATCGGTGAGGGCAATCGCGGCGCGCTGGAACGGCTCTGGTCGCGCCCGACGGCGGACTTGAACGGCGTCTGGGGCGGCTATACCGGGGATGGCAGCAAGACCGTCATCGCCAGCCAGGCCCATGCCAAGCTCAGCTTCCGCCTGGTGCCGGGCCAGGACCCGGCGAAGGTGGTCGAAGGCCTGCAGGCCTTCCTGGCGGCCCGCCTGCCAGAGGACGCCAAGGTGGAGGTCGAGGTCTTCGGCAGCAGCCCCGGCATCGAAATCCCCGCCGACTCGCGCTTCGTGCAGGAAGCTCGTGCCGCGCTGGCCGCCGAATACGGCCGCCCGGCGGTGCTGATCGGCTGCGGCGGCAGCATCCCGGTGGTGGAGAGCATGCGCCGCCTGCTGGGCCTGGACAGCCTGCTGATGGGCTTCGGCCTGACCGACGACCAGGTCCACAGCCCGAACGAGAAGTTCGACCTCACCTGCTTCCGCCACGGCGCCCGCAGCCATGCGCGGCTACTGGGCCGGCTGGCGGGGTAGCGCCCGGGCCGGCCATGGACGGGCATTCGTTGACGCGGTAAACCATCCTCATCCAAGGAAACCGCCGCGCATGACGCCCCGCAGCATCGCCACTGACCAACCCAGCGCCGCCGAACCGCTGGCCGCCTGCCTGGACCCGGCGACGACGCTGGTGGTCGCCGACACGTCGCTGGGCGCCCCGGCGCTACGCCAGGTCGCCGCCTTGGCCCGCGCGGTGGATGTGACGCTGGCCCTGCGCGGCCCCGGCGCCTCGGCGTTCGCCGCCGACTACGGTTGCTTCGTCGCCGGCCCGGCCGAAGCCGTCGCCCCCGTGACCGGCCCGGCCCTGACGGTGCGCGAGATCCGCCTGCACCGCATCGCCCTGCCGCTGACCGACCTCTATGTCTCCTCGATGTACCTGACGGAGACGCAGGCCCGCACCGTGGTGGAAATCCGCACCGAGCAAGGCCTGACCGGCTGGGGCGAAAGCCACGCCACCGCGCTGCCCCGGCTGCAGGCCCTGGCCAAGACCTGGGTCGGCCGCGACCTGACGCGCGACCTGCCCGCGCTGCGCCGCAGCTTCGGCCGCATCGGCTTCGACAACCGCGACGGCCGCAACGCGCTGTCCGCCTTCGCCGGGCTGGAACTGGCCAGCTGGGACCTGCGCGCACAGGCCGCGGACCAGCCGCTGCACCGCCTGCTGGGCCATGCAGGCCCACCGCGCCCGCTGCCCGTCGCCTGCCCGCTGCCTGCCGCCGTGCCGGGCCGACCAATGGGACAAGTATTGGATCGTACCGAGTTGGCCGCGCACATGGCGGACCTCGGCAACACGCAGCGCGTCGCCGAGTTGGCCGCCGGCTTCAAGGCCCGCTTCGGCATCAACGCCTTCAAATACAAGTCAGCCGGCAACACCCCGGCCTGGGACGTGGCGGCGCTGACCGCACTCCGCCGCACCCTCGGCCCCGAGGCGCGCCTGCGCTTCGACCCCAACGCCGCCTACAGCACCCACGACGCCCTGGCGCTGTGCCGCCAGTTGGACTCCCTCGGCCTGGAGTTCTTCGAGGACCCGACCGATGGCCTGGAAGGCCTGGCCCGCCTCAGCGCCCACCTGAAGACGCCCTTCGCCACCAACATGTGCGTCATTGCGCCGGAGCACCTGGTGGCCGCCTATCGCCGCGGCCTTGCTGTCACGGTGCTTGGCGACATCTTCCTCTGGGGCGGCGTGCAGGGCCTGACCGACATGGCGCTGGCCGCCCGCGCGCTGGGCCACCGCCCGGCGGTCCACAGCTTCTACGAGTCAGCCGTCGTCACCGCCGCCAACTGCCACATCGCCCTGGCCTTCGGCATGGACAGCCCACACCCGATGGATTGCGGCACCCCCGGCCTTGCCGCCGACCTCGGCCAGCTCACCATCGCCGGCGGCCACATCCACTGCCCTGAAGGCCCCGGCCTCGGCTGCACGCCAGACCCTGCGCAACTGGCCGCCCTGGCCAGCGCCGAGCCCATTCTGATCCGCTGAAAGGCCCCGCCCCGATGGACCAGCTGCCGCCCGACCTGTTCGGCCCCTATGACGAACACACCCAGCCGCAGGTGCCAATCGAGCACTATGGCAACACCGTCACCCGCAACCCGCGCCGCGCGCCCTTCCGCCGGCCGGTCACCCGCAGCGAGGTCACCGGCCCGCTGGACCTGACCGCCAAGCTGCGCCCGGGCGACATCAACCTGGCCGTGGTGGACGGCAAGCCGGCGCAGGGCCAGCTGATCTGGGTCAGCGGTCGCATCCTGGACGAAGACGGCCGCGGCGTGTCCGGCGCCATCGTGGAGATGTGGCAGGCCAATGCCGGCGGCCGCTACTTCAACCCGCTGGACCAGCGCGACGCGCCGCTGGACCCCAACTTCATCGGCAATGGCCGCTGCCAGGCGGACGCGCAGGGCAACTACGGCTTCTTCACCATCAAGCCCGGCGCCTACCCGGTGCCGAACAGCAACCGTTGGTGGCGCCCGCCGCATATCCACTTCAGCATCCTCGGCCCCGCCTCGCTCTCCCGCCTGGTGACCCAGATGTATTTTCCGGGAGAGCCGCTGAACGTCCCTGACCTGCTGATCCTCAGCATCGCCGACCGCGAGGCGCAGCAGCGCCTGATCTCCAGGCCGGTGCCGACGCAGCAGGTTGAGGGCGAATGGCTCGCCTTCCGGCACGACATGGTCGTCCGCGGCCGCCACGCGACGCCGCCATTATGAAGAGGCCCTCAATCGCGGCCTGCGGACAGCACGCCTCCGGAGCGACGCGGGCGCATCCGCGCCCTTGGCTTACGCCGGGTCGCGCCGCCAGGCGCGCGGGCCAATACCTTCGGCGGGCCGCGGTCGCGGCCTCGGCGCGTGTCTCGCGCCGTCCTTCGGAGCATCGCTCATGACCCTCCCCAACGCCCCGCTGGTCCCGCTCGGCTGGCAAACCATCGGCCCGTTCTTCCCGCGCACCTTCTTCAGCGAAGGCGACAACGACCTGACGCGCCTGGCGCCCAATGCCGAGCCAACCGCGCAAGGCCAGCCCATAATCCTCCGCGGCCGTGTCCTGCAGGAAGGCGGCGGCCCCTGCGTGAACGCCGTGCTGGAAGCCTGGCAGGCCGACGCGCACGGCCACTTCCGCCACCCCGCCGACCCCAACCACGCCAAGGCCGATGCCGGCTTCATGGGTTGGGGCCGCGCCTGGACCGACGCCGATGGCGCCTACGACTTCCGCACCATCCTGCCCGGCGGCTACACTGATGCCACCGGCACGCGCGCGCCGCACATCAACCTCGGCATCATCGGCTCCGGCATCATGCGCCGCCTGGTCACCACACTGTACTTCCCGGCCTTCGCCGGCGCCAACGCCGCCGACCCGGTGCTGACAGTGCTGCCGGCCGAGTTGCGCCCGCGCCTGGTGGTGCAGCCGGACGGCGAGCAGGACGGCACGCCCGTCTTCCGCTTCGACATCCTGCTGCGCGGCGAGCCGCATGAAGAAACACCCTTCTTCCTTGACTGACCCGCGCACCATCAAGAACCTGCTCAGCTACCGGGTCCACAAGCTG
Source organism: Acetobacteraceae bacterium (assembly GCA_947371015.1). GTDB lineage: Bacteria > Pseudomonadota > Alphaproteobacteria > Acetobacterales > Acetobacteraceae > CAIMOR01. The sequence goes on along the minus strand of CANBNK010000059.1, from coordinate 7,229 downwards.
GCCGGCGCGCTCTCGCGCGGCGCCGCCTCCCGCTACAAGCGGGAGTTCGGCGTCAGCCTGGTGGAATGGCGCACCATCGCGCTGCTAGGCGACTTCGCGCCCTTGTCTCTGAAGCAACTCGCGGCGCTGGCCGCGCTGGACAAGTCGCTCGTGAGCCGCACCATCAGCGCGCTGGCCGACCGCCAGCTGGTGCAGCGGGAGGTCAGCCCCGCCGACGCGCGCGAAGTGGAACTGCGCCTTTCGCCCGCAGGCGTCACGCTGCACGCCGGCCTGATGCGCGCCGCCGCCGAGCGCGACGCCGCCTTCCACGGCGCGCTCAGCCCCGAGGAACGCGCCGTGCTGGACAGCCTGCTAAGGAAGCTGGAAGCCGAGGCCTGGCGGCAGACCTGAACCGTCAGCGGCACTTCGGCAGCATGATGAACTGCCACGGGCTCGGAAACTCGCCGACGGGCACCTCGATCAGCGTCGGCACATCGGTCTGCGCGAACCCCTTCTTCAGCGCCGCGCGCAACTCCTCCGGCCCCTGCGCCCGCAGCCCTTGGGCGCCAAAACTCTCCGCCAGCTTCACGAAGTCCGGGTTGCGCAGGTCGGAGGCGATGGTCCGCCCGCCGAAATTGCTCTTCTGGAAGCCCTTCACATTGCCATAGGCGCCGTCGTTGAACACGACGGTCACCAAGGGAATGCCGTGCTGCACCGCCGTCGCCATTTCCTGCACGTTGAACATGAAGCCGCCATCGCCGGCCACGCTCAGCACCTTGCGATGCGGCATCGCCGCCTGCGCGCCCAGCGCCGTGGCGAAGCCCCAGCCCAGCGTTCCCTGCAACCCGGTACTCAAGAACGTCCGCGGGCTGTGCACCGGGAACACCAGGCGCGAGACGTATCCCACCTGCGTCAACTCATCGACGAAGATGCCATCCGCCGGCAGTTCCTGGCGCATCACGTCCAGGTAGGCGCATTGCGGCGCCAGCACCTCCCGCACCTGCGCCATCACGCGCGCCTTCACTGCCGCCACTTCCTCCGCCCGGCCCGGCCGCGCCTGGTTGTGCCGCCCCAGCCGATGCGCCAGCGCCCGCAGCACCACGGCCGCGTCGCCCTGGATACCCAAGGTTGGTGCGCCGAAGCGCGTCATCTCCTCGGCATCCACATCCACGCGGATCACCTTCAGCCCTGTCGTGCCCCAGGCGCCCAGCGGCCCCTGCCCGCGGGTGCCGACCAGCAGCACCACATCGGCCTCGGCCCACAGCTTGTGGCCGACGGGCAGGCGCACATCCAGCGGGTGGCGGTCATCCATCACGCCGCGGCCCATGCGGAAGGCCATCACCGGCGCGGTCAGCGCCTCCGCCACCGCCTGCACCTCGGCGCCGGCATCCAGCGCGCCGCTGCCCACCACCAGCATCGGCCTGACAGCACCGCCGAGCAGCTTGGCGGCTGCCTCGATGGCGTCGTCATCCACCGGGGGCGGCGGCAGGCCATCGGCCGCCACATGCGGCGCCACGGTCGCCCGCTGCTGCCAGACATCCATCGGCACCTCGATGCCGACCGGCCGCGGCCGCCCGCTCTTCAACTGCCGGAACGCCTCGGCCACCGCCGGCTGCACATCAGCAATGCCTTTTACCAGTGTGTTCCACTTGGTCAGCGTCCGCAGCACGCTGGTCTGGTCCACGATCTCGTGCAGTTGCCCGGTATGCCGGCCGATGCTGTGCAGCGGGATCTGCCCCACCACCGCCAGCACCCGCGCATTGTTGGAATAGGCCGTGGCCAGCGCGGAAGCCGCGTTCAGCATGCCCGGCCCGGGCACCACCGCCACCGCCTGCGGCTTGCCGGTGGCCATCGCCGCGCCCAGCGCCATGTAGGCGCAGCCCTGCTCATGCCGGGTATGCAGCACCTTCAGCTGGTTCTGCGCGTGGTACAGCGCGTCGAAGAACGGGTCGTTCTGCACCCCCGGCAGCGCGTAGATCGTGTCGATCCCGTTCGCCACCAGGCCCGACACCACCGCTTCCGCCGCGTTCATCCGCTCGACCATGGCCGCTTCCTTCCCGTTCTGCTGCCCGGATGGTGCGGCGCGCCCGGTTGCGCGGCAAGCCCGCTTGCGCAGCAAGCGTGGTTGCGCGGCACGCTGGGGCGGGGCGTAATCGGCGCAAAGCCCGGCCGCCAGGCCGAGGCACCCGAGGAAGCCACCCATGCACCGCCGTACCCTACTCGCCCTGCCCGCCCTCGCGCTCGCCAGCCCGGCCTTGGCGCAACAGGCCTCGCCCTGGCCGGACCGCCAGGTACGAATCGTGGTGCCCTACCCGCCCGGCGGCTCCAACGACATCCTGGCGCGCATCCTGGCCGAAGCCCTGCGGGAGCGCCTCGGCCAGCCCTTCGTCATCGAGAACCGGGCCGGCGCCGGCGGCAATATCGGCGCCGACACCGTGGCCAAGGCGGCACCGGATGGCACCACGCTGCTGCTGACCGCGCCCGGCCCGCTGGCTATCAACGACCAAGTCTATCGCAGCATGCCCTACGACCCCGCGAAGGACCTGGTGCCGGTGGCGCTGGTCGCCACCGTGCCGATCGTGCTGATGGTGACCAACAGCCTGCCCGCGCATTCGGTGGCGGAGCTGATCGCGCTGGCGAAGGCGCGGCCGGGCCAGCTCAGCTTCGGCAGCAGCGGCAATTCCAGCACCAACCACCTGGCCGGGGAGCTGCTGAAGGCGCTGGCCGGCATCAACATCACCCACATTCCCTATCGCGGTGCCGCTCCGGCGATGACGGACCTGATCAACGGCACGCTGGCGCTGATGTTCGACAACATGCCCGGCAGCATCCTGCAGATCCGGGACGGCCGGGTGCGCGCCCTGGCCATTGCCGGCCGCCACCGCGCCCCGGTGCTGCCGGACCTGCCGACGGTGGCGGAGGCCGGCGGCCCTGCACTGGCGGATTTCGACGCCGAGGCCTGGTTCGGCCTGGCCGCGCCGGGCGGTACGCCGGCGACGCTGGTCGAGCGGATCAACCAGCAGGTCCGCACGGCACTGGCGCTGCCGCAGGTGCAGGCCCGCTTTGTGGAGGCCGGGGCGGTGTCCTCGACGTTGGACGCCGCCGGGTTCACGCGGTTCGTCGCGGCCGAGCGGGAGAAGTGGGGCAAGGTGGTGCGGGCCAGCGGGGCGCGGGCGGAGTAGCGCGTCCGTACCGCTACCGGCGGCGGCAAGCTGGCTTGCGACGGAGACGAGTTCTGTATATGTTCTCACTCATGGCCGCCGCGGATTTCCCCTCCCCCACACACTTCCTTGCGGCCAAGGCCAGCGATTTGTCCGAAACGCGCCGGTTGTGTAACTCACACCGGGTCCAAGGGGCGCCTGCCCGTTGGTGGGGTAGTCGCGGGGCCACGCCCTTCGGATGCCACCTCGGCGATTTGTCCGAAACGCGCAGGCCCCAGCTTTCCGGAGGAAATACCCCATGACCATCGGCTTCCGCATCCGCCCCGTCACCCGCCGCGCCACGCCGGCACAATGCGCCCGCGCCGCCAAGCTGCCGGCCGCCAATATCGGCGACGTGATGAACCGCATGCAGACCATGCGCGGCGGCTTCGCCCCCTATGGCGGCAAGCGCATCATCGCCGGTCCGGCCTTCCCGGTGCGCAGCCGCAGCGGCGACAACCTGATGCTGCACCACGCCATCGACGTGGCCCAGCCGGGTGACGTCATCGTCGCCGATGGCGGCGGCGAGTTGGCCATCGCCATGACCGGCGAGCTGATGATGGGCCACGCCGCCGAACGCGGCATCCAGGCCGTCATCATCGACGGCGCCATCCGCGACAAGGCGGAGCTGGGCGGCATGGACATCGGCATCTGGGCCTGCGGCGTGACGCCTTCCGGCCCCTACAAGGACGGCCCTGGCGAAATCGGCACCCCCTGCTCCTGCGGCGGCCAGGTGGTGATGCCGGGCGACCTGATCATGGCGGACGAGGATGGCGTGGTGGTGATCCCCTATGACGAGATCGAGACCGTGCTGGCCGCCGCCGAGGCGCACCATGCCAAGGAAATCGTCGCCGTGCAGCAGATCAAGGCGCACAGCTACGACCGCCGCTGGGTGACCGAAAGCCTGAAGGCCAAGGGCTTCGAGGGCCTGTGAGCCACGCCCCGGCCCCCGCCCGCGCCGCCGCCAGGCAGCCGGGCGGGGCGCCGGGGGCTATTTGTCCGAAGCGCGCGGGCCGCATCCACCGCCGTGCGAAAATGCCCGCCCCTTTCGGCGCGCTGTTACCCGCCTCTTTCAGTGGGTTGTTATCCGCCCCTTTCGGTGCGATGCGGCGCCAGCCAGCCCATGCTCGCCTCGGGCTCGGCATCCGTGCTGGCCAGGTACGGCTTGATGTCCAGCAGCGGCGTGCCGTCCACGCAGTCCAGGTTCTGCACCCGCAGTACCCCTGGCGCGGTAAAGCCGAGGAACCGCACCACGCTCAGCCCGATGGGGTTGGGTCGGAACGGCGCCCGGGTGGCGAATACCCCGCGCGGCTGGTCGTCAAACGGCGGGGTGAATTGCAGTTTTGCCGGTGGCGCCTGGTTCAGCCAGTACAGCAGGATCAGGTGGCTGAACCCGTCCAGCCCGGCCAGGCCGTCCTGCCAGCGTGGGTCAACCCTTGCCAGGCATTCCGGCAGCGGGTCCGGCTGGCGGCCGTTGCGTGGGCAATCCGCGGGCGTGGCCCAGGGGGTTTGCAGGTGGCCGATCGGGGCAAAGGCGGGCAAGGGCATGCACCCAGTTTGCCTCTCGGCCGGCAGCCACGACAACAGCGCATTGCCCCTCCCCGCCAAGTCTTGCCAGCGCGAATGGCGGGTGCATATAGCGGCCGTGCCGTGCGTTGCCGCGGCAGACCTGCACGAGGAATACACCACATGCGTCGCCTTGCGCTTACCGCCGCCCTGCTGCTCGCAGGCTCCGCCCTGCCCGCCCTGGCGCAGGACGCCCCGCCGCCCGGCCAGCGCGTGTTCCGGACCCAATGCGGCGCCTGCCACACCATCGAACAGGGTGGCCGCAGTGGCGTCGGCCCCAACCTGCACGGCATCGTCGGCCGCGCCATGGGGGCGGTGGAAGGCTTCCGCTATTCCACCAATGTCCGCGCTGAAGCCGAGAAGCGCACGGTCTGGAGCGAGGAGACGCTGCGCGCCTACATCGCCAACCCGAAGGCGGTGCTGCCGACCGGAACCATGCCCTATGCTGGCCTGCGCAACCAGCAGCAGCTGGATGACCTGATGGCCTACCTGAAGACCCAGGGCTGATGCGACGGGCGCTGGGTTTCCTCCCCCAGCGCCCAGCCCCACGGCCCGGCTGCGTCGGTCCGAAGCCGCATCCGGCCGCCCGCCGAACAACGGTATTGCGCAAATCCCCGGCAGGCCTTTTGCTTTGCGCCAGCTGGGGCAAGGATGCGGCGCGACGCAGGCAGCCGTCCGCCTCAGCGGGAGGAACCACCCGCATGCGCCTGTCCCGTCGCCACCTGCTGGCTGCCCCGGCCCTGATCGCTGCAGCACCCGCGCGCGCGCAGGGCACCTGGCCGAACCGCCCGGTGCGCTTCATCTCTCCCTTCGCGCCAGGCGGCCCGCAGGACCTGCCCGGGCGCTTCATCTGCGACCACCTGGCGCAGCAGCTGGGGCAGCCGTTCATCCTGGAAAGCCGGGCCGGGGCCGGCGGCGCGGTGGGCATGCAGTATGTCGCCCAGGCGACGGACGGCCACACCTTCCTGCTGACCTCCTCGGCCATCGCCACCCTGCCGGCGATGCGGCGCGAACTGGGGTTCGACCCCTTCACCGACCTGCCGGCGCTGAGCCTGGTGACGGAATCGCCGCTGACCATCACCACCCGGGCGAATGGCGGCTTCGCGGATTTCGCCGCCATGCTGGCCCGCGCCAAGGCCGAGCCAGGCAAGGTCAGCTTCGCCACGTCAGGCATCGGCTCGGCCACGCATTTCGCCGGAGAGCTGCTGGCGGTGAAGGCCGGGGCGCGGCTGCTGCATGTGCCTTATCGCGGCGCCAGCGTGGCGCTGAACGCGCTGCTGGCCGGCGATGTTGACCTGGTGATCGGCGATATCTCCATCGTGCTGGAGCATATCCGCGTCGGCTCGGTGCGGGCGCTGGCGACCAGCCTGGCCCAGCGCACTCCGCTGCTGCCGCAGGTGCCGGCGGTGGCTGAGCAGCTGCCGGGCTATGAGGTGCCGTTCTGGATCGGGCTGTTCGCCGCGCGGGCGACGCCGCCGGCGGTGATCGCGCAGATGAACGCCGCGATGGCGCCGCTGCGCCAGGGTGAACTGGCGGCGCGCATGGCAGCCCTGGGGGCCAGCCTGCCGCTGAGCGAGCCGGCGGTGCTGGCGGCACGACTGCGGCATGACGTGCCGCAATGGCAGCAGGTGGCCCAGGCCGCCGGCATCGTACCGGAGTAGTCCTGCGGCGCCGGACCCTGCGCATCGCTCACTGAAGCGGCGGTCGGGCCTGGCCCCCGGGGCCTGACGTTACGGCGATGCCGCCTGTGCCGGGCGCTACGCCTCGGTCAGCCGGCGCTTCGCCGCGGCGCGCACGCCGGGGTCGGGGTCTCCGGCGAAGCGGCGCAGCAGCGCGGCGTTGGCGCTGTAGTTCTCCACCAGTGCCAGCCGCACGCTCGGGTCGCGATGCCCGCCGAGATAGGCCAGCAGCGCCCCGGCGGCACAGTTCAGGAAGCTGGCGTAGCTGCCGGCCACGTCGCGGGCCAGTTCCGGGTGCAGGTCCAGTATCGCCAGCAGCCGGTCCTGGCTGACCTGGGCGCGGAACTGGTCGGAGGCGAGCAGGCGTTCCAGCACGTTGAACTCGCGCGCCTCGGCGAGACGGCGGACCGCCTCCTCCCCCAGACGGTCCTTGCGGGCAACGGCCAGGCGGACCTGGGCCGAGGGATGCTCGGCGGCCAGGTCGTACAGGTCTTCCATGGATTGGTGGTCGGGCAGGTTGTCGATGATGCTGCCGAGCAGCTCGGCGGAGATCGGCAGGTCCAGGGCAGCCTGGCCGTGGCGGGCCAGGGTCAGCGTCGCCTCGATGCCGTCATTCGGGCGCGGCGGCTCAGGGATCGGGTCCTCGGGCCAGGTGGGCGGTGCGGCCATGACCTGGTCGATGGCGGCGAACAGCGGGAATTCGTGCGCGGCTGGCGGTTCGGCAACGGCAACCTCAGGCAGCGGCAGGCTGGCGGGCAGCTCAGACGCATGGTCGTCGTCGGGTACCGCGTCGGCTTCGGTGGCC
>CANBNK010000058.1 GCA_947371015.1 Acetobacteraceae bacterium | reverse complement strand
GCCGCCGGCGTGGCCTGCGCCGCCTTCCAACCGCGAATGCTGGCGCGCAGGAAGGCCTGCACGGCACCCGGATTGGCCGTGGCGAAGGCCTCGTTCGCGATCACCGTGTCGCGCGGCACGGTGATGCCGTAATCCTCGGCCACGAAGAGCTTCAGCTTGTCCACGCCACCAAGCCGCGCCTTCAGTACGTTCAACTCGTTGTACCAGGTGGCGGCGACGACATCGACTTCGCCATTGACGAAGGGCGTGACCGAGACCTGCTGCGGGCTGATATTCACCGCCTCCTTGGCGATGCCGCGGCTGGCCAGCATGCCGTACAGCACCAGATGCGCACCGGTGAACCAGGCGGTGGCCTTGCGCCCGCGCATATCTTCCAGCGTCTTCACCGCGCCATCCGCCTTGGCGGCGAAGACGAAGGGCGTCACCTGGTGGGTCACGCCGACGCAGATGATCGGCAGGCCCTTCTCCCGGGCCGAGAACACGCTGTCCGTGCCGCCGGAAACACCGAACTGCTCGCCACCGGAGGCGACGAGATTCTCGGTCAGCAGGTTCGGCCCGCCGGGATTGATCGTCAGGTCCAGCCCGGCCTCGCGGTAATAGCCGCGCTCCAGCGCCAGGTAGAAGCCGGCGAACTGGGTCTGCGGCAGCCACTTCAGCCGCAGCGTCGCCTTGGTCAGCGCCTGCGCGGCGCCGAGGCGTGGCGCTGCCAGCATCGCCGCACCGGCAGCCAGGAATGTACGGCGTTGCGTCGTCATCGCTCTCTCCATCTCGGTTACGCCGCGACCGAAAGCGGCCGCACCGGCACCGGCTTCTCGCCGGCCAGCGTGGTGCGATGCATGATCCGGCTGTACTTCGTGTCGTCGTAGTCGGTGGCCTGGTGCATGGTGTTGCGGTTGTCCCAGGCCACCACATCGCCGGCCTGCCACTTGTGGCGGTAGATGAATGGTGCGCTGACCGCATGCGTGTTCAGCATGTCCAGCAGCGCGGCGCCTTCCTCGGCCGAGACGCCCAGCACTTCCTTCACCACCTCGCGCCCGACATACAGTGCCTTCCGGCCATTCGGGTGCAGCCGTACCAGGGGATGCACCACATCCGGCGTCGCCACCCGCTGCGCGTCGCTCAATGCCGCCCGGTCGGCGAAGGCGCGACCGTAGTAGGTGGCGTAGCTGTGCACCGCGAACAGCCCGTCGATCTTCTGCTGCGTCCCCGCATCCAGCGCCTCATAGGCCTGGTGCATGCAGGCGAAGAGCGTATCGGCGCCCTCCGCCGGGCAGACGCGGGCATGCAGGATGGAACCGACCGCCGGCTCAGCCTTGTAGGACCAGTCGGAATGCCAGTTCAGCCCTTCCTTGTGGTTGCCGATCGGCTTGCCCTGCCGCACCACGTTGGAGAGCACGTAGATCTCCGGGTGCGCCGTCGTCAGGAATTGCGCCAGCACATGTACCTGCAGCGCGCCGAAGCGCTGGCTGAACGCGACGTGCCCGGCTTCGTCCAGGTCCAGGCCGCGGAACGCCAGTACGCCGGCCCGCTGGAACGCTGCCGTGACCAAGGCCCAATGCGCCTCGTTGTCCAGTTCCAGCCCGCGCACTTCCAGCCCGAAGCCGGGGTGCAGGGGGGTCATCTCCAGCGCCATCACAGGGACTCCGGCCGTCGCCATCGCGCGGTTGCAGCCACGCGTTCTCACTGGCACGGGGCTAGCAAGCACCATGCCGAACGCGACAGGAGAAGCCATGTTCACCGCCGATTCCGCCGGCCATATCCGCGACAGCCTGGCCGGCACCGCCAGCCAGGCCGCCAGCACCGAGGCCGAGGCCCGGCTGCATCTGGCCGCCGCCTACCGGCTGCTGGCGCTGTTCGGCATGGACGACCTGATCTTCACCCATATCTCGGCGCGCGTGCCGGGCGAGCCGCACCACTTCCTGATCAACCCCTTCGGCCTCGGCTTCGACGAGGTGACACCGGCCAGCCTGGTCAAGATCGACCACGAAGGCCGCAAGTTGGAGCCCAACCCGTACGACGCGAACGCCGCCGGCTTCGTCATCCATTCTGCCATTCATATGGGCAGGCCGGAGGTGGATTGCGTCCTGCACACGCACGCCCCCGCCTCCACCGCCATCGCCGCACGACCGGAGGGGCTGCTGCCGCTCTCCCAATTCGCCATGCGCTTCTTCAACCGCGTGGCGACGCATGACTATGAAGGCCTGGCGCTGAACCTGGGCGAGCGCGACCGCCTGGTGGCCGACCTGGGCAACCACCACACGCTGCTGCTGCGCTACCACGGCGTGCTGACCTGCGGCCGGACCATTCCGGAGGCCTTCGTGCTGGCCTACTACTTCGAGCAAGCCGCCAAGGTGCAGTTGCAGGCGATGGCGGATGGCCGTGCGCTGCCGCTGCCGCCGGCCGAGGTTTGCGAAACCACGGCGCAACAGTTCGAGAACCAGCCGATGGCGCAGGGCGAACGCGAATGGGCCGCGCTGCTGCGCAAGCTGGACCGCGAAGCGCCGGGCTGGCGGGGTTAACCCGCCCGCGCCCGAGCCCACAGCGCCGCGGCGGCCTTGGCCCCTTCGGCGCAAACCTGTTCCATGTCGCAGCGCGTCGGCCGGCCGTCGCGCACCACGACCTCGCCTTCCACCACCACATGCGCCACGTCGCGGCCATGGCCGTTATGCACCACGGTGCCGAGCGGGTCTGAATGCGGTACCAGATGCGGCCGCTGCAGCCCCAGCAGCACCAGGTCGGCGCGATAGCCTTCGCGGATCGCGCCCAACTCCTCGCCCAGGCCCATGGCGGCGGCGCCGTTCAAGGTGGCGGCGGCCAGCATGTGTTCCGGCTGCCAATCATCCTCGACGCGGCCGTGCTGGATGCGCCCCATGTTGAGGCCCCAGCGCATCACCTCCACCATGTCGGCATGCATGTTGTCGGTGGCCAGGCACAGCTTCGCGCCGGCACGCACCAGCGCGCGCGTCGGCGCGAAGGTGCCGCCCGTGGCATTGCCCTTGGGGATGTGCGCGACATGCACGCCGGCCGCGCCAACACGCGCGATATCGCTCTCGGTCAGGTGGATGCAGTGTGCCGCGACCAGCCGACTGTCCAGCAGGCCGACGCTGTCCAGCAGCTCCGGCGGCGTCATGCCGTCGCGCTCGCGGATATGCGCGACCTCCACCTTGGATTGCGAGAGGTGGATCTGCGTCGGCACGTTTAGCCGGCGCGACGTCTCGCCGATGCGGCGCAGGTAGTCGGGCGTGCAGGTATCCGGCGCGTGGGCCGCCAGTTGCACGCCGGTACGCGCATCCCTGCGGCCATGGAAGCGCTGAACGAGTGCCTCGGCCTCCGCCAGCCGCGCCTCACCGCCCTTGGCGTCCACCTCCCAGCGGCCATGCGCAATGCCGGAAAAGCTGACATCGTGGATGCGGTTGCAGGAGAAGACGCGCAGGCCAAGGTCAGCCATTGCCGGCAAGGTCAGCGCGGTATGCACATAGGTGTCGTTAATCAGCGTGCTGCCGAACAGCATCGCCTCCAGCGCGCCCAGCCGTGCCAGGGCGACAGCCTCTTCCTCCGTCACCATCTGGCCCTGCGGCACGCCGGGGGTATAGGCGGGTGCGAAGCCCATATCCTCGGCCACGCCGCGCACCATGCACAGAATGGTATGGGTGTGCACATTCACCAGGCCGGGGATGCACAGCTTGCCACGCGCCTCCAGCGTCTCCCGCGCCGTCGCGCCCGGCGGCAGCGCGCTGCGTGGCCCGACGAAGACGAAGCGTCCGCCGCTGATGCCGATGGCGGCATCCTCGATCGGCTGAGCGAAGGGCTCGGCGATCAGCGTGCAGCCGGTGACCAGCAAATCGTAGATCATGCACTCGGCTCCAGATGCCGCAGGAAGCGTTGCAGTCGCGGGTCTGCCGGTGCGCCGAACAGCGCCTCCGGCGTGCCCTGTTCGGCGATGACGCCATCGGCCATGAACACCACGCGGTCGGCCACATGCCGGGCGAAGCGCATCTCATGCGTCACCACCAGCATGGTCATGCCTTCGCTGGCCAGGGTGCGCATGGTGTCCAGCACTTCCTGCACTAGCTCGGGGTCCAGCGCGCTGGTCGGCTCGTCGAACAGGATCACGCGCGGCTCCATGGCCAATGCGCGCGCAATGGCCACGCGCTGCTGCTGGCCGCCGGAAAGCTGGCTCGGCCGCTTGTGCATATGCTCGCCCAGCTGCACCCGGCGCAGCTCGCGCTCGGCCAGCGCCTCGGCTTGCTCGCGGCCCTGGCCCAGTACGCGGCGCGGCCCCAGCGCCACATTCTGCAAGGCGGTCAGGTGCGGGAACAGGTTGAACCGCTGGAACACGAAGCCGAACAGCCGCCGCTGCGCCGCCAGCACGCGTTCGGTCGCGACCACGCTGCCGGTGCGGCCCATCACCTGCGTGTCGATGCGGATGGTGCCGGCATCCGGCCGTTCCAACCAGTTCAGGCAGCGCAGGAAGGTGGTCTTGCCGCTACCGCTGGCGCCGATGATCGTCACCGCCTCGCCCTGTTGCACATCCAGGTCGATGCCATCCAGCACCACCTTGCCGGCATAGGCTTTTCGCACGCCACGCGCCGAGAGGATCGCTGGCGGCATCACCACTGCGGCAAACTCCGTTCCAGCCGGCGCGACGCCCAGCTGAGCACGCTGATCAGCAGGTAGTAGTACAGCGCCAGCAGCAGATAGATCTCGAACGGCGCGAAGTGCGTGGCGATGATCGCTTGCCCCGCCCGCGTCAGTTCATAGACCGAGATCGCCGAGAGCAGGCTGCTGTTCTTGGTCAGCGTGATCAGGTCATTGGTCAGTGGCGGCACCATCGGCCGCCAGGCCTGCGGCAGCAGCACCCACCACAACACGCCGCTGCGCGTCATGCCGATGGACAGCGCCGCCTCGGCCTGGCCCTTCTCCACGCTGCCGACCGAGCCGCGCACGATCTCGCTGATATAGGCGCCGGAGTTGACCGCCAGCGCCACCACGCCGGCCCAGTATTCCGGCAGCCGCACGCCCACCACCGGCAGCGCGAAGAACACCAGGAAGATCTGGATTAGCAGCGGCGTGCCGCGGATGAAATCGACATAGCCGCGCACCACGCCGCGCAGCACACGGAAGCTGCTGAGCGAGGCCAGCCCCGCGACCAGCCCAATCGCCAGCCCCAGCACCCCGGCAACGACGCTGACCTGCAAGGTCATCACCACGCCATGCGCCAGCAGCGGCATGGCGTACCACACCACGTTCCAGTCGAAGATCATCCCGGCAGAACCGACGTCAGGCGGCGGGTTCGGGGATCGTGTCCGGCAGGTTGAACTCCAGCCCGAAATACTTCAGCTGCAACGCCTTCAGCGTGCCATCCGCCTTCAGCTTGCGCAGTTCCACGTCCATCCAGGTATGGATCTCGGTGTCTTCCTTGCGGCAAGCAAAGCCGGCCCAGTTGTCGGCGCCCACTTCCCGGACCACGCCGAAGCGGCCGGGCTGGCTCTTGATCACATAGGCCAGCGTCGGCAGCGTGTTCAGCACGCCGTCCACCGTACCCTGCAGCAACGCCAGGTAGGCGGCAGGATGGTCGTCATAGGTCTTCACGTCGCTGAAGGCGCGGCCCTTCGCTGCCGTCAGCCGTGCCGCCAACCGCGGATGCAGCGTCTCGCCGGGGCTGCCGAGCTTGATGCCCAGCACCTTGCCGGACATGTCCTCGATGCCCTTGATCGTCCCGGCGTCGCGGCTGCGGATCAGCAGGGATTGCCCGGCCTCGGCATAGGGGATCGAGAACGCCACGCGTTCCATCCGGGCGCGGGTGTAGCTCATGCCCGACATGATCATGTCGAACCGCCCGGCATACAGCGCCGGTATCACGCCGGACCACACGACGTCCACGAACTCGGGCGTCACGCCCAGGCTGCGGCACATGAGGGTGCCCAACTCGACGTCATGCCCGGTGATGACGCCGCTCTCGCGCATGGTGAAGGGCGGGTAGGTCGCCTCCACGCCGATGCGCAGCTTCCCCGCGCTGCGCAGCTGCGCCAGCGTGGTGGCGCCGGCTGCGTACGGCAGCAGGCCGGCAGCCAGACCGGCGCCCAGCAGGGCACGGCGGTTGAGGGCGAAATCAGACATACGAGGTCCTCCCGAAGCGGTGAGGCCGGAGCAAGCCACATGCCAGCCCCAGCCCCACGCGAGAGACAGCTTCCGCCCAAACACTAGGCAACCAGCCCAAACGGCAGGCTATTCCAACCGAATCGGCGTCAGGTCCTGGAACCAGGACCGCGCCTGCACGAATCCTTTTACTTTCTTGGTCATCGCCCGCGGGTTCAGGTCGTGCGCAACGAACAGGTGCAGCGCGTCGTCCACCACCTTGGCATGCAGCTCCGCCACCAGCGCGTCCTGCTTCGCCGGGTCGAACTCGGTCAGCACGCGCTCGATCAGCGCGTCGTAGTCCGGCCGGTTCAGGTAGCCCCAGTTGTTGCCCGCCGGCGGCACCAGGTCCGAGCGCAGGAAGCGGATCAGCGCCGAGAACGGGTCGATCGCGGTCAGGCTGATGTTGATGGCGTGGATGCCACGGTTGCTCGGCGCCTTGAAGCCGTCGCGCCAGATGGTCAACAGCGTGTTCCACTCGAACACCTCGAACTCCACCGCGATGCCGACTTCCTTCAGCATCTGCTGCAAGGCTTCGTTCATCGCCATCGGCTGCATCTGGCCGGAGCCGCTGGTCGAAATGCCCACCTTGGTCCGGAGCGGGTTGCGCGCGGAATAGCCGGCCTCGGCCAGCAGCTTGCGCGCCTCGGCGGGGTTGTAGGCCCATTTGAAGCTGCTCACCGGGTTCCACTTGTCGCCCAGCGGCAGCAGGCCGGCGCCCTCGTCCATCAGGCCGCCGAGCATCTCCTTCATCGCCTTGCGGTCGATCGCCAGGTTGGCGGCGCGGCGCACCCGCACATCATGCCAGGTGCTGCCCTCGGCGGTGGCGAACTGCCAGGTCCAGTTGTGCGGGTACTGGTTGGTGACGATCTCGAAGCCAGCGGTGCGCAGCGGCGGCACGGCATCGGAAGGCGGCGCCTCGATGAAATCGACCTGGCCGGAGCGCAGCGCGGCGACGCGGGTATTCGGCTCGCTCAGCGGCAGCAGCAGCAGCTTCTCGCACTTCGGAATGCGCGCCGCGTCCCAGTAGTTGGTGTTGCGCACCAGCACCGCGCGCTCCCGCAGGGAAAAGCTCTCAAGCTTCCATGGCCCGGACCCGACTGCCTTGGCCAGGTAGTTGTCCCAGCTGCGTCCCGCCGCCTCCCAGGCGCCCCGGTGAACAATGCCGATCCAGGCCACGCCATAGGGGATGGTGCTGTCCACCGTGCGGGTTTCAAGCGCGAAGGTCGTCGCATCCGGTGCCGACCAGCTGACCACGGTTGGCACCCGAGCGCGGGCAAAGGCGCTGGCGCGGCTGTCGAAGGCCGGGTGGTCGCTCTTCAGCGCGCGGTCGAAGCTGAAGGCGATATCGTGCGCGGTCAGCTTGTGGCCGTCATGGAAGGTCACGCCCTCGCGGATCTTGAAGAGCCAACGCTTCGGGTTGGCCGGGTCGGCATGCCATTCGGTGGCCAGGCCCGGGCGCAGCCTGGCCGGCTGGTCGGCATGGCCCAGGTCCCAGGTCACCAGGTGGTCGTACAGCGTAATGCCCATGAAGCGGTGCCCTTCCGCCCCCTGGTCCGGCACGCCATTGGTTAGCGGCACGGCGGCGGCGGTCATGCCCACGCGCAGCGTGCCACCGCCGGCGGGCGCCTGGGCCAGCGCCAGGTCCCAGGGCAAGGCGGCAGCGGCAATGGCGCCGCCCAGCAGGCCACGGCGAGGAAGGGTGAAGGTCATGCGGATGCTCCTGCGTCAGCCTGAACGAGCCGGAGCACATTCACTTTGCGTGCCAAATCGGCATAATGGCCGACACGATCCCAATGAAGGCCACCAAACCGGCATGTTGCCCGAAATGACGCCACTCAACCCAGGCCCCGCCTTGGCGGCTCGCCTGTTCGACGCGCTGCGGGAAGCCTCGCTGGACCCGCCCGGCGTCAGCCGCGCCAGCTATGGCGAGGGCGAGGCCGCCGCCCATGCGCTGGCCCGCGCCGAGGCTGAGGCGCTGGGCCTTGAATGCCTCGCCGACCCCGCCGGCAACCTGTTCATGACCAGGCCGGGCGTCGACCGCGGCCTGCCCGCCACCTTCATCGGCAGCCACCTGGACGCCGTGCCGCATGGTGGCAATTTCGATGGCGCCGCCGGCGTGATCATGGGCCTGGCCGCCTGCGCCGAACTCCGCGCCGCCGGGACCATGCTGCCGAGAGACCTCACCATCATGGCGGTCAGGGCGGAGGAAATGTGCTGGTTCCCCGCCTTCTACCTGGGCAGCCGCGCCGCCTTCGGCCTCGTCCCCGCGCACCTGCCGGACGAGGTCCGTCGCAGCGACAGCGGCCGCACCCTGGCCGAGCACATGGCCGAGCAGGGGCTGGACCCTGGCTTCCTGCGCCAGGGCCGCGCCAGCCTGCACCCCGCGCGCATCCACTGCTTCATCGAGCCGCATATCGAGCAGGGGCCGCAACTCGCCGCCGCCGGCATCCCGGTGGCGGTGGTCACGGGCATCCGCGGCAGCCTGCGCCACCCGCGCTGCCTGGCGCAGGGCCGCTGGGGCCATGCCGGGGCCGAACCCCGCGCCAACCGCGCCGACGCCGTGCTGGCCGCCGCCGAACTGGCCTCCGCGCTGGACAGCTTCTGGCAGGCCGAGGAAGCCGCCGGCCGCGACCTTGTGCTGACGCTGGGCGAGTTCCACACCCCCGTGGCCATGCACGGCCCGACGAAAATCCCCGGCGAACTGCGCTTCAGCCTGGACATCCGCAGCGAGGACAAGGCGGTGCTGGACGCCGCCGCCGCGCTTCTCGCCGTCCGTGCCGAGAGCATAGCCGCACAGCGTGGCGTGGCGCTCAGCTACGGCACCGGCATGCGAGTGGAGCCGCTGCGCATGGCGCCCTGGCTGCGCGCCGCGCTGAACGCTGGCGCCGCCACAACCGGCGTGCCGGCGCTGGAAATGGCCTCCGGCGCCGGGCATGACGCGCTGATCTTCGGCCAGCAGGGCGTGGACTGCGCCATGCTGTTCATCCGCAACACCGGCGGCAGCCACAACCCGGACGAAGCGATGGAACTGGCGGACTTCAACGCCGCCCTCGCCGTGCTGCTGGCCGCCCTGCCGCAAATCTGCGCGGCGTGACAAGCACGGCGCAACCGCCCTACGCTCCCAATCCTCCAGCAGCAGCCGAGGCCCCGATGTCCCAGACCAACCAGCCCGATCCCGAAATCCGCCGCAAGGTGGTCGAGCAGGATCTGGCCAACGTCCTGCACCCCCTCGTTCAGCACAAGGCGCTGGAAGAGAAGCAGATGGTCGTCACCGGCGGCCAGGGCAGCACCATCGTCGATGCCGACGGCACCACCTACCTGGACGCCATGGCCGGCCTCTGGTGCGTCAACATCGGCTATGGCCGCACCGAGCTCGCGCAGGTTGCCGCCGAGCAGATGCAGCAGATCGCCTACTACCCCCACACCGGCATGAACCTGCCGGCGGCGCAGCTGGCCGAGCAGCTCAACACGCTGATGGGCGGCGGCTACCACAGCTACTTCGTCAACTCGGGGTCCGAGGCGAACGAGGCCGGCTTCAAGATCGCCCGGCAGTATGTGAAGCACGAATATCCCGGCGAATTCCGCTTCAAGACCATCAGCCGCTACTACGCCTACCACGGCACCACGCTGGCGACGCTGGCCGCGGGCGGCATGGGCGACCGCAAGGGCAAGTTCGAGCCCTATGCCGGCGAGTTCGTCCATGTGCCGGCGCCGACCTGCTACCGCTGCCCGCTGGGCCTGGAATACCCCAGCTGCAAGGTCGCCTGCGCCCAGGCCATCGAGAACTCCATCCTCGGCGAAGGCCCGCAGAGCGTGGCCGAGGTCATCGTGGAACCCATCATGTCCGGTGTCGGCATCGCCGTGCCGCCGGATGAGTACCTGCCGATGGTCGAAGCCATCTGCCGCAAGTACGACGTGCTGCTGCACGTGGACGAGGTGATCAACGGCTTCGGCCGCACCGGCAAGATGTTCGGCCACCAGCATTGGGGCATCAGCCCGGACATCATGGCGGTGGCCAAGGGCATCGTCAGCGCCTACCTGCCCATCGCCGCCACCGTGGTGAAGAACCACGTGTTTGAGAGCTTCCTCGGCGAGGTCGCCGACGCGCGCCAGGTGATGCAGGTCAACACCTATGGCGGCCACCCCGTCGCCGCCGCCGTCGCCGTGCGCAACATCGAGATCATGCTCGAAGAAGAACTGCCGCAGCGCGCTGCCACCATGGGCGCCTATCTGATGGACGGCCTCAAGGCCACGCTGTTCAAGCACGCCATCTGCGGCGACGTCCGCGGCAAGGGCCTGCTGATCGGCATCGAGCTGGTGACCGACCGTGAGAGCAAGACCCAGCTGGAAGCCAACCTGATCGGCGGCGTGGTGGAGTTCTGCAAGTCCAATGGCGTCATCGTCGGCCGCTCCGGCGGCGGCGCGCGGCACAGCAACACCATCGCCCTGTCGCCGCCCCTCGTCATCACCCGCAGCGAATGCGACACGCTGATCGAAGTGCTGGACCGCGCGCTGGCGAATGCGGTGGCCAAGCGCGCCGGCCGGAGCTGACGGGCAGATGACCAGCCGGCAGCTGAAGCTGGGCGCCTTCTTCTTCACGCCCGGCAGCCATTCCGCCGGCTGGCGCCATCCGGATGCCATTCCGGAAACCGACATGTCCTTCGCCCACTACGTCCGCATGGCGCAGGTGGCGGAGGCGGGGAAGCTGGACTGCATCTTCTTCCAGGACACAGCGGCGGTGAATGGCAGCGCCATGCTGGATGGCGCGCCAAGCCCCTGGCGCCCGGCCATGGGCCGCCAGGTCTTCCCCGAGCCCGCCACGCTGATAGCCGCGCTGGCGCCAATGACGACGCATCTCGGCCTGGTCGCCACCGCCACCACCACCTATGGCGACCCCTACACCATCGCCCGGCGCTTTGGCAGCGTGGACCACATCAGCGGCGGCCGCGCCGGCTGGAACCTGGTGACCTCGCAGATCGAGGACGAGGCGCTGAATTTCGGCATGGACCGCCACCCGGACCACGACGAACGCTACCGCCGTGCCGAGGAGTTCTTCGATGTCTGCGCCGGCCTCTGGGACAGCTTTGAGGATGGCGCCTTCCCGCGCGACAAGGGCACGGGCCAGTACCTTGACCCCAGCAAGGCCCACATCCTGGACCACCAGGGCGAGTTCTTCCGCGTCCGCGGCCCGCTGAACCTGCCGCGCGCACCTCAGGGCCGGCCGGTCATCTCCCAGGCCGGCTCATCGGAGGTCGGTAAGCAACTCGCCTCCCGCTGCGCCGACATGATCTTCACCGCGCAGTCGGACCTCGCCGAGGGCCAGGCCTTCTACCGCGACGTGAAAGCCCGCGCCGTGGCGCATGGCCGGGGCGCCGACGATGTGAAAATCATGCCCGGCTTCATGGCCATCACCGGCCCCGACAACGCCAGCGCCCAGCGCACCTATGACGAACTGGCCGAGCTGATCGACGACGCCACCGCGCTGCGGCTGCTGGCCCGGCTCTGCGGCGACCTCGACATCTACGCCTATCCCATCGACGGCCCGCTGCCGCCGCTGCCCGTCAGCAACGCCGCCAAGGCACGCCAGGCGCATCTGGTGGCCAAGGCCGCCCGTGAGAACCTCAGCATCCGCCAGGTCGCCCGCTACATGGGCACCTCGCTCGGCCACCAGCTCATCATCGGCGACGCCACCAAGGTTGCCGACGTGATGCAGGAATGGCTGGAGGCCGGTGCCTGCGACGGCTTCACCCTTATGTTCCCGTTCTACTCAAAGCCGCTGGAGGACTTCGTCACCTACGTGGTGCCGGAATTGCAGCGCCGTGGCATCTTCCGCACCGCCTATGAAGGCCGCACCCTGCGGGAGAATCTCGGAATTCCCATCCCGCCCAACCGCTACGGTTGAGCCGCTCGCCCCTGGCGGGAATACCGAGACGCCCCTAACTATACGCTGCTGGCAGCCTTTTGCCGGCCGCGAAGGGGTGCAGCATGCGTTTTGGCCGCCTGGTGGCGCCCTGCCTTGGCTTGTGGCTCACCGGCTGCGCCATGGTCGATTTCAGCCGGCCCGGCACGCCACAGGGGCCGGTCGCCTCGCTGGACAGCTACTTCGCCGAGTTCTGCGCGGTCTCGCAAATCCTGCAGAAGCCCGGCTCCGCCGCGCTGATTCGCGGCGATATCGGCGGGCATTCGGTGTTCTTCCTGCACGGTGCCTGCCGCGCCGGCCCGCATGGCCAAACCCGCATCCAGCTTTGCGACGAACCCGGCGCTGAAGCCTCGGATGGGGTCGGCCTCAGCATGAACGCGCACTTCGCCAGCGCGAAATGGGTGGCCACGCCGGGCCGCGACTTCTTCCTGAACGGCAACCTGCCCGCCGGCGCGCCCCTGACCCGCGCCGGCCACGCCGCGGTCATGGCGGAAGCGAAGCGGCTGCGCCTGTATGAAGGCGTTACCTTCCACCCCGAGTTCTTCGCCAACATCCCGCCCGGCACCAGCCGCGAGGATTGGATGCAGCAAATCTCGGTTGCCACGGATTACGGCATCAGCCTCGGCCGCGGCAGGTTCTGCGCCAAGGTGCCAGTCAACCGCGCGCAGATGGCCGCCATGGTGCGCTTCCTCAACGCCGAGAACGCGCCCTACCGGGATGGCGGCCAGACCTTCCGCTGGAACCTCTTCAAGGACAACTGCATCCACCTGGCGCACAACGCCCTGGCCGCCGCCGGGCTGTGGCGCGAATGGCCGACGCAGCGCTCCTTCCTAGTCTCGGTGCTGGACTTCCCGGTGCCGCGCAATGAGTTCGTCAACCTGATGCAGCGCGTCGGCGATGCCGGCATGCTGGACCCCTACGAGATCCATGCCGACCCGGCGGTACGGCGCGGCCTGCTGGAGTTCAACCAGTTGCCCATCCGCGCCGGCGCGTTGATGGAAAGCCGCCCGCCGCAAACCCCGAACGAAGTCTATGAAACCGATCTGAAGCTGATCTTCTACGACGCCGATTTCGTTGGCCCCTACCAGGGCTGGTTCGACGCCATCCAGGCCGATGCGACCCAGCACGACCCGCGCCACAATCTGGCCTGGGCACATGCGCAGCAACGCCTGGCGCTGGCCCGCCGCCAGCCGCTGGAATGGTGGCTGGCGCAGCCCGGCATCCCCGACCGCGAGCACTTCGCCACCACCTATCACCGCTTCTACGCCCTGCTGGAACGCGAGATCGCCGCCGCCGCGCCACTGCCCCGCACTGATGTTGCCGCCGCGCCATGACCGCTTCCGGGACGCGCGGACATCGCGGATAACCAGCGAAACTCCGCCTGGAAGGAATCCGCCATGCTCACCCTCTACGGCGTCCTGCGCAGCCGCGCCTCCCGCAACGTCTGGCTGGCCTATGAGCTGGGCCTGCCGATGCAGCGCATCGACGTCATGCAGGCCTATCGCCTGGCCAACCCGGATGCGGCCGACGCGCCGCTGCACACCCGCTCGCCCGCCTTCCTGGCGGTGAACCCCAATGGCCACATCCCCAGCCTGGTGGATGGCGAGCTGGTGCTGCACGAAAGCCTGGCCATCAACCTGTACCTGGCCCGCCAGCATGGCGGCGCTCTAGGCCCGGCCAATGCCGCCGAGGACGGGCTGTTCGGCATGTGGGCGCTGTGGGCGGCGACCGAGGCCGAGCCGCACACCATCCAGGTGCTGTACAACCGCGTCGGCAAGCCACCGGCGGAGCGCGACCCCGCCGTGGCCGAGGCTGCCATCGCCGCGCTGCGTGCCCCCTTCGCCGTGCTGGACCAGGCACTGGCCGCCACCGGCTGGCTGGTCGGCGGCCGCTTCACCGTCGCCGACATCAACACCTCGGAGATCATCCGCTACGCCCTGCCGGCGCCCGAACTGTTCGAGGGCCTGCCGGCGCTCAGCGCCTGGCTGAAGGCCTGCCACGCCCGCCCGGCCTTCAAGCGCATGATGGCCGAGCGGGACCAGGAGCCGGCCTGAGCCGCCTACTGCTGGAAATTCAGCCGCAGCCCCGGCTCCGGCCAGCGCATCTGCGCCAACTCGCCGACACCTGAGAGGGTGATCGTCGCGGTCCGCATGTCCGGCCCGCCGAAGCAGATATTGGTCGGGTGGGTGCAGGGCATCGCCACCTGCTGCAGCACCCGGCCATCCGGCGCAAAGACGGTGATCTGCCCGGTCACCAGCGTCGTCACCGCGATATTGCCGGAAGCCAGCACCGCCAGGCTGTCGAAGCGCGAGAAGGTCGGCAGCCCGCCGACGAAGCGTCCACCATGCGGCGAGGGCGCCGGCGCCTTGCGCACCACACCCGGCGCTTCCAGGTCGAAGGCCCAGAGCCGCGCGCTCTCGGTATCCGCGACATAGACGGTCTGCTCATCCGGCGAGAGCCCGACGCCATTGGCGCTGAGGATCGGGAAGGCCAGCGCCTTCACCGCGGTGGCGCCCGGGGCCACGTAGTACAACCCGCCATGGTCGCGGCTGGTCGGGTAGCGCTTGCCCAGATCGGTGAAGTAGTAGCCGCCGTGCCGGTCGAAGACGATGTCGTTCGGCGCCGACAGCTTGCGGCCATCGACGCTGGTGAACAGCGTCTCGCGCGCGCCGGTCTTCGGGTCCACCCGCTGGATGCTGCCGGTGACGTAGTCAGCGGAAGGCCCCTGCCCGGCGAAGTGCCCGGGGATGTAGCGGCTGCCGCCGTTGTTGCAGCAGTACAGCATGCCGTCGGGGCCAAAGGCCAAGCCGTTCGGCCCGCCGCCGGCGGCGCCCAGATGCGTCACCGCGCCATCCGCGCGCACCCGCGTCACCCAGCCGCCGTTCAGCTCCACCAGCAGGATGCTGCCATCGGCCAGCGCCACCGGGCCTTCCGGAAAGCCGAGCCCCTTCGCCAGGATAGTGATCTCGGCCATGGCCGTTTCCCCTTCGTCGTTGTCGCCGCCATCGTCGCGGGAACCGCCGAGCGGTCAAGCCGCCACGCCGGTGCCATGGGGCTACCGCGCCATCACCTGCGCCACCGCCGCACCCAGCACCCGCGCCGGCGCTTCCTGCGCCGCGGCGCTGCGCCAGGCCACGTAGCCATCCGGCCGCACCAGCACCGCGCCTTCGGGGCCAACGCCATAGGCCGCGGGCCAGGCCGTCTCCGGGTCGGCCAACTCGGCACCGACGCTGAAGGCTTCCGCTCCGGGCAGGTCCAGCGTGCCGAAGGCTTGGCACCACGCCCCCCCCTGCGCCCCCGCCAGCAACACGAAGCCACGGCCGAACAAATCGACCGTGGAGATCTGCTCGCCGCCGCGCTGCAGCCAGACATGCGGCGCTCGCCCGCCCGGCCGTGCACTCGGCGCGTATTGCGTGATCGGGTCTTCCACCTGCACCGGCGCGGAGCCATCCGGCACCACGGCGGCCGACTGGTATTGCGCGCCGAAGATCAGGCCCTGTTCGTTGAGGAACTCCGGCCGCGCCAGCTTGGCGCCCTCCACCCGCTCCGTTCGCCCCATGGAAAGCGAGTTGGCCAGGCTGGTCTCGGTGATCAGCTTGCCCAGCGGCTGGCGCTCGTCGTGATAGGTCTCCAGCAGCGCCGGCCCGGCCTGGCCATGCAGCACCGCCGCCAGCTTCCAGCACAGGTTCTGCGCGTCCTGCACGCCGGTGTTCATGCCGAAGCCCCCGGTCGGCGGCATTTCATGCGCTGCATCGCCGGCCAGGAACACCCGGCCATGGCCGTACTGGTCGGCCACGATGGCAGACGCCACCCACGCACTGACGCCGCGCACCGTCACCTCCAGATCAGGCACGCCGACGGCCTGGCGGATCAGCGCGATGCAGCGCTCCGGCGTCAAATCCTCCGGCCGGAAGCCGTACTGGCTGAGGCTATGGATCAGGAAGCCCCAGCGGTCATGCGCGTTGATGGTCAGGAAGGTGCCGCGCAAATCCGGCTGCTCGACGAAATACAGCGCCGCCGGTCGGTCCTGGATCCATGGCCGCAGGTCGGCGTTGAACAGGATGTTGACGCTGTCATAGACATTCTCGCGCCCGAACATCTTCGCGCCGACCTGCCGCCGCACCCGGCTCTGCGAGCCATCGCAGGCCACAAGGTATTGCGCCCGCACCGCGGTCTCGGCGCCGGTCACACGGTCCACCAGCGTGCCGGTCACACCATCGGCGCCCTGCTCGAAGCTGGTGAGTTCGGTGTTGAAACGCAGCTCGCCCAGCGGCTCGGCCTCGGCGAAGCGGCGCAGCACCGGCTCGAAGTCGTCCTGCGCGCACAGCGCGTTGCGCGTTGGTGTCGCCGCCATGTTCTGCGGCTTGAACCGCCCGGGCACCCGGCGCTCGATCTCGCGCCCGGCCAGGCTTTCGGTCCAGACGATCAGCCCGGTCTTCTCCACCGCCAGGCCAGCGGCGCGAATTTCCGCCTCGATGCCCTGCTGGCGGTACATCTCCATGGTGCGGGCGTTGATGCCGCGCGCCTTCGGCACCACGGCGGTGCCGGGGTGGCGCTCCACCAGCAGGTTGCCAATGCCGAGGCGCGACAGCAGCAGCGAAGCGGTCAGCCCGACGGGGCCGCCACCGACGATCAGGACGGGGGTTTCGCGCATGTTGGGTTCCCTAATTCCGCTTGAAGCCGATGCGTTCGGCAATGCCGCGCTGCATGGCCAATTCCTTTTGCAGATAGGCGGCGAATTCCTCCGGCGAGACCGGCGCCGCCTCGGATTCCGCCTCGCGCAGCAACCGCTGCATCAAGGGGGACTGCACTGCCGAGGCCACGGCACGCTGTAAGGCCAGTACCCGGTCGGGCGGCGTGCCGCCTGTGGTCCACAGCCCGCCCATGCCGATGAGTTCCCATTCGGGAAAGCCGTTCTCCTGCATGGTCGGCACCTCCGGGAAGCCAAAGGAACGGCGGGTGCTGGTGTAGCCGAAGGCGCGCAACCGCCCGGCGCGCAGATGCGGCTCGGCCGGCGGCAGCGTGGTGAAGCTGAGGTCCACCGTGTCGCCCAGCATGGCGGTGATCGCGGGGCCGGTGCCCTGCATCACCAGGGTCAGCAACTCGGCGCCGGTGTACTGCTTGAACTGCTCGGCACCGAGATGGGTAATGTTGCCGATGCCCGTCATCGCGCAGGTCAGCCCGCCCGGCTTGCTGCGCGCCAGTGCCACCAGCTCGGCCATATTGGTGGCCGGCAGGGTGGCCCGGCCCACCAGCATCATGCCATTGCCGCGGCTGACCAGCGTCACCGGCGCCAGGTCGCGCAAGGGGTCGTAGGGCAGCGGCACCGGGGAGAACACCATGTTCCCGACGAAGCTGCCGGTGCTGTAGAGCAGCGTGTAGCCATCCGGCCTGGCGGTCGCGACTTGTTGAGTGGCGACGATGCCATTCGCCCCCGGCCGGTTTTCAAACACCATCGTCTGGCCCAGCACCTCGCCCATCTTCTCCGCCAACGGCCGGCCGTTGATGTCGAGCGGCCCGCCTGGCGCAAAGGGCACCAGCAGCCGGAGCGGCCGTGTCGGGAAGGCCTCCGCCGGCTGGGCCAGCGAATCCGCGGAAAACGCGCCCGTGGCGGCAGCCGCGAGGAGCCCGCGGCGGGTCATCGGCATCATATTCCTCCCGCGCGGGGCTTGCGGCGGTAGCATCCCGCCGCAAGCCCCGCGTCCTGATTGCCGATAGGCTTCCACACAACAGTTGGACGGTCCAGGCCGTGGCCGACGATTGCGGCGGCACCGCGGACGTTACAAAAAAGTCAGCGGCGGATTGACGGCCCTGCCCCTCGGTTCATATTACTGCCGCGTACCCCGCTTGATGCCCCAGGCAAAGGCCGGAAAACCGCCGATATGAACGCACCGCAGCCCAAGCGACTGCCGCCCGACCGCAGCCAGGAGGCCAGCATGCCCGACGACAGCAATGCCGAGGACAACACGCAGATCCGCAAGATCAAGTCCGAGAACGAGTTGGACCAGATCGACGACAGCATTCTCGACCAGGTTTCTGGCGGCAAGAAGAACAACCCGGATGACGAGGCCAATGAGGTCGAGGACCTGCCGATCGTCCCCGCCTTCGACCCCACCAGCATGTACGACTAGACCACCTCGGCGAGGCTCCGCCTACCGCCTGTCGTAACCGCCGTCTGC
Organism: Acetobacteraceae bacterium; assembly: GCA_947371015.1. Classification (GTDB taxonomy): domain Bacteria; phylum Pseudomonadota; class Alphaproteobacteria; order Acetobacterales; family Acetobacteraceae; genus CAIMOR01. The sequence continues at coordinate 9,943 of CANBNK010000058.1, read as the reverse complement.
CCAACAACAAGACGCCCAGGCCTGGAAGCGCATCGATGCCGCGGATTGCCGCACCCTTGAATGGCGGATGCCCGTGAGCACGCCCAGCCCGTTGCTGACGCCGCACGAACACGCTGACCTGCTGCCCCAGGCCCGGGTGAACGACGCCGAGGTGGATGCGCTGATCGCGGCGATGCGCCGGCTCGGCAGCCGCCAGATCGCGCGGGCGGAAGCCGGCACCGGCTCCACCAACTGGCGCGACTGGCACCCGCTGACGCTGCGCTTGATGCTGCGCTTCGCCCGGGTGCTGGACCTGTGGTCGGACCCCCGCGTCGCCCTGCTGAATGACAAGGTCGCCTTCGTCGGCTTCATGCGGGAACTCGGCTACTTCGCGCCGGACACCCTCCATGTGCCGGCCGAGCCGTTCGACCCCGAGGCGATGAAGCCGCGGCTGCACGAACTGGGCAATGGCGCCTGGCTGCTGAAGCCGAAGGACGGCTCCAAGGGCAAGGGCCTGCTGCGCACCACGCGGATCGAGGAGGTGCTGGAGCACCTGGTCTATACCGCCCAGGACTACCTGGTGCAGCCCTGCCTGCCGATCCTGCGGGACTTCCGCTATATGGTGTACACTGACACCGAGGGGCGGCAGTGGCGCAGCGTCTATGACAAACGCTGCCCGTCCTTCGTCTCGGATGGCCGGCCGCTGTACCAGCAGGTGATGGACCGCAAGGCGGAACTCGGCCCGCGCGGCCTGGCCTCGCTGCGCGACCGCTACCGCCATCGCAGCTTCGAGCCGATTCCCGACGGCGAAAAGCTGTTCGTCGCGCTCAGCGGCAACATGGCCCAGGGCGCCGAGTATATCGGGCTGACGCCGACCGAGACCGCCAACCTGGACCGCTTCATGTCCGGCGTCCGCGCCGAGATGGCGGCGAAATGCGGCCGCGACTTCAGCTTCTTCTGCGTCGATCTCGGCGCCATGGAAATGGACCTGCTGTCCCGGCCCTACGACCAGGACACGCTGCGCCGCCGGCTGGTGTTCTTTGAGTATCAGTTCTTTGCCAATGTGGTGATAGATAACGGCGATATGGACCCGCAGGAGTTCTATCACCGCATGAAGGCGATGTACGTGCGCGACGCGCTGGCCCGCACCGCGGACATGCCCGGGCCGGCACCGTGAGCGCACCGGGCGAGGCACCTCGCCTCTACCGGCAGTCCGCGCTCGACAAGCTCGCCTCGCCCGAGCAGCTGGATGAACTCGTCACCGTCGCCGATGTGCAGGGCTGGCTTGCCGCCTCCGGCCTGGGCATCGTGCTGGCCGCCTTCCTCGCCTGGGGCTTCCTCGGCTCCATCCGCACCGAGGTCGAGGCCGCGGGCATCCTGGTCAGCGAAAGCGGCCGCGTCATCGGCGCCCTGGCCCCGGCCACCGGCACGGTTGACGACCTGAAGGTGAAGCCCGGCGACCGCGTCACCCGCGGCCAGGTCATCGCCACGCTGAACCAGGACGAGGCCGAGCTGAAGCTGAAGAATGCCGAGGCCGCGGCCGAGGAACAGCGCGCCGAACTGGCCCGCCGGCTGGCCGACATCGCCCAGCAGGACGCCGCAATGGCCAGCAATACGGAGGAACGCCGCCGCGCCTATCGCGAAGTGGTCAGCCTGACCCGCGAACGCCTGGCCCGGCTGGATATCCAGCTGCGCGGCCGCGAAGGGTTGCGGCGGGAACGGCTGGTCTCGGAAGACCAGGTCGAGGAAGTCCGCGTCAACATCGCCCAGGGCCGCCAGGACGTCAGCGAGAACCAGGCCAAGCTGGCCGAGCTGGATACCACGCTGCTGCAATTCCGTGCCCAGGCCGAACGCGACCTTGCCGACGCCCGCCGCGCCGTCGCCGACGCCGAGCGCTTGGTGGCGGAACTGAAGCTGACGCTGGAGAACAGCCAGCAGGTGCTGGCCCCCACCACCGGCCGCGTCACTGAACTGGCCGTCGCCGAGGGCCAGTTGCTGGCCGCCAATGCGCTGGTGCTGAACGTGGAGACCGAGGGGCGCCGGCTGGAAGCCGTGGTCTATGTGCCGACCGAGCACGGCAAGAAGGTCGTCGGCGGCCTCGCCGCCCGGCTCGCCCCCTCCACCGTGCGGAAGGAGGAGTTCGGCACCATGCTCGGCACGGTGGGGGATGTCTCGGCCTTCCCGTCCAGCCCGCAGGGTATGCTGGCGCAGTTGCAGAACCAGAACCTGGTCAACGCCTTCGCCGGTGCCGGCGCACCCTATGAAACCCGCATCGACCTGACGCCGGCCACCACCTCCACCGGCTATGCCTGGACCTCCGGCGACGGCCCGCTGCTGGACCTGACCAGCGGCACCACGGTGCGCGCCTGGATCACGGTGCGGGAGGAAGCGCCGTTCAACCTGATCCTGCCCTTCGCCCAGCGGCTGGCGCGGTCGCTGCCAGGGCGGCCGCGCGCGGGTGAGTAGCGTGCCGCGCACGGCCAGGACCGGGCCATGAGGGCGCCACGCTGGCTGCGCCACCTGCTGCGCCGCCGCCGCCGCACGCCCACCGTGCTGCAGATGGCGGCGGTGGAATGCGGCGCCGCGGCGCTGGCCATGGTGCTGGCCTTCCACGGCCGCTGGGTGCCGCTGGAGGAGCTGCGCATTCTCTGCGGCGTCAGCCGGGACGGCTCCAAAGCCTCCAACATCCTCAAGGCGGCGCGCTCGCTCGGCATGGTGGCCAAGGGCTTCCGCAAGGAACCGGAAGGCCTGCCGGACCTGCCGATGCCGTCCATCGTGCACTGGAACTTCAACCACTACGTCGTCTTCGAGGGCTTTCGCGGCGACTACGCCATCGTCAACGACCCTGCCCGTGGCCGCCGGCGCTACCGCAAGTCCGAGTTCAGCCAGCACTTCACCGGCGTGGTCCTGGCGCTGACCCCGGGCGAGGGCTTCATCCCCGGCGGCCACCGGCCGCAGCCACTGCGCGAGATCGCCCGGCTGTTGCAGCGCTCGCGCCCGGCGGTCGCACTGATCGCCGCCTTCAGCCTGATGCTGGTGGTCCCCGGCCTGCTGCTGCCAGGCCTGTCGAAGCTGTTCGTGGACAAGGTGCTGCTGCAACGGCTGAACGACTGGCTGCTGCCGCTGTGCCTGGTGGTCATCGCCACCGGCGGGCTGCGTGCCCTGATCGTCCACCTGCAGCAGAAGTACCTGCTGCGGCTGGAAGGCAAGCTGGCCGCGGTGCTCTCGGCCCGCGTCATGGGCAGCCTGATGGCGCAGTCGCTCGCCTTCTTCAACCAGCGCTACGCCGGCGAACTCGCCACCCGCGTGGCCTGCGCCGACCGCGTCTCCTCGCTGCTGTCGGGGGAGGTCGCCACCACCGCCTTCAACATGATCGCGGTGATGGTCTATGCCGTGGCCATGGCGGTGTTCGACCCCATCGTCGCCGCCGTGGCGCTGCTGGTGCCGCTGACCAATGTGCTGCTGCTGCGGGTGCTGCGCCGCCGCGCGGTGGAACTCAACCGCGCCATCTCGCTGGACCAGGGCCGCATGACCGGCGCCGCCATCGGCGCCATCGTCGGCATCGAGACCATCAAGGTCTCCGGCGGCGAAGGCGAGGCCTTCGCCCGCTGGGCCGGCTACCACGCCCGCACCATGGCCGGGCAGCAGGCGCTCGGGCTGCTCAACGGCGTGGTCGGCGTGGCGCCCTCGCTGCTTGGCGCCATCGGCAGCGGCGCGGTGCTGGTGGTGGGCGGCTACCGGGTGATCGATGGCGAGTTGACCATCGGTTCCCTGCTGGCGCTGCAACTGCTCATGGCCAGCTTCGTCGGCCCGTTCAACCAGCTGGTCGCGCTGGTGGAGCGTGCCCGGCAGGCGCAGGGCGACCTGAACCGCATCAACGACCTGCTGGCCGGCGCGCCCCCGGCGCCCGCCCTGGCCATGCCGGCGGTTTCCGCGCCGCGGCTGGAAGGCCGCATCGAGTTCCGCGACATCAGCTTCGGCTACAGCCCGGCCGACCCGCCGCTGGTGCGCGACTTCAACCTGGTGCTGGAACCTGGCATGCGCGTGGCGCTGGTCGGCGGCTCCGGCAGCGGCAAATCCACCATCGGCCGGCTGATGTGCGGCCTGCTGGAACCCTGGTCCGGCCAGATCCTGCTGGATGGCCGCCCGCTCGCCACCATTCCGCCGGCCCTGCGCGCGGCATCGCTGGCCTATGTGGACCAGGACATCTTCCTGTTCGCTGGCAGCGTCCGCGACAACCTGACCCTGTGGGACCGCACCCAGCCGGAAACCGCGCTGGTCGAGGCCCTGAAGGACGCCGAAATCCATGCCGAGGTCGCCATCCGCCCCGGCGGGCTGGACAGCATGGTGGCCGAGGGCGGCGTGAACTTCTCCGGCGGCCAGCGCCAGCGCCTGGAGATTGCCCGCGCGCTGGTGGCCAGCCCCTCGGCCCTGGTGCTGGACGAAGCCACCGCCGCGCTGGACCCGCTGACCGAACAGCGCATCGACGAGGGCATCCGCCGCCGCGGCTGTACCGCGCTGATCATCGCCCATCGCCTTTCCACGGTGCGCGACGCCGATGAGATCGTGGTGCTGAACCGCGGCCTGGTGGTGGAACGCGGCACCCATGCCAGCCTGATGGCCGCCACCGGCCCCTATGCCGGCCTGTTCGAGAGCGCGGCGCCATGAGCGACACGCTGCACCTGACCGCCGACGCCCCGCGCACCCTGCACGACCTCGAAGGCCAGTGGCGCGTCCACACCGGCTATGTCGATGTCTTCGCGGTGCAGCTGCGCCAGGGCCGCCCCGCCGGCCGCCGCCACTTCCTGCTGCGCCTGGCGCAGGGCATGCCGGTCTTCGGCCTGGGCCAGCCGGTGCCGGAGGGCGGCTGGACCCTGCTCGCGGTCGGTGGCCTCAACACCGAAGCCGTGCCGGTGCCGCCCGGCAAGCCGCAGGCCGATGCGATCGAGGCCTGGATCGCCGTCAATGACGAGGTGTTCCGCGACCCCGAACTCAGCTGGGGCGATGTGCAGCTTGCCCTGCCCGGTACGGTCAGCCTGAAGGCCGGCAACACGCTGGCGGCGCATGGCCACCAGGTGCTGTGGGCCAGCGTGCAGGAAGGCGTGTTGCGGGGCGGCGCCGGCCGGCAGGCAACCCCCGGTTCGCCACCCTTGCCGGTCAGCGCCTCCGCTCCGCCGCAGGTGCTGGCCGATAGCCGGCTGCGGCTGGAGACCACCCAGGCGCTGCTCGGCACCGCCGCGTTGGAAGCCGCGCTCGCCGCCTGGCACCAGGCGCTGCTGCTCCGCACCGCGGAGCTCGTCGCCCGCCGCGTCGCCGCCCTGGCCAGCCAGCTCGACAGCAGCGCCGCCGCCACCCGCCGCACGCTGACCAGTGGCCTGGCGCGGCTGGCCGGCTTCGCCGGGCTGGAGCCGGACCTGCCGATCGGCGAGGACGCCGACCTGCGTGCCATCGCCCGCGTCGCCCACGCCATCGGCGAGGCGCCGCTCAACCTGACGCGCGCGCTCTCCGCCCTGCCCCCTGGCCCGCCACGGCTGGACGCGCTGATCGACGAGGCCGGGCTGCGCGGCCGCCGCGTGCTGCTGCGGGAGGATTGGTGGCGCGGCAACCACGGCCCGATGCTGGGCCTGCGCCAGGGCGACGCCACGGCGGTGGCGCTGCTGCCGGTGGGCCATGGCCGCTATCGCGCCTGGGATCCGCGCACCGATACCTCCCAGCTGGTCGATGCCACGAGCGCCGCGGCCTTCTCCACCACGGCCTGGATGCTCTACCGCACCATGCCGGACATCGCCCCCGGCCCCTACAAGCTGATGCGCTTCGCCCTGGCCGGTGGCGGCCCGCTGCCGCGCCAGCTGATGCTGGCCTCGCTGGTCGGCTCGCTGCTCGGCCTTGGCGTGCCGCTGGCCACCGGGGTGCTGGTGGAAAGTGTCATCCCGGCCTCGGCCACGGCGCAGATCGCGGTGCTCGGCATGGGCCTGGTCGCCGCGGCGCTGGGCGCCGCCGCGGTCAACGTGGTGCGCGCGCTGCTGCTGCTGCGGCTGGAAAGCCGCTTCGACCTCAACAGCCAGCCGGCGCTGTTCGACCGCCTGTTGCGGCTGCATGCCAGCTTCTTCAAGCGCTTCACCGCCGGCGACCTGGCCGACCGCGCCATGGCGGTGCAGGAAATGCGCCGCATGCTGACCGGCACCACGCTGACCGCGTTGTTCGCGGGCATGCTGTCGATGGTCAATCTTGGCGTCATGCTGTTCTGCAGCCGGGAATTGGCACTGGCCGGCCTCGGCATCGTCCTGCTGCAAACCCTGGTCGGCGGCATCCTGGCGCTGGTCCAGCTGCATCGCGAACGCCAGTTGGCCAATCGGCGCGGCCAGGCCGAGGGCTTCGTGCTGCAGACCATCTCCGGCGTCGCCAAGCTGAAGGTGGCCGCCGCGACAGACCGTGCCTTCGCGCTGTGGGCGCGGCTGTTCGGCGCCCAGCGCGACGCCTTCCTGGCGGTGCGCCGCGCCACCGTCATGCAGAGCGTCGTGCTCGCCGCGCTGCTGCCCGCCGGCATGGCGCTGCTCTTCGTCATCGGCGCCGGTCTGGCGCTGCAACTGCCGCTGCCGACCCTGGCGCTGGACCCGCTGGCGCCGGCGCCGGCGCCGCTGGACCTCGGCCTCGGCGCCTGGGTCGCCTTCAGCGCCGCCTTTGGCCAGCTCACCGCCGGGCTGTCCAGCGTGGTCCAGGCCATCACCCAGATGCTCGGCCTGATGCCGCTGTACGAACGCGCCCGGCCGCTGCTGGAAGCGGTGCCCGAGACCGGGCAGAACCGCGAGCCTCCCGGAACGGTCTCCGGCGCCATCGAGTTCAACAGCGTCACCTTCAGCTACGCCAAGGACGCGCCGCCGGCGCTGAACCAGCTCTCCTTCAGCATCCGCCCCGGCGAGTTCGTCGCCATCGTCGGCCCTTCCGGCTGCGGCAAATCGACCGTGATGCGCCTGCTGCTGGGCTTCGAGGAACCGCAGGAAGGCGAGATTCTCTACGACAGCCGCAGCCTGGCGACACTGGATACCGTGGCGCTGCGCCGGCAGATCGGCGTGGTGTTGCAAAACGGGCGGGTGCAGCCCGGCAGCATCATCGAGAATATCGGCGGCGGCCGTCCGATCAGCCTGGAGGAAGCCTGGCACGCGGTGCGGCTGGCCGGGCTCGAAGCCGATGTGAAGTCCATGCCGATGGGCATGCACACCATGCTGACGGATGGCGGCACCAGCTTTTCCGGCGGCCAGCGCCAGCGCCTGATGATCGCCCGCGCCCTGGCCCGGCGGCCCCGCGTGCTGCTGCTGGACGAAGCCACCAGCGCGCTGGACAACCGCACCCAGTCCATCGTCACCGAGGCGGTGGCCTCCCTGGCGCTCACCCGTGTCATCATCGCCCACCGGCTGTCCACCATCGAACGGGTGGACCGGGTGCTGGTGCTGGACCATGGCCGCCTGGTGCAGCAAGGCAGTTTCGCCGACCTGAAAACACAGCCCGGCCTGTTCCAGGACCTGGCCCGCCGGCAGACGGCCTGAAGGGAAACGCATGCGCAAGGTACTCTACATGCTCGGCCAGTTGGACGACCTGGATGTCCAGTGGCTGTCCAGGGTCGGCGCGAAGCGCCGCATCGCCCATGGCGAGGCGATCATTCGCCAGGAGGAGCGCAGCGCCCACCTGTTCATCCTGATCGAGGGCAACCTGGCGGTGGAGGTCAACGGCATCGGCCGCGTCGCCCTGCTGCAACAGGGCGAGATGCTCGGCGAGATGAGTTTCGTCGATAGCGCGCCGCCTTCCGCCACCGTGCTGGCCGAAGGCCCGGCCCTGGTGCTGGAGGTGCCGAAGGACGCACTGAACGAGAAGATCGCCGAGGATGCAGGCTTCGGCATGCGCTTCTACCGGGCCATCGCGCTGTTCCTGGCGGACCGCCTGCGAACCGCGCAGCAGCGCAAGGCCAGCGGCGGCAAGGTCACGCTGCAAACCGGCGACAAGGCGCAGGCCGACGAGCTGGACGACATGCTGCTCGACACCGTCTCGCTCGCCGGCGACCGCTTCGACCGGCTGCTGCGGACGCTGGCCGAAGCACGCGGCTGACGCCACGACGGCCGAAGCACGCGGCTGAAACCTGGGCCGAGCGGGTAAAGGGCCGCCGCTACAGCTCGATCAGCATGCCCTCGCGCGCCGCCAGGGTGCCGGGGCGGCGCGCCGCCGCCTGCTGCTCGATCAACCCCAGCGCGGCGTCATCCCGCCCCGGTTCATGGTGGAACAGCACCAGGCGCCGCACGCCGGCAACCTCCGCCAGCCGCAGCGCGTGCTGCCAGGTGGAATGCCCCCAGCCCAGGTGAGAGGCGAACTCCGCTTCCTCATAGCTCGCGTCATACACCAGCACATCGGCATCCCGCGCCAACCGCAGCACATGCGGGTCCAGGTCGCCCGGCTTATGTTCCGTATCGGTGCAATAGGCCACCGCCTTGCCCTGCCATTCCACCCGGTAGCCGGTGCAACCGCCGGGGTGGCGCAGCGCCGCCGTCTCCACCTTCAGCCCCGGCTGTGGTTGCAGCACGCTGCCCTGGCGGAACTCCTCGAAGCGCAAATCCGCGCGGAACATCCGCCGCAAATCCGGCATCAGCGGTGCGCTCCAACTGCGGTCCAGCGCCGCCTCGAACGCGCCACGGCCGAGATGCCCGCCCCAGAAGCGCAACCTGGTACCGTTCTGGTAGATCGGCGCGAAGAACGGCAGGCCGCCGACATGATCCAGATGGGTGTGGCTGAAGAACAGGTCGGCACTGACCGCGCCACCGGCGGCCACCAGCGCGTCGCCCAGCGCACGCGCGCCGGTGCCGGCATCCAGCACCAGCAGATGCGGGCCGCAGCGCAGTTCAACGCAACAGGTATTGCCTCCGAAGACCTTGGTTCCGGCACCGGGTGACGGCACGCTGCCGCGCACACCCCAGAAACGCAGGTGCATCGCCCCCGCGGTGCCGTCAGACATCAGCCGCCGGCGGCGCCGGCCACCCGGGCCGGAGCGCTGGTGGTCGCGGGCAGCGCGGCGGCGCTTCCCGGCTGCGGCGTGGCGGTGCCGGTCGGCTGGTCACGCTTGATGCCGCGGGTCGCCCCGCCGACACGGCTGCCCGGCGCGCCACGCAGGCGCTTCATCAGGTCATCGGCGCCGGCATCGGCCTGCGCCCGCGCGACGGCGGGCATCAGGCCGGCGGCGCCAAGCACGGCGAAAGCCAGGAAACGACGGGTTGACTGCATGGCGCAAACTCCCTGCCCTGCGATTGAACTTCCTCCCACCTTATCATTTCTCCTGCATGACCACCAGCACGCCGGTTTCCCCGGCCGCCAGCCGCCCGGCATGGAAGGCCACCAGGGCATCGCCCGGAAAATCACGGTGCAGGTCGGCGAACAGCTCGGCAACCCCAGGTTTCGCCTCGGCCAGCGCGGCATAGGCGGTGGCGTAGCCGGCCAGCAGCGCCGGCGGGTCGCTGGCGGCAATCGGCGCCAGGACCGGCATGGCGTGCTTCCGCCCCTTCACAACCACGTCACCAACCGGCCGAAACGCCTGACGCCGGCACTGCGCCGCGGTCTCCCCGGTCACCGCCACCCGGGTGCCCAGGTACTTGTTCAGCCCCTCGACGCGGGAAGCGGTATTCAGCGTATCCCCCAGCGCGCCGTATTTCAGCTTGCCGCGGGTGCCGATATTGCCCACCAGCGCCATGCCGGTATGCACACCGATCCGGGTATGCCCCCACTTGATGCCGCGCAGCGCCAGTTCCGCGTTGAAGGCCTGGGCCGCGTCATCCATCGCCAGGACCGCCGCCACCGCGCGGTCGGCATGGTCCGGCTGATGCATCGGCGCGCCGAACAGCACCAGCAGGCCATCGCCGATGAAGTCATTGACCAGCCCGCCATGGCTGACCACGGCATCGGTCAGCACGCCGAAATACTCGCCCAG